>NZ_JBSWYH010000039.1:0-40452 GCF_056161025.1 Roseibium sp. AWQ4_254
GGCAGCGACTTCGAAGACAACCGTGGACCTGGTGAGGAGGCAACAGGGCTTGGGACTTGACTGTGAGGCCGGAATTAGACAACCAAGCGCAATTGATGATGAGCTATTTGACCGCGCTTTGAGGGTCTTCGGCCAGGAGTGCGTCGCAGGTCGATACGGGGTATCGGGCCAGACGTGCATCACTGGTCGGTCTGGTGCCCGTTCGGTTTCCGAAAGGCCAATCAGGTTCTGCATTTACGCGCAAATCCCTGACGTCAGACAGCAAGAGGGCAACCCAATTCTGCACGGTAGGCTCCAAGCCCCCGGACATATCCCATAACGATTGGACCTATCATCAATTGACAGGACGGCTGCCGGACGCTCAGATACTATTTTATAATCCTACAACGACAAAACCTTCCGGAAACGCCCCGTGTCCACGCTCCTATTGCACCACCCGACCTATCTCGACCATCTGACACCGCTTGGTCATCCTGAGCGGCCCGACCGCCTTCGGGCCATCGACCGCATTCTGGAGCATGAAAAGTTCCAGTCTGTTGCGCGGGACATTGCCCCCATTGCGGCCCTGGAAGACATCGCCCGCGCCCACCCGATGAGCTATGTCGACCAGTTGCACCGGCTGGCTCCGGAAGAAGGCGTGACGCGGGTTGATGCGGACACGACCATGTCGCCGGGCACCTGGGAAGCGGCTCTCAGAGGCGCAGGAGGCGCCTGCCGCGGCGTGGACGAGGTTCTGGAAAAGAAGGTCAACAACGCCTTTTCCGCCTCCCGCCCCCCCGGGCACCACGCTGAAAAAGACCGGGCCATGGGCTTCTGTTTTTTCAACAATGTGGCCATTGCCGCCCGCTACGCCCAGGCCAAACACGGCATAGGCCGGGTGGCCATTGTCGATTTTGATGTCCATCATGGCAACGGCACCCAGGACATCTTCTGGGACGACCCGAGCGTGATGTATTGCTCTACCCACCAGATGCCCCTTTATCCGGGCTCCGGCGCCGCTTCCGAGACCGGTGACGCCAATACGATTGTCAATGTGCCACTGGCGCCGGGCGATGACGGGCTGGTGTTCAAGGAAGCCTTTGAGGTTGCGTTGCTGCCGCGCCTTGAAGAGTTCACACCGGAACTCGTGATCATTTCCGCCGGCTTCGACGCCCATGCCCGTGATCCCCTGGGAGGCCTCAACCTTCTGGAAGCCGATTTCGCCTGGGCCACCCGCGCCCTGATGGATGTGGCGGACAAGCACAGCAATGGCAATCTGGTCTCGGTGCTGGAAGGCGGCTACGACCTGGAGGGACTTGCCCGGTCGACCGCCGCCCATGTGATGACCCTGATGACCGGCTGACACTGAGTTGTTAAAAACGCCGGGGATCATCTTCCTTTTCTGCGCGCGCATGCCTTGACGAATGGCGCACGGCCCGCAAGTTAGGGAACACTTCCCGGCACAGGTGTGTCCGGCTTCAGACAGGGACCTTTTCCATGAGCGATGCGTCGAACGACATTTCCGGGCTTTCCTTCGAAGACGCTCTGAAGCAACTGGAGACGATTGTCCGGGAACTGGAACAGGGTAACGTTCCCCTTGAGCGCAGCATCGACATGTATGAGCGCGGCGATGCCTTGCGTAAACATTGCGATATGCTGTTGAAGTCGGCCGAGGCAAAAGTGGAAAAGATCCAGCTCGGACAGTCCGGTGAAGCGGCCGGTACAACCGAGCTTGACCCGCAATAGGCCCCTGTGCGCAGTGTCTGATCTGCAACTTCTCTTTTTACCAGCCGGCGCTTCAACGGGTTTTCCTTTCGCTGTGTGAAATCTAAGATTTCAACGCAAAAGACAAAACAGATTGGCTCTCCTGGACCGCAGCGCGCTCTCTTTTCAAGATGAAAACCAAGAATGTGCCCGGCTGCAATTCGGACGCATGTCCTTGTTTGTGCCCGATCAGGCAATGCCCCGAGAAAGCCGGAAGACCTGTCCTTGTGCGCTCAAAAGAACACACTCCACCCCTGCACGTTTCCCCCCTGTTAAAAGTACTATTGATATTTTAAAAGCGAGTTGATAGTCATGATCGAAATTCGAAGGAAATTTAATGTAATCTTTAATAGACCCAATAGAGAATGCCGCTACTCAACCAAACGGACGAAGTAAATCTACTTATACGTGTATTGAAAAGCTCGCCTCAAGCTGATGGCTGGAACGCGATACTGCAGTGGATTGCAGATAGTCTCCCTTGCAAACCTTTTCTTTCCGAGTTTGACAGCGGCGGCACCCCGGTTCGCGAATTTGGTGCTGAGGAGACACCAGTCTCTTTTAGTCAGCTTCTGACCCATCCAAACCTTGGAGGCGGTGAAGGCACGCTCCGGTTCCTGCTGAACGATGCCCCGCTCTTGGCTGCCAGTTTCCGGGCTTTGCCGGGAGACTGGCCAGGACTTGCCGGTACGACTCTGAACACCCCTGGCAAGCGCGATAGTCTTCCAGCCATCGTCGCGCCGCTCAAGCGCACGGCGAGCAGCACGTTCCTGTTCGGGTGCGTGTTTACGCAAGCCACCACGGAGACGCTTAACGTTCCGCTTGCGAATGAAACATTCCGAAAACTTCTGGCCGCCCTCGCTCCCGGCCTCGATATTTTTCTGCAGATGGAGCGTGAGCGGGACAACAACAGCATCCAGCGCTTGCTGATTTCCTTCATGTCCTGCTGCGCTGTTCTGATTACTCCGGACAGAGCTATTCTCGGACACACGGCAAACGGGCTCGACGCTCTGCTGTCGACAGGGGCTGCTGATGCCCGGGACGGCCTGCTGGTGGTGAAGAACAAGCAGCTCGACACCGCCATTCAGGACACACTCAAACACTTTCAGGCCAGGCCAGCCGCTGAGCCCGGAACAGACACGGCAGAGGCCCCTACCTTTATTGGGCCGGAAACCTCCATATTCATTGAAGACCCGGAAGAGAGCCTAAAACGGGTTACCGTTGCCACGGTGGCACCGTCTCCCAGGGGCCAGAGCATGCCCCCCTGGCTGATGGTGGGGGTTTTTCAGCCTCCCGGCACACCAGAACATGTCGAGAAAGTGCTTCAGGACCGCTATGACCTGTCCCAGTCGGAAGCCCATCTCGCCCGGCATCTGGCCATGACCGGCACTCTGAACGATACGGTTGAGCAGCTCGAGATTACCCGGAACACTGCAAAGACCCATCTGCGCCGGATCTTCGACAAGACCGGCGCGCGCACACAACTTCAGCTGGCACGACTTGTTCATGAATTGTCCGGACTGTTTTAACGCGGACTGCCGTCAGCTCCCGTTCAGAACCCCTGAACCCCAGACATTCCGTATCGGTTCTTCGAATTTAGCGGCGTTTTTTCGGGAAAACTTCGTATAAAAAAAGGGTCGCGAAACCGCGACCCCAAGTTGATCACTGTGCACGTGGCCCCATCGACCACAACTAGACCTTTAGGCCAGTTATGACGCCGACGCATCACCCAAAAGGGTGATTGCCTGTAAAAACACCCAATAGCACAAAAATGCATCGGATCTGCACGTCACGTGAACGGTCTGCATGGTAGGAAGACCTCCGCCTCCTGTGCGTCAGCAAGCGTGGCGCAACACTTTGGCGCATTTCTGCAACAGTATTTGCGCCCTATAAAGGGTTGGTGTATGCCTGCCCGCCAGTTTTATAATCGTGGAGCCTGCGACAGAGTGTCTTCAAAACCCGATACCCCTCTCCTCGACAAGGTCACATCCCCTAAAGACCTGCGCGTGCTGGAAGAAACAGAGCTGCAGCAGCTCGCCGACGAGCTTCGCACGGAAATGGTCGATGCCGTCTCCGTCACCGGCGGCCATTTGGGGGCCGGCCTGGGGGTCGTGGAACTGACCGTCGCGCTCCACTATGTGTTCAACACACCCGATGACCGGATCATCTGGGATGTCGGCCACCAGTGTTATCCGCACAAGATCCTGACCGAACGGCGGGACCGCATCCGCACCCTGCGCCAGGGCAATGGCCTGTCCGGCTTCACCAAACGGGCCGAAAGCATTTACGACCCCTTCGGGGCTGCCCATTCCTCCACCTCGATTTCCGCAGGCCTCGGCATGGCGGCGGCCCGGGACCTGCAGGGTGGCGACAACAATGTCATCGCGGTGATCGGAGACGGCGCCATGTCGGCAGGCATGGCCTATGAAGCCATGAACAATGCGGGCCATCTCGGCTCCCGGCTGATTGTCATCTTGAACGACAATGACATGTCCATCGCCCCGCCTGTTGGGGCCATGTCCGCGTATCTGGCCAAGCTGGTCTCCGGCCCGACCTATAAGACCTTCCGGGACGCTGCGAAGAACATCGTCAAGAACCTGCCAAAGCCGGTTTTTGAAAAAGCCGCGCGTGCGGAGGAATATGCCCGGGGGTTCTGGACCGGCGGCACCATGTTCGAGGAACTTGGTTTTTATTATGTCGGGCCGGTGGACGGCCATAATCTGGAACACCTGCTGCCCGTTTTGAAAAATGTCCGGGACACCCATCAAGGTCCGGTTCTGATCCATGCCGTCACCCAGAAGGGCAAAGGCTATGCCCCAGCGGAAGGCGCCAAAGACAAGTATCATGGCGTAGCAAAATTCGACGTCATTACCGGCAAGCAGTCCAAACCCAAAGCCAACGCCCCCAGCTACACCAATGTCTTCGCAACCTCCCTGATCAAGGAAGCGGAAAACGACGACAAGGTCGTGGCGATCACGGCGGCCATGCCGGACGGGACGGGCCTCAATCTCTTCGGCGAAGCTTTTCCGGAGCGCACCTATGATGTCGGCATTGCCGAACAGCATGCGGTGACCTTCGCCGCCGGGATGGCGACGGAAGGCTTCAAGCCCTTTGCGGCCATCTATTCCACCTTCCTGCAGCGGGCCTATGACCAGGTCATTCATGATGTGGCCATTCAGGGCCTGCCCGTGCGCTTCCCGATCGACCGGGCGGGTCTCGTCGGGGCGGACGGGCCGACCCATGCAGGGGCCTTTGACACGGCCTTTCTGTCCTGCCTGCCCGGCTTTGTCGTGATGGCCGCCGCAGACGAGGTTGAGCTGCGCCACATGGTAGCGACCGCTGTTGCCTATGATCAGGGACCGATTTCCTTCCGCTATCCCCGTGGGGAAGGGGTCGGGCTCGACATGCCCGAACGCGGCAGCGTTCTGGAGATCGGCAAGGGCGTTATCCGCCGCGAGGGCACCAAGGTTGCCCTTCTGAGCTTCGGCGGGCGCATGGGCGAGTGCCTGGCAGCCGCCGATGAGCTTGATGCCGCAGGCCTGCCGACCACCGTTGCCGATGCCCGTTTCGCCAAACCTCTCGATCTGGATCTGATCCGCCGGCTGGCGCGCGAGCACGAGGTCCTGGTGACCATTGAAGAGGGCTCCGCAGGCGGATTCGGCAGCCATGTGCTCACCGCCCTCGCCTCTGAAGGGCTTCTGGACGCCGGATTGAAGGTGCGCACGCTTGCCCTGCCCGACACCTATATCGATCAGGACAAGCCGCAGGCCATGTATGCGGGTGCCGGACTGAATTGCGACGGCATTTTGAAGACTGTATTCACCGCTCTGGGCAGTGAGAGCCTCAGCGCCCCGCAGCGGGCGTAAACGGCTCTGAGCGCAAACGAAATCGACATCCGGCAGTCCAAATGCGTCATGCTGGAAATCCTGATTGACACAGAACGGCTTCCCTGAAAAGGCTGCCCGGAACCGTCCAGGTCAAAGAATCGTGGCCTTTTTGAGAAGGCACGATGCTCTGACTTTGGTAAGAATGCGTCGGCTGCAACCGGCGCATTTGTTTTTGGGCTTTCCGTGTGAGGCAATCATGGCTCAGGCACTCGTTTCCGTATCCGCGCTTCTTCTGTCCGTCGCCCTGCTCATTTTCGGGCATGGGCTGCAGACAACCCTGCTGCCGCTGGCCGCTGACAGGTTCTATTTTTCGGATTTCGAGATCGGCACGATTTCTTCGGCCTATTTTGTCGGGCTGGTGCTGGGCTGCCTGGGCGCACCGCTGCTGATCATGCGGGCCGGACATATCCGCACCTTTGCCGCGCTCGTCTCCCTCATGTCAGGCGCCGCGATCCTGCATCCGGTCTTCATCGATCCCTATGCCTGGTTCATCATCCGCGTGATTTCCGGCTTCAGCCTTGCCGGGTTCTACATGATCGTGGAAAGCTGGCTCAACGAAAGCGCGACTAACGAGAACCGGGGCACGATCATGTCCGTCTATATCGTGATCGTCTTTGGCGCTCTTGTTCTCGGGCAAGTCTCCGTCGCCAGCATGGGCATTTCCGACTTTGTGCCCTTTGCGGTTGCCTCCGTTGCCCTCAGCCTTGCGGTGATGCCAGTGTCGCTGACAACCGCCACCCAGCCCGCTCCCATTACCCTGGTCCGGTTCCGGCCGGTGCAGCTCTACAAGAATTCCCCTGCGGCTTTTGTCGGCATCCTGCTAATCGGCGTCTCCCAGGGCGCGGTGTTCACCCTGTCACCGCTTTACGGGTCACAGATCGGGCTGTCCACCAACCAGTCGGCCTATTATGCCGCCGCCATCATCGCAGGTGGCATGATATCCCAATGGCCCGTCGGGCGGCTGTCCGACCGCATAGACCGGCGCCTCGTTCTGGTCGGGCTGGGCATTGCCACAGCCGCCGCCTCACTCACCATCGTAACCTTTTCGCCAACACATTTTGAGATCGCCCTTTTGAGCGCGTTTCTGGTCGGCATGTTCAACCAGCCGCTTTATGCCGTCGCCGTCGCCCATGCCTTCGACCACACCGCACAGGAGGACTTTGTCGAGACCTCCTCCGGCATGCTCTTGTCCTTCGGCATTGGCTCCATCATCGGCCCGCTGGCCGCTTCGCTGCTGATGGGGCAGCTCGGCCCGTCGGGCCTCTATGTCATGATCAGTGTGGTCAGCCTTCTCATGGCCAGCTTTGTCCTGACCCGCGTCATCACGAACGATGCCCTGACCGGCGACGAGAAGACCGACTTCGAATATGCGGCTACAGCCCAGGTCGGCACCGTCATTTCGCCCGAACCGCTCGATGCGGAAGCTGAGGAATATGTGATTCCGCCGGAAGAATTCCCCGCCTATGAGGACGATATCTATAATTTCGAAAGCACTTCTGACGAGGACACGGACGAGACATCAGTGTCCGCACCCGAAGAGGCTGCTGAAGGGGGAAACCACGGCATGGTCCCGGAAGGCCTGAGCGATCCCCTCACCGGCACAGAGGCGCCTTTGGAAGCGGAAGCCCCTCAGAATGAGGATGGTGACGAGGATAGTGAGCGCGGCCGGGACGGAGCGAAATCCGCCTCATAGTCGCGCATCGGAACACGCTGCGCGCTTTCGCCTCTCGACAGGAGCGCGCAAGCGGCGTAAGAGCCCGTTATGGTTTTGTCTGAGACCCGGATGCAGCTGCTGCGACAGGAACGCCATCCCCTTGTGGCTTTGGCGGCGCTTGCGTTTTTCCTGCGCATTTGCCTGCTGGTTCTGGCCACGGCCGTGTCCCCGGAGGTGGCGACGGCCTCCGGTCTTGCCAGCTTGTGCCAACGCTCTGAACAGGCCCCCTTTGCAGCCCATGATCCGGCCAGTTGCCAATGCGGTCCGGTCTGCGCCCATGGTTGCGCGCTTGGGGCCTGTCTTGCCCCGGCCACGCTGCTTTATGAGGCAACGTCCCGGCTGGCAAACACGGGCGGGGCAAGAACAGTCCAAGAGCTGTCGCCGTCCCGCTCATGCTTTGCCAAGGCCATCCGGGCCCCGCCACACACCTTGATCTGACATTCCCAAACTTTACTACAGATCGAGGAAATACGATGAACCTTTTCAAATCCTTCGCGCTTGCCGCAACCCTTGCCCTTCTTCCCCTGTCCGCCTCCGCGCATGATGTGACGGTCGGTGACTTGACCCTGACCCACTCCTGGACCCGCGCCACGCCGCCCAATGCCAAAGCTGGCGGCGGGTTTGTCGAGATCGTCAACACTGGCTCCGAGGACGACCGTCTGGTGTCTGCGAGCTCCGGCACGGCTGCCAAGGTAGAACTGCATGAAATGGCCGTTGTCGATGGCGTCATGAAAATGCGTCCGCTGAAAGACGGCATTGCCATTCCGGCCGGCGAGACCGTGACCCTGAAACCGGGTGGTCTGCACATCATGTTCATGGGCCTGAAAGAGCCGTTCAAGGAAGGCACCCATGTCCCGGTGACGCTGACCTTTGCAAAGGCCGGCACAGTCACCATTGAGCTGGACGTTTCCAAGATGGGCGCGAAATCCATGGATCATGGCCATATGGATCACAGCGACATGGACCATGGCGACATGGATCACGGCAATATGGAACACAAACACAACTGAGACCCTTTTGAAGAGGACAACCAATGTCTGGTGTGAAACTCTTCCGGTACATGGCTTGGGCGGCGGTCGCCGCCCTTGCCGGTGTGTCCGGGCTCCTCGTTTACCAGCAATCCGCGATGGACAGGGACACCGGCGGGCTGATCAAACCGCTGGAGGCCATTGGCGGCCCGTTTGAACTTGTCAACGGCAATGGCGAAACGGTAACGCAAGCAACATTTGCCGGAAAGCCGCTGGTGATCTTCTTTGGCTTCACCTATTGCCCGGATGTCTGTCCGACAACCCTGTCAGAACTGCAAGGCTGGATTGCCGACCTCGGCGACGATGCGGACAAGCTGAACTTTGCGTTTGTCACCGTGGACCCGGAGCGGGACACGCCTGAGGTCATGCGGGACTATGTCTGGGCGTTTGACAAACGCATCACACCGCTGACCGGAACCCGCGAACAGATCAATACCATCATCAAGGCGTACCGGGTCTATGCCAAGAAAGTGCCCCTTGACGACAGCGACTATACAATGGACCATTCTGCTGCCGTTTATCTGATGAATGGCGACAACAAATTTGTCGGCACCATCGCTTACGGGGAAGAAGAAGACACCGCACTGGAGAAATTGAGGCGGCTGATCGCCAATTCGACAGTGTCCTCCTGAGGGTTCGACAGCAGATGATGCGCCTGCCACTTTTCATGGGTCTGACAGCCGGTGCGTCCGGTTTGATCGCTCTGGCGGCCCTGCTGTGGCTTTATGCGGGCGAACGCGTCTATGCCGACCGCCTGCTGGCAAGCTTTGCCGGCTGTTTCGGCTAACCAAGCCTCCCTCTGCCCCGTCCCGCATCACCTGACTCAGTCCATGGCCCACAAACGTCTCGATCAGCATCTTGTCGATACCGGCCAATTTACCAGCCGGGCCCGGGCGCGGGATGCCATTTTGCGCGGCACGGTCCGGGTGAATGGCAGCCCGTGCGCCAAACCCGCCCAGAAGATCGGGCCCGGCGCCTCCATTGAGGTTGAGGACCCTGCCTCCGCCTATGTCTCGCGGGCAGCGCTGAAGCTGATCGAGGGCCTTGACCGCTTTGCCATTGCCCCATCGGGACGGATCTGCCTCGATATCGGTGCCTCCACCGGCGGCTTCACTCAGGTTCTGCTGGAACGGGGCGCTGCGAAAATCCATGCCATTGACGTGGGCCATGATCAGTTGCACCCCACTCTGCGCCAGAACCCAGCGGTGTTTGCCCAGGAAGGGCTCAATGCCCGTGACCTGAGCCTTGCAGATCTTGGAGGCGACCGGCCGTCGCTGATTGTGTCCGATGTCAGCTTCATCTCCCTGACCCTCGCCCTGCCCCCGGCCCTGGATCTCGCCGCCCCCGGCGCGGACGGTCTCTTTCTGGTCAAACCGCAATTTGAAGCTGGCAAGGACCGGATCGGCAAGGGCGGACTGGTGGACCCTCAGATTGCTGAGGAAACGGCGGGCACCTTGCAGGCCTGGCTCGCGGCTCAGCCCGGCTGGACTACTAAGGCGCTTATACCCTCGCCCGTCAAAGGCGGGGATGGCAATGCCGAATGGCTGCTGCACGGGCAAAAATCCGGCCAGCGCCAAGGGCAATAAGTCTGCACGATTTGACCGGATCTGCTTTGTCTGCTGAGGAGGCGGATTGCGCGCCGTGGTGCTTGCCACCCCAAGTGCGATCCAACGATGTCAGCGGGCAAAAGGGACCGGCCCGTCCGGTGATAGAGAGCAGCCCATCGGCAGCGTTGCACCGCTTGCCCGATACACCGCATCGCGCTGCGTGGCGCGCCTTGCCGAATGATCTGCTTTCCAACATCAAAAGCTGCAGACGGATCGCCCGAGGCTCTAAAGCGGAAAATACATGCATTTCAGAAGCAAACCAAGAGACAGGTGCAACATCTTCTCATTTTGCCGGTAACGGGTTTGAGGAATTTTTGTGCAGTGTCTTACCTGAATAAGCCGATGCCGTTTTTGCGCTACGGCTTGGCAGTTTTGCGAGCCAAAAAACGCTTTGGAGGGCGGCCGGCCGGAACCGGCGCGATCAGGATGGATGGCGATGTATAGCGACGCGGATATTCTTTCTCTTCTGATGGGGCGCCGGCAAGGCTATTCACTACCGCGAGCCTTTTATACGGACAGCGACGTGTTTCAGGCGGACCTGAAAAACATCTGGCAGAAAGAGTGGATTTTCGCAGCCCCCACGGCGGACCTGCCCAAGACCGGGTCCTACATCACGCTTCAGATCGGGACCTATTCAGTCATCATTGTGCGCGGTGCCGATGGCGCCATCCGATCTTTCCACAATTCCTGCCGCCACCGGGGAAGCCGAATTTGTGCCGCTGCCAAAGGCGCTTCTCCCAAGCTGGTCTGCCCCTATCACCAATGGACCTATGAGCTGGACGGCAAGCTGCTGTTTGCCCGGGACATGGGACCGGACTTCAAGGCCGAAAACCACGGGCTGAAGCCGGTTCACTGCGAAACCGTTGCCGGAATGATTTTCATCTGTCTGGCGGACACGGCGCCGGACATGGGTCAACTCAAACAGCAGGCCGCCCGTTATCTCGGGCCCCATGACCTTGCCAATCTGAAGGTCGCGCACCAGTCGACCATCGTCGAAAAGGGGAATTGGAAGCTGGTGCTGGAGAACAACCGGGAATGCTATCACTGCTCCGGCTCGCACCCCTCCCTGTGCCGGACCTTTCCCGACGATCCCAGCATGATCGGGTCCGACGATTCAGCCGCGTCCAACACGGGCAGCGCCCATATCAACCGCTGCGAAGGCGCTGGGCTGCCGTCCAAGTTCCTGCTCTCGCCCGATGACCAGTGGCGGCTCGTGCGCATTCCGTTTCTGGGAGACGCGGTCAGCTACACGATGGATGGCAAGGCGGCGGTGTCCAAACGGATTGGCTCGGTGCCCTTCGACAATGCCGGCAGCTGCCTGTTCTTCCATTATCCCAACACATGGAACCATTTCCTCTCCGATCAGGTGCTCACCTTCCGGGTGCTGCCGGTCGGCCCGATGGAAACGGAAGTCACGACAACGTGGCTGGTCCACAAGGATGCGGTTGAAGGAACAGACTATGATCTCTCACGCCTGACTGAAGTGTGGATGCACACGAATGACGAAGACCGTCAGATCGTGGAGGAAAACCAGATGGGCATTCAGTCGCCCGCTTATGAGCCCGGTCCCTATTCACAGGCCCAGGAGAGCGGTGTGATCCAGTTCATCGACTGGTATTCCAAGACCCTGGAAGCTGCCCTGATTGGCCGCTTCCGCGTGGCGGCGGAGTGATCAAATGATACCGATGCCCGGGCGCGAGACGCCGGTCTGGAGCGACAGCGAGCTGCTGGAATGCGTGATGGTGGTGCCGGAAGCTCCGGATGTGAAAACCTTCTCCTTCCGCCCGCCATCCGGCGCCACCTTTGTCTACAAGGCCGGACAGTTCATCACGCTCGACCTGCCGGTTCCCGGCGGGAATGTGCAGCGCACCTACACGCTCTCCTCGTCACCGGTCTCCAACGCCTATATCTCCGTGACGGTGAAAGCTCAGCCCGGCAGTATCGGCACCCGCTGGATGTTGAACCATCTGACTCCGGGCATGCGGCTGAAAGCGTTCGGACCGGCCGGACTGTTTCACTTGCCGCCCGAGCCGGACGGCAAATTCCTGTTCATCTCGGCCGGGTCCGGCGTTACGCCAATGATGTCCATGGCCCAGACCCTGTTTGAGCGCGGCGAAGATCCCGATATCTGTTTCATTCAATGCGCCAACCGGCCGGTGGAGCTGATCTTCCGGCAGAAGCTGGAATATATGGCCAGCCGGGTGACCGGCCTGCAACTGCATTTTGTCGTCAACCAGAGCGATCCTTACGAGGTGTGGACCGGCTATCGCGGCCATTTCAATCAGCTCATGCTCGGTCTGATGTGCAATGACTATCTGGACCGGGATGTTTACTGCTGCGGCCCGGAGGGCTTCATGGAAGCGGTGCGCGAGATCCTGAACGCACTCGGCTACGACATGGACCGTTATCATCAGGAAAGCTTCCAGGCTCCTGCCGAAACCAAGGCGGAGCTGAGCGAGTTCGATGATGTCGTGCCCCAGGAAGACACACGCGCCCAGATCGTTTTCGCTGACTCAGGCGTTTCGGCCTGGTGTTCGCAAACCGACACGGTTCTGGCCATTGCCAAGGACGCGGGCCTCAATATCCCTTCCGGCTGCACCTTCGGGGTCTGTGGCACCTGCAAGATCAAAAAGCGCTCCGGCGAGGTTCACATGGTCCATTCGGGCGGCATCAGCGAGGAGGATGTCGAGGCCGGGTATATTCTGGCCTGCTGTTCCAATCCGATCGGCACCGTAGAAGTGGACGTCTGACACCCCCCCGCTTTTCAAGGGCCTGACAAGCACAGGGCTTGCTCCTTGCGCCAGTTGGCGCTATCGCTCGCCCATGCAAGACCAAGACCTGATCATTTCCGAACTCGGCCATCGCGGTGACGGCATTGCCATGAGCGATAGCGGCCCGGTCTTTGTGGCCGGAGCCCTTCCCGGAGAAACCGTGCGGGCCAGGGTGGTCAACGGCCGGGCTGTTGATCCTGTTATTTTGTCTGCGTCCCCTGACCGGGTGGCGCCCGTGTGCGGCCACAGCGAAACATCGGGCAGCTGCTCGATGCAGCACTACGCAAAAGCCCCCTATCTGGCCTGGAAACGGGACCTTGTGCAACGGGCACTGGCCACCGGCGGGATCAAGACCACCGTCGCCGAACCGATCGATGCCACAGGGGGAGGCCGGCGGCGGGCCGTGCTCACAGCCGGGCGCGCCGGACGAATCCTGCTGCTGGGCTATCACGGCCGGGCAAGTCACAAGCTGGTGGATGCGGCGGGCTGCAAGGCCCTTGCCCCCGCCATTGAGACAGCCCTTGCAAGCCTGAAGACCCTGGCCGCCGAGGTGATGCCTAAAAAGGGCGAGATGCGCGTGACCGTGCTGGCCACCACCGCCGGTCTCGACGTAGCGCTAGACAAGGCTGACCGGGCCTATGAGCGCAAGATCCCGGCTTTATCGCAAAAGGCTGTTGAACTGGACCTGGCCCGTCTTTCGGTGAATGGGGAAGTGCTTCTGGAAGTGCGCCCGCCCCTTCTCGACATGGGCGGCGCTGCTGTCAAACCGGCCCCCGGCGGTTTCACCCAGGCAACGCTGGAGGGCGAGGAAACGCTCTCCCGGCTGGTTCTGGACGGGGTTAGCAAGGCTCGGAACGTTGCGGATCTTTTTTCCGGCATCGGCACCTTTGCGCTTCGTCTGGCCCGGAGCGCCAATGTGCATGCGGTTGAGGGCGATGCGGCCGCAATCGCGGCCTTTGATCAGGCGCTGCGGATGCCCAAGGGCCTCAAGAAAGTGACTTTCGAGCGGCGGGATCTGTTCCGCAGGCCCCTGGTGCGCGAAGAACTGGAGCCGTTCGACGCGGTGGTGTTTGATCCCCCGCGCGCGGGCGCCCAGGCCCAGGCTGAGCTGCTGGCGGCCTCCAAAGTCAAGACCGTTGTGGCCGTCTCCTGCAACCCGGCGACGCTGGCCCGGGATCTGGCCCTGCTGACCGGTAGCGGCTACACGCTTCAAAGCGTCACACCGGTGGACCAATTCCAATATTCGCCCCATATTGAGGTTGTGGCGGTCTTGAACAGGGAGTGAGCCATGGCGGCGGCGGACGAGCAACGAAAGCAGCAATCCAGGCAGCACAAGCTGCCTCCCGCACTCACGGTCGCCCGCCGCACCAGCTATGCGCTGCATCAGGGCAGCCGCGTCGCGCTCTACACGCTGCATTCGCAAGCCATGCGGCGCATGAACCGGCGCCTGCAAAAAGACTTGCCCGAAATTCCCAAGGTGGAGCCCTCAGGCCCGGTCCCGAGCCAGCGGCGCATGCTGGCCGATATTTTCAAACTGTTTGCCGATGATCTGAAGGCCGTGGAAGACGGTCTCTATCCGATGCCCTCCGATGGCCGCTTGACTCTGCGCGGCCTGTTTGAAACCAGCCGGGCCTTTTTCAAGGATGTGCCGGAGGTGACACGCCGCCGGGCGACCGGCGCCCATCAGGAGGTCAATGACAATCCGGACGGGTTTGCAGACGCCCTGCCCCGCTATTACCGTCAGAATTTCCATTTCCAGACCGATGGCTGGCTGTCGGAGGAAAGCGCCCGGCTGTATGATTTTCAGGTGGATGTGCTGTTTTCCGGGGCAACGGCGGCCATGCGCCGCAAGGCCCTGCTGCCCTTTGTTCAGATCCTGAAGCGCAAGGACCAGCGAAAGGTCGCCTATCTGGACGTAGCCTGCGGCACGGGCGGCCTGCTGCGCCCGGCCCTTGCCGCCTTTCCCCGGCTGACCGGCACGGGGCTGGATCTGTCCGAGCCGTATTTGACGGTGGCCCGCGAGCGGATCAGCTCCCGCCGCGCCCGCTTCATTGCTGCGTTGGCGGAAAATCTTCCCTTTGCCGACAACAGCCTCGACGTGGTCTCCTGCGTGTTCCTGTTCCATGAGTTGCCGCCCAAGATCCGCCGTCTTGTGATCGGCGAAGTGGCCAGAGTGCTGAAACCAGGCGGCACGTTTCTCTTTGTCGACAGCCTGCAGACAGGCGACGTGCCGGACTATGACGGGCTGCTCTCCGTCTTTCCGCAGCTTTTTCACGAGCCCTATTACACGAGCTATCTCACTGAGGATTTTCAAGGTTTGTGCGCACAAGCGGGTCTGGAGCAGCGCTGGATGACCCCGGCCTTTGTCTCCCGGGCAGTGGAATTCGTCAAAGCCGGGTAGTTCCGGCAGCATCTTTCAGCGTCACTGAAAATTCTTCAAACTTTCTCTTGTGAGCAAAAACAAACGGGCTTATATGCGGAGCCATGAGATTGGATCAATGGCTCTTGCAGACTGGGGAAAGCCGCAGCGCCTTTGCGCGCCGGGCCAATCTGTCGCCTGCCTCTGTAACAGCCCTGTGCAACGACCCGAATGTCTGGGTGTCGCGGGATATGGCCCGCAAGATTGCCGTCGCCACCGACGGTGTTGTGACCCCCAATGACTTTCTCGGACTGTCCAGAACCAAGGAGCATCCCGTGTCCCAGGCCCGTGTCGCTGAGGCAATTCGCGCATTTGAACGTGGTGAAATGGTGGTCGTGACCGATGATGACGACCGCGAGAATGAGGGCGACCTGATCGTCGCAGCCTCCAAGATCACCTCCGAGCAGATGGCCTTCATGGTCCGCCACACATCCGGCATCATCTGTGCCCCGATGACGGTGGACAACGCCCGCCGCCTGCGCCTTGACCCGATGGTGGCGGAAAACGATGCGCCGCTGGCAACCGCCTTCACGATTTCAGTCGACTACCGCCAGGGACTGACCACGGGGATTTCCGCCGAAGAGCGCTGCGCCACGGTGCATGCGCTGGCCAATCCCAATGTGGCTGCAGCCGATTTCGTGCGCCCGGGCCATATCTTTCCGCTGGTCGCCAAGGAAGGCGGCGTCATGATGCGCTCGGGCCATACGGAAGCCGCCGTGGACCTGTGCCGCCTGTCCGGCCTTGAGGAGGTCGGTGTGATCAGCGAGTTGGTCAATGATGACGGCACCGTGAAACGCGGCCAGCAAGTGGCGGAGTTCGCCGCCGAACATGATCTGAAAATGGTCTCCGTTTCCGATTTGATTGCCTGGCGACAGCGCACCGAACGCATGGTGGAGCGGGTCAATGAACAACCGATCGAAACCATGGCGGGTCCAGCCTATGCCATGACTTATTCCACCCCTTACGACCAGATGCACCATCTGGCAGTGGTCTATGGTGACATTCTGGACGGGCGCAGCGTACCGGTGCGCTTGCAGCTGGAATCGGTTCTGGATGACGTCTTCGGCGACACAAGGCCGCTTGACCATATCATGAACCGCTTTGCCGAACGCGGCCGGGGCGTGATCGTGTTCCTGCGCGAAGGCTCCGTCGGTGTTGCCCGCCAGTCCCGCCGGGCCCGCTCCGACTTTGAAGCTGCAGACACGGAAGAGCATGGATCAGCCCAGGCCCGCCAGGAACAATGGCGCGAAGTCGGCCTCGGTGCGCAGATCCTCAAGGATCTCGGCGTCAGTTCGATCCGCCTCCTGGCCTCCCGGGAGCGCCACTATGTCGGCCTGGAAGGCTTTGACATCAAGATCGACGATACGGAAATCATCGACAGCTAACCGGGCAGCCCCGGCCGCTGCCGGGATGCGCCCTGAAGCGACATCAGGTTTTCAGAGTGAAGAACTCACAGATCTGAGAAAGCCAAAACCTCAACCAGAGATTGCTTAAAGTATACCCGACCCCAGGTGGCGGCCTGCCGGCGTGTTGTTATTCAGATCTGCCAAAGGCATCTTGTCTAATATTTATGCAAAATTTTTATTGACCAAAAAATAGTACGATCCTACGATAGCTCCCACATTGGCACTTGAGTGCCGTCGGCAAGCGAGCCTCGATTTCTGCCCTTCCCGGGCAGGTCGGGGTTTTTTTGTTTTTGGGCTCGCGCCTTGTTCGAACGGAAATCCGACACCATGAAACGCGATATCATTCCGGTTTCCTTGCTGTACTCCACCTCGGGGGCCTATGCGGCGCTCGGGGAAGAGGCCGTGGAAGGAGCAATGACCGCGATCTCAAAAGTCAATTCGGACCCGGCTCTGCCTTTCCGGCTGGAGCCGGTGATTGCAGATCCCGGAGGATCGGCGGAGCGGTATGCGGTTTTGGCGGAACGGGCCATCAACGAAGCTGGCTGCCGCCATGTCGTTGGAACCATCACCTCCTGGAGCCGGAAGGAAGTGCTTCCTTTGGTCGAGAGGCGTGATGCCCTCCTGTGGTATGCGTTTCCTTATGAAGGCTTTGAAGCCAGCGCGAATGTTGTCTATTTGGGCCCCTGCCCAAATCAGCATTTGCTGCCCCTGCTCGACTATACTTTGCCGCATTTTGGGCGAAGGCCCGTTTTTGTTGGCTCCAACTATATCTGGGGCTGGGAGAACAGCCGCATTGCCCGCGAATATCTTGAGACGGCAGGCGGAGAGGTTCTTGCGGACCGCTACATGCCGCTCGGATCTCTGGAAACGGACCACCTGATTGCGGAAATCCGGGAAAAGAAGCCCGATTTTATCCTGAGCAACCTCGTCGGCCAGTCCTTAACCGCGTTTGTCAAAGCCTATGGAGCTTTGGGACAGCAAGACGACAGCTTCTCGGCCTCGTCCTGCCCGATCATCTCTTGCAATGCGACAGAGCGCGATTTTGCAGGCCTCGGTGAGGCGGGACAGGGCCATATCACTGCTTCGACCTATTTCGACAGTTTGCAGACGTCTGAAAACCTTGCGTTCAAAGCGCTCATGGCTGCCCGCCATGGCGGGCAGCGGGTGATTACGTCACCGCTCGTCTCGGCCTATGTGGCAGTTTCCATTCTGGCCCGGGCCATTGAAGATGCAGCAACAGATGCGCCCAAGGCGGTTCTTGGGGCGGTCAAGGCCAGGCAGTTCGAGACGCCGCTTGGAGCTGTTTCGGTCAATGCCAAGACACAGCATGCAACGTTGCGCCCGCATCTGGGTCGGTCGCAAAGGACCGGCGGATTTGAAGTTCTGCAAAGCGCGCCCGGCGCCATTGAGGCAGATCCTTACCTTGTGGCATCGCCATTAAGGCCTGCCAAGCCGGCCAGAAAAGGCAAGGCAGCGACCTCAAACCCGCTGAAGGTGATCAAATGACTCGGCGCGGGAGACCCACCATCGCGGGCTGGAGAGCGGTGATTTTACACCGGCCCCATTCCTCTGTTGAAGCGCTGCGGCGGCAACTGGAGCTTTTGAATATCGAGGTCCGCACGGTCTGGCCGCAACTGGAAGAGGCCGATACGGGCGCCGATGTGGTTTTCTTTGACGCGGACAGAGGCCATGACGGCCAGTTTCCCTGGCCAGCAGGTTACGCACCCATGCCCCTGGTCGCGCTGATTGGCAGCGAGGCGCCCGGGCGCATCGAGTGGGCTCTTTTCCAAGGCTCAAATGCACATCTTTTGAAGCCTATTGGGTCAACGGGGGTCTATAGCGCCCTTCTGATTGCAGCCCATGCGTATGAAAACGCCAGATCCCAGGCAGATGACATCCGCGCTCTTGAGGACCGTGTGCGGCAGCGGCCCGCCGTCGTTAACGCGGTTCTGAAGCTTCTGGAGGAAGGGGATGCGGATGAGGCTGCCGCCATGAAACGCTTGAGGGGCCTGGCCATGAACTGGCGCATGACCCTGGAAGAAGCCGCAAACGCAATCTGCAGCGCTGACAAACGAGACCGCACTAACGGTTGAATGCGAAGAAGACAGGAGAATGTTCGTGTCCATTTCCGAAGGTTTTGCCGCTTACGGCCCTTACCAGACCTGGTACCGGATCACAGGTGACCTCAAATCGGGCCTGCAGCCCCTGATCGTCATTCATGGTGGCCCGGGCTGCACACATGACTATGTCGACAGCTACAAGGACATTGCCAAAACCGGACGAGCGGTTGTGCATTACGATCAGATTGGCAATGGCAAGTCGACACATTTGCCGGAAAAGGGCGCCGATTTCTGGACAGTCGACTTCTTCAAAAAAGAGCTGCACAATCTGATCGATCACCTTGGTGTGCGCGATGCCTATTGTGTGCTTGGCCAGTCTTGGGGCGGCATGCTGGGGGCGGAATTTTCAGTAGACCGGCCCGTCGGCCTGAAGGCCCTGGTGATTGCCAATTCCCCTGCTGAGATGAAAACCTGGATCTCGGAAGCCAACAGATTGCGGCGGGATCTGCCTGCGGATGTTCAGGCCACTCTCAAAAAGCACGAAGACGCCGGAACAACGGGGACGCAAGAATATACCGACGCAACCGAGGTCTTCAATGAGCGCCATGTCTGCCGGGTCGTGCCATTGCCGCCAGAGGTCAAGCGGACATTTGACGCCATAGATGCTGACCCGACCGTTTATCACACGATGAACGGGCCAAACGAATTTCACGTGATCGGCACCATGAAAAACTGGTCGATTGCCGGCCGTCTGGACAGCATCAATGTGCCGGTTCTCCTGATTTCAGGCCGCTATGACGAAGCGACCGAGGCTTGCGTTCAACCTTACGCAGACGAAATTCCGGATGTCCGCTGGCACATTTTCGAGGAGTCCAGCCACATGCCGCATGTGGAGGAACGAGAGGCCTGCATGTCTGTCACCGCAGCCTTTCTCGACGAAAAAGCCTCCTAATCACAAGAGCCGCAAAGGCACGGTCCAACCAACCATTTCTAGAGGAACAGGAACATTGCAGCTAACAAAACGGACGTTTTTCCATGCAAGCACAGCCCTGGTCGTCGGCCTGCTTGCCCATAGCGTGCTGCCGGACAGTGCCGTCGCGCAGTCCCGCGCGGACCTTATGAGCGAACACCGCGGGGGAACCATGGTTCTCACTGCGGTTTCGGCAGCCGGGACCGTTGATCCGATGATCAACTACACGGCTCAGTTCTGACAAGTCTTTCAAATGACCTATGATGGTTTGCTGAAATTCAAGCAGGCCGACAGGAAGGAAGGGTTTGAGATCGTTCCGGACCTTGCTGAGGCCCTGCCGGAACCAGAAGATGGCGGCAAGACTTATGTCTTCAAACTGCGCAAGGGCATCAAATTCTCAAATGGCAAGGAAGTGTCCGCCACGGATGTGGTTGCCTCGTTCCAGCGCATTTTCAAGGTGAACAGCCCGACCTCCGGCAGTTTCTACAACAACATTGTCGGCGCAGATAAATGCCTTGCAGACGGCGCATCCTGTACACTGGAAGGCGGGATTGTCGGTGATGATGCAGCAGGCACAGTGACATTCCATCTGGTCGCACCGGATTCGGAGTTCTTTGCCAAGCTCGCCGTTCCCCATGCTTCCGTCCTGCCTGGCGACACGCCCGCCACGGATGCGGGCACCCAAGCCATTCCAGGCACGGGCGCCTACATGATCACCAGCTACGACCCGAACGACAAAATGGTGATCAAGAGAAATCCGGAATTCACCGAATGGAGTGTGGACGCACAGCCGGACGGCTATCCGGATGAGATCGTCTACCGTTTCGGAATGACCGAGGAAGCTGCAGTCAACGCGATCCAGAACGGCCAGGTCGACTGGATGTTCGGCACTCCGCCATCTGACCGTCTGCCTGAACTCGGCACAAAATATGCCAAGCAGGTTCATGTGAACCCGCTGGCAGCATTCTGGTATGCGCCCATGAACACGAACCTGGCTCCGTTCAACGACGTGCGCGTGCGCCAGGCGGTCAACTACGCCATCGACCGTGACGCTTTGGTTGGACTGTTTGGCGGCGAAGTTCTTGCGCAGCCGGTCTGTCAGATCCTGCCGCCGGATTTTCCCGGGCATGAGGACAATTGCCTCTACACCCAGGACCCGGGCCCCGTCTGGTCCGCACCGGACATGGACAAGGCAAAGGAACTCGTAGAGGCTTCGGAGATGGTCGGCCAGAAGGTCACTGTCATTGCTGAAGACAATGCCACCTCGCGCGCCATTGGCACCTATCTGCAAAGTGTGCTGGCGGACCTGGGCTATGAGGCAACGGTGAAAGCCATCTCGCCGAATATCCAGTTTACCTACATCCAGAACACCAGCAACAATGTCCAGATCAGCGTGTCGCAGTGGTACATGGACTATCCAGCGGCCTCCAACTTTCTGAATGTGCTGTTGTCCTGCGCCTCCTTTACGCCAGACAGCGATTCTTCGATCAACATCGCCGGGTATTGCAACAAGGACCTTGATGCGAAAATGCACGCGGCCATGGCCCAATCGATTACGGACCCTGCAGGTGCAAACATCGAGTGGGCGAAGATCGACAAGGCTTTCATGGAACAGGCCCCGCTGGCGCCGCTGTTCACGCCGAAGAATGTTGACTTCACCTCGGCGCGGCTCGGGAACTTTGTCTTCTCGAACCAGTTCCGCTGGGTCATCTCCCAGTCCTGGGTCCAGTGACCCATTGGAGCCGGTGAAGAGCTCTCAGAAGTGAACTTGCCGGCCCGGCGCTGCCGGGCCGGTGATGCGATCAGCCGGTGCGGTGGCACCGGAAAACAATAAGGAATGCAGCTTGTCCAGTGCACCGGTCGACAGCAATATGTCCGAAAGGGAACCTGTTCCCGCAGTTTCCGGGCAAGGCCCGTGGCAAAAGGGCTGGCGTTTACTAAGGTCGGACAAGGCGGCAGTCACAGCCTTCTGGATCCTGATCCTCATCATCATATCGTGCGTGTCTGCCCCGCTTTATGCCCGCTACGTTTCGCAAACGGATCCGTTCCGCTCAAATCTGAGCGGCAAGATCATGATCGACGGCAAGCGGACAAAAATCATGCAAGCCTCAACCGAAGGGCTCGGTTTGGGCGTCACCCCGATCGGCCCGACATTCAAACCGCAATATTTTCTGGGCGCCGATGCCCAGGGCCGCGATGTGGCAGCAAGGCTGCTCTATGGCGGGCGCAATTCACTGCTCATCGCAGGCAGCGCAACCCTGATCTGTCTTGTCCTGTCAGCAGCGGTCGGCATAAGCGCAGGTTTTCTGGGCGGTGTGACTGATATGGTGCTGTCGCGGATACTGGAAATCCTGTGGGCGTTTCCCGTCTATCTGCTGGCCATATCGCTGTCCATCGTCTTGATTTCGCAAGGCGTGGCAATCGGCCCTTTTGAGATAACCTCTGGCAGTCTGCTGCTCCCGATCGGCATTATCGGCATCATCTACGTGCCCTATATTGCCCGTCCTGTGCGGGGGCGGGTGCTGTCCTTGAAGAAAAGTGAGTTTGTCCTGGCCGCGACAGGCCTTGGGATTCCGCGCTGGCGCATTCTTGTAAAGGACATTCTGCCGAATGTGAGCACGACATTGATTGTCTATGTCCCGCTGATGATGGCGCTCAACATCGTGACGGAATCAGCCCTGTCATTCCTGTCAATCGGGGTGCAGGCGCCAGACGCAAGCTGGGGCACCATTATTCAGGATGGCCAGACCCTGCTTTACAGCCGGCCGGTCGTGGCTCTTGCGCCGGGGCTCGCCATCGTGGTCACCGTTCTGGCCCTGAATGTTCTGGGGGACAGCGTGCGGGACGCGCTCGACCCGAAAACAAAAATGCGCTGAGGGAGGACACAATGCTGTTTGGATTGATGCAACGTCTCGCCCAGATGCTTTTCGTCATGTTTGGCATTTCCGCGCTGGTCTTCGTGATCTTTTTTGCAACCCCAGGCGCAGATCCGGCAGCCCGGATTGCGGGCCGCAACGCTGCCCAGGAAACCGTTGAAGCCATCCGGAAGGATTTCGGCTTCGACAAACCCTTGCCAGTTCAATACGTGCTCATGATGAAGCGGTTGTTCGTGACCCAGGACCTGACGTCTTTTGTCAACCGGGGGCTGAAGGTTGTTCCACAGGTTCTCTCCGCAGCCCCGGTCACCTTGTCGCTCGTATTTGGAGCAGCCGTTTTGTGGGTGGCCGGCGCGATTTTTGTCGGTGTCATTGCCGCCATGACCAAAGACACGCTTATCGACAAAGGCTTGATGGTGCTCGCCCTAATTGGTGTCTCCATGCCGGTGTTCTGGCTCGGGGAAATGATGAACCTGGTGTCGCAAAGCCGCTTTCACGACACATGGCTGTTCTCCTGGGTACCTGGGCTTGGCTATAAGCCGCTGCTCAGTGAGCCCGTGGGATGGTTCAAGACCCTTGTTATTCCCTGGTTCACGCTTGCAGCCCTTTATATCGGTATCTATGGGCGGGTGCTCAGGGCCAATCTGGTCGAGGCCTATCAGGAAGATTATATCCGCACTGCCCGCGCAAAAGGGCTCGGGCCAATGCGCATTATGCTGCGCCATGCCTTGCGCACATCCCTGATCCCCTTTGTCACCATGTTCGGGCTTGATTTAGGCGTCCTTGTCGGCGGTGCGGCCTTGTTGACGGAAGTTGTGTTCGGATTGAACGGTGTTGGCAGGCTGACCTACCAGGCGCTGCTCAATCTCGATCTGCCGATGATCCTGGCAACGGTCATGTACGCATCGTTTTTCGTGGTGGTGACAAACACGGTGGTCGACATGATCTATGGCCTTATCGACCCGCGGGTCAGGGAGGCCTGAGCGTCATGAACCAGACAGAAAACCCCGTCTTGCTGGATGTGCAGGGCCTCACCGTATCTTTCGCAACGGATCATGGACGGCTGAAAGCCATTGATGATGTCTCCTTCACCGCGCGGGAGGGGGAAATACTGTCAATTGTCGGAGAATCCGGCTCGGGAAAATCAGTGACCTTGCTGTCGCTTCTTGGGCTAAACGACCCGGCAACCACCTTTGTGGAAGGGTCCGTATCGTTTCGCGGGAAGCGTATTCTTGAAATGACAGACCGCCAGATGCGCAAGATACGCGGCAAGGAAATTGGACTGATTTCGCAGGACCCCATGACAGCACTGACGCCCGTCCATACGATCGGCTGGCAGATCGCAGAACAAATCCAAACGCATGAAAAAGTTTCAAAGGCGGTGGCTCGCAGGCGGGCTGTCGAACTTCTTGGGGGAAGTCGGTCTGCCCAACCCGGGCGAGGCCGCCGGCCGGTATCCGCATCAATTGTCCGGTGGTATGCGCCAGCGGGCGGTCATTGCGATGGCGCTGTCCTGCAATCCGGCCCTTCTGGTTGCTGATGAACCGACGACCGCTCTTGATGTGACCGTGCAAGCCCAGGTGCTGGAGCTGCTGCTGCGCCTGCGCAAGGATTTCGGCTCCGCGATCATCCTGATCACCCATGACATGGGCGTTGTGGCCAAGGTCGCCGACCGGGTGAATGTGATGTATGCCGGGCGCGTTGTGGAACGCGGATCCACGGACGCGATTTTTTCTGACCCGCTCCATCCCTATACCTGGGGTCTGCTGGCTTCTATCCCGCCTTTGCAGGCCAGGGTCCGGCGGTTGCCATCCGTGCCCGGCCTGCCGCCAACACTTGAAACGATACCTGCCGGTTGCGGATTTGCCCCAAGATGTGAATTTGCCCACGAGGCCTGCAGCAGACGCCCCCCGTCCCGCAAGCTTGAAGGCGGGGATCATTCTGCACTTTGTTTCCTGCAAACCGAAACGCGCGGCACCTTGCGCCGGAAAATTCTCACACCGGATGAAACGGCATGATTGAACCCCCTGCAACGCCTCTTCTCTCGGCCCGCCATTTGAACAAGCAGTTTACAGTTGGAAAGAGCATGCGCCCGGGGTCAGGGCGCACACTTTATGCGGTCGAAGATGTGTCCCTTGAGGTCTATCCGGGGGAGACCCTTGGTCTTGTTGGCGAATCCGGCAGCGGCAAGTCGACCCTGGGGCGCTGTATGACCCGCCTTTACGACCTCACCAGCGGTACTCTGGTCTTTCGGGACACGGATATTTCAAGCGCCAGCCCCGGCCGCTTGCGTCCGGTCCGGCGGGACATGCAAATGATCTTCCAGGACCCGTCCGCCTCCCTCAATCCCCGCCGCAAGGTCCGGGACATCCTTGGGGAAGTCTTAAACGTACACAAGTTGCGTCCGGCTACAGGTATTGAGGCAAGGCTGCAGGAGCTTATGGATCTTGTGGGCTTGAGGACAGAGCACCTGGAGCGCTATCCGCATGAGTTCTCGGGCGGGCAGCGCCAGCGGATCGGTATTGCCCGCGCGCTTGCGGTTGAACCAAAGCTGATTGTTGCCGATGAGCCAGTGTCCGCGCTGGATGTTTCAGTGCAGGCGCAGATCGTCAACTTGTTTTCGGATCTGCGCGAACGTCTCGATCTGACCTATATTTTCATTGCCCATGATCTGGCCGTAGTCAGGCAGGTTTCGACCCGTGTCGCCGTGATGTATCTGGGCTCGATTGTGGAGACAGGGGAAACCGGTCTTCTCTATCATGTGCCCAGACATCCCTATACCCGGGCGCTGATGTCGGCGATACCGCACCCGCAAAACCGTGGCGAGCATGCGCCGGTTCCGTTGAAGGGCGAAATTCCAAGTCCGCTGGACCCGCCCAAGGGCTGCAAATTCTCGACCAGATGCCCCTTTGCAAGCGACCTGTGCCACCGCGAACGCCCGAAGCTGAAACCGGTCACAGAAACCCAAAGTGTCGCCTGTCACTTTCCCCTGGCGCCCGGGCCGCAGCAGGACGCGTGACACTTCTTGAAACGAACAATCCGATTGTTGTGCTCTGAAGCCCCACGTCTCTAAGATTGAGGTGTGGCGTTTTTTGCTGAAGTTTCGTCGGATGGCATAGGGCTGAAACGTTCTTAATCCTACCCTGCACAGTTACGGTGAAAGCCCGCCAGGAACACTGGCGCGAAGCGACCTGGAAGGCTTTGACATCAAGACCAACCAAACGGAAATCATCGACAGCTAACCGGGCAGCCCCGGCCGCTGCCGGGATGTGCCCCGCAGCTACATCAGGTTTTCCTTGAAGAATGCGATGGTTCTGTCTTCAGCCAGTTTGGCCGCTTCCGCGTCAAATCTGGGTGTTGTGTCATTGTGGAAGCCGTGATTTGCGCCCGGATAGATATACGCCTGGTAGGTCTTGTCATGGGCGTTGAGCGCTTCCTCGTAGGCAGGCCAGCCAGCATTGATCCGCTCGTCCAGTTCCGCATATTGCAGCAGAAGCGGCGCCTGAATCTTTGGCACATCTGCGGCATCCGGCTGACGGCCGTAAAAGGGCACCCCGGCGGCCAGTTCAGGATAGGCAACTGCGATCGCATTGACCACACCACCGCCATAACAGAAACCGACAGCGCCGACCTTGCCCGTGCTCTCATCGCTTTTTAGCAGATACTCAAACCCGGCAAAAAAGTCGTTCAGCAGTTTTTCGCGGTCGACAGTGCGTTGCAGCTCGCGGCCCTTGTCGTCCGTCCCGGGATATCCACCAACAGAAGTCAGGCCGTCCGGGGCCATGGCCAGGAACCCGGCCTTGCCCAGGCGCCGCGCAACGTCTTCGATATAGGGATTGAGGCCCCGGTTTTCGTGAATGACCAGAACCGCAGGCAGCTTGCCGGTGCTTGCCGCCGGTTTGACCAGATAGGCATTCACTGAACCGTGCCCGTTTGGGGACGGATAGGTGATCCTGCGGGTTTCAATCGCAGCATCATCCGGATCGACCTGCTGGGCGAGCGCATAATTGGGCGACAGCTGGTCGAGCAACATGGCGGCCGTGACGCCGGCCACAGCATATTTCGCCGCGCCACTCAGAAACTCGCGTTTCGTGATCCGGCCATGGGCATAATAGTCGTAAAGGTCCAGAAGCTCTTGCGGAAAATCCTTCGCCGTCATCCGGCGCACCGGGGTCACCTCATTCATCACGCTCTCCGATTGTGGCAAAACATCTGTGCATCTTGAAACATAGGGGCCTGCAGGCGGGCATCCAGCAGGAATTTGCAACACCCTTCCGCTCCTCCCCTGCACAGTTACGGCGAAGGACTGCTGAACACCGCTTCGATCCATTTGCTGACGGCACGCATGCGGGCAAGGCCGCTCTGGTCCACATGCTGTAGCAGCCACACTTCCCTCCGCAGATCTGGCGCAGGACCTGACTGCCTTTCCAGCCTGCTGTCCTGATCCCCGATCACCCGAGGCACAACGGAGCGTCCCAAGCCGGCGGCAATCGCTTCAACCACCCCTTCAAGATCGCTTGGACGGATGGAGGCAACCGGTGCGTCCCCGCCGCGCAGATATTCAGCCATCCAGCGCGCCTGGGGCAGAAAACGCATGGTCTCGTGATAGAAGATCCACGGCAGCACAGCACTGTCTGCGCCCGCTGGGCCGTAGACCGCATGATCGAGAACCGCAATCCGCCGCGCCTTGACCGCCTGCCCGCCGTCCTCCGGACGCCCCAGCCGCACTGCCATATCCGCTTCCCGCCGTGTCAGACTGACATTGCGCGTTTCGGAGGCCAGATGCAGTTCGATCCCGGGATGGGCCTGCGCAAAGCCCCGGACCTTTGGCAGCAGCAGCCGCGTGTTGACCACCGGCACCGATGATACCCGCACAATGCCTTCTTCCGCCAGCTCGGCGCCGGTGAGATCCGCCTGCAGCCGGCTTACGCCGGTCTCCATCGCCTCCGCCTGCAGAACGGCGCGGTGGCCCGCCTCCGTCAGCATCACGCCCCCTGTACCGGCGCGCTCGATCAGCTGCGCCCCGCTCTCGCGCTGCAAGGCCGCGATCCGCCGGGAGACGGTGGTCGCATCGACAGTCAGGCGCTCCGCAGCCCCGGAGAGCGACCCGGCGCGGTCAAGCGCCAAGAGATATTTGAGGTTTTCCCAGTTCATGCCTGCAGTATTGCAGGTTAAGTCTGCATTTTCGAGAATTTACAGACATTCCTGCAGCTTGCTAAAGCGTCCGGCACAACGACATGGATCATGATGATGTTTGACGCTCTCAGCGGCTGGACTGGCCTGCCTCTTTCCCATCTTGCCTTCAGCGCGGGCATGGCCTTTCTGGCCGGTGCCGTGCGCGGCTTTTCAGGCTTTGGCCTGTCGGCGGTGCTGATGGCCTCCATTGTCGTCATCCTGCCGCCGATCGACCTGATCCCGGTGTGTTTTCTTCTGGAAGCGGCCGCCAGCCTTGTGATGTTCAGGGGCGGATTTCGCGATGCTGATCTCCGCACCGCGCTCACCCTGGCCATCTGCAGCGCCATCGGCGTTCCAATCGGTCTGTCCCTGACCACCAGCCTGCCGGTGGATCTGTCCAAATTGCTGGCATTGCTTCTGGTGCTGACGCTGGTTGGATTCCAGCTTTTGAAAGTGACCCTGCCGCTGGGCCGGAGCCGCCTTGCCCTGCCCGGAACCGGTCTGACCGCAGGCATTGTCAGCGGCCTTGCCTCCGTGGGCGGCATGGTGATCGCCCTATACATTCTCAATTCCGCACGGGCGGCGCGCGAAATGCGTGGCGCGCTGGTGCTTTACCTGTTTTTCGGCATGCTGACTTCTTCGGTCACCCTGGTCTGGTTCGGCCTTTTGAACCAGACGGCGCTCGCCCGGGGCGCTGTTCTGGCGCCTATGGTTCTGATCGGGGTCTTTGCTGGCAGCCGGGTGTTCGGCCGGACCCTGGACCAAACCTACAAACGCAGCTGTCTTTATCTATTGGCAGTCTTCGCCTGCGCCGGGCTGATCCGGCTCGTGCTTTTCTGACACGCCAAACCTGACCAGGCTGAAAGGCACAGCGCGCCAGCACAGCCCATCAGCTCCGGCCTTCAGCTTAGCCCACCTGGCCCCGGTGGCGCAGGAGATGATCGGCCAAAACACAGGCCATCATGGCTTCGCCCACCGGCACGGCCCGGATGCCGACGCAGGGATCGTGGCGGCCCTTTGTCATCACATCAACCTCCTCGCCCTTGCGGGTGATCGACTTGCGTTGTGTCAGGATGGAGGATGTCGGCTTGACGGCAAACCGCACCACCAGCGGGTCGCCATTGGAAATCCCGCCCAGCACACCGCCCGAATGATTGCTCAAAAAGACCGGCCGGCCCACATCGTCAATCCGGATCTCGTCGGCATTTTCCTCGCCTGTCAGGCAGGCGGCCTCAAAACCATTGCCGATCTCAACCCCTTTAACCGCATTGATGGACATCATCGCGGCAGCCAGGTCATTGTCCAGTTTTCCGTAAAGCGGCGCGCCCCATCCGGCGGGCACCCCTTCGGCCACCACTTCGATCACAGCGCCGACGGACGAGCCGGACTTGCGGATCCCGTCCAGATACTCCGCCCACTCGGCCGCTGCCGCCGCATCGGGGGAAAAAAACGGGTTGTTGTCCACCTCGCCCCAGTTCCAGCGGGTCCGGTCGATTTTTTTCGCGCCGACTTGCACAAGCGCGCCGCGAATGGTGACCCCTTCCAGCACCTTGCGGGCAACAGCCCCGGCTGCCACGCGCATGGCCGTCTCGCGGGCGGATGACCGGCCGCCGCCGCGATAGTCGCGAATGCCGTATTTGGCATCATAAGTGAAGTCCGCATGGCCCGGGCGGAACCGGTCCTTGATTTCCGAATAGTCCTTGGAGCGCTGGTCAGTGTTTTCCACCATCAGGGAGATCGGCGTGCCGGTGGTCTTTTGCTGCCCGTCCTCATCCACCATGACGCCGGACAGGATCTTGACCTGATCCGGTTCCCGCCGCTGGGTGGTGAAGCGGGACTGGCCGGGCTTGCGCTTTTCCATGAAGCCCTGGATGTCGTCTTCGGCCAACGGGATCAGCGGCGGGCATCCATCCACCACGCAGCCGATGGCCGGGCCGTGACTTTCCCCCCAGGTGGTGACACGAAACAAATGGCCAAAACTGTTGTGCGACATGAGGGGACTTCCAATCTCCAGCGGCAAAGACGTCAGGCGCCGAGCGATAAGGCAAAGCGTGTGCAAGCTCAACCCCCAGATCCGGCGAGGGTGCCGCCCCGATCCAGCGCAAGACCGTGCGTCAGGCCATTTGCAGGGTGGATTGGCGCTGCTTGAACTCTGCCGCCGCCAGGGAGAGACCGCCATTGGAGCCGTCAACAAAGTGGATGTGCTGGCTGTTGGCCATGTCGCGCACAAAACAGGTCATCAGCGCTGCGTCGGATACATGCAGGCCATAGACCGCCTCGCCGCTGTCATAGGCTGCCTCAAGCGCGCCCTTGAGGCTCCTCAGCTGATCCGGGGTCAGGTCAAGGACCAGCTGGAGACTGTCACCGATCTTCCGGTGATCTGTGTTGAGGCTGAGTTCCTTGAAATATGTCTTCGGATCAAACGGACCGATGCGCAGGCCGGTGGTATAGCACCAGACAAACACCAAGCTTTCCAACAGACGACCAGCCCAGCCCCGCAGCGTCTTTCCGGCAAAGACCAGGGCGACCTCCAGGCGGAGCCCTCGGGGCGGAAACCGGAACTTGAGCCGGGGCTTGCTGGCCAGCCGGGTTCTTGTGTCCTCCAGCAAAGGGTTGAACCCAAGCTCCGCCGCGATTCGTTCCATGAGACTGGTCAAGGACACGGCCCCGACCGGTTTGACGATCAGGGACACAATATGACCGTTTTGCGCGGGCAGCGGCTCCCACCGGCAAGACAGGCCGTCCAGCGGCGGCAGATCCGGCCGGTCCGGTGCAATGGCATAGGGTCGGACAGCGTCCGGATCTTTCAAAATATGGTCTGCAAGATCCAGTCCGTCGCCGACAATCATGGCAAGCGGGTTGCCCGGGCTCAGGAGATATTTGCGCAGCCGGATATCACCTCCCCGAGCCCTCAGATCGGCCACGGGGATCGCTGCGGCCCGCAGGTCCAGTTCCATCACCTGCCGCGCCAGGTCGGCAACCCCGGCAAGCGCTTCCTGTCCCTTTTCAAGATCGTGGCGGGGCACCAGAAGCATGGCCCCGTCGCCGCCAAAGACAAAGGGCACCCGGTCGCGGCCAACACTATTCAGGACAGCTGCAATCACCGCTGCCCCGGTCATGTTGACATCCTTGTAGCGCCCCTGGGCGACCGCATCCCCGGAGCGCACGATATCGGCAGCAAGCACATACCAGTCGCCGGGCACCGGCCGGTAGCCCTTCAGATCGGCGGCTGTGCTGAAATCAGAAAAACTTGGCAATTCTCGGTAAAAGTCGTCTGCGGACACGGCTGCTCCCCCGGGATTGCGAAATTTACGCAGCCCTGCCTCCGCCCGATCATCGCGGACGGTCAAAGATCTCATAACAAATGCGTGTGCGGAAGGATCGCCCAGCGTTCACCGGACAGACTGTCAAACGGTCAGACGGTCTCGAACCGGCCGTCGCGCCAGACGAACACCTTGTCCTGGGGCACCTCAAGCTTCGGCACCTCGGCGCTGACGCGCTCTTCCAGAAGGCCCCGCAGCACCCGGAAGACCCCCCCATGGGCAACAGTCACGGTCGGCCGCTGAACGGTTCTCAGCCAGTCACCGATACGCTCGGACAGCATTTCATAGCTCTCCCCCTGGGGAGGGACGAACCGCCACCGGTCTGCCCGCCGCCGGGCCACCAGCTCCTGCTCTTCGTCGGCAAGATCCTCGAAGGTAAAGCCTTCCCAGGCGCCGAAGGTCACTTCCTTCAATCGGTCTTCCTGACGAAAGGCGTCCTGGTCCAGCCCCATCGCCCCGCGCACAAGGCGCATGGTGGTGCTCGCCCGGTCGAGGGGAGACGCCACAAAGTCGAACCTGTCCGGGATCAGGTTTTCCCGCTGGAAAAACGCCTTCAGCCGCTCGCCATTGGCCGTGGCCTGGCCCCGGCCCGTGGCATTCAGCGGAATGTCCCGGTGCCCCTGCATCCGGCCCTCCGCATTCCAGGCGGTCTGGCCATGGCGGATGAAGATCAGGAGCTCAGGATCATGAGGACGCTGCAGGCGAAGGGAGGGAACTGCGGCTTCAAACGCGGTCATGATAAAGTCCGGCTAAAAGGGATTGGCCGTCTTTGCGAGGCCCGGAAACCAAGGGGACGGTTAGACCGGCCCCTTTCAAGATCAGTCCTTGACGACAGAGATATCCGGCGCATCCACCGCCTTCATGCCGACAATGTTATAGCCGCAATCCACATGCTGGATCTCGCCGGTCACACCCCGCCCCAGATCGGACAGCAGGAACAGCGCGCTGTCGCCCACTTCCTCGATGGTCACCGTCCGGCGCAGGGGCGAGTTGTATTCGTTCCATTTCAGAATATAGCGGAAATCGCCGATGCCGGAGGCGGCCAGGGTCTTGATCGGCCCGGCCGAGATGGCATTGACGCGGATGTTCTGCGGGCCAAGATCCATGGCCAGATATTTCACACTGGTTTCCAGAGCGGCCTTGGCAACGCCCATCACATTGTAATGGGGCATAACCTTTTCGGCGCCATAATAGGTCAGCGTCAGGATCGAGCCGCCATCGGTCATCAGCTTTTCGGCCCGCTGGGTGACCGCCGTCAGCGAATAGCAGGAAATGTCCATGGTGCGGGCGAAGTTGTCCGAGGACGTATCGACAAACCGTCCGGTCAGCTCACTCTTGTCGGAGAAGGCCACGGCATGAACGATGAAGTCGATCTTGCCCCATTTGTCTTCCAGCGTCTTGAAGACCGCATCAATGGACGGGCCATCAGTCACATCACAATGGCCGGCAACCACGGCGCCCAGCTGCTCGGCAAGCGGCTCAACCCGCTTTTTCAAGGCATCGCCCTGATAGGTCAGCGCCAGCTCGGCGCCCGCGTCGGCCAGTGCTTTGGCAATGCCCCAGGCAATCGACTTGTTGTTTGCCACGCCCATGATCAGGCCGCGTTTGCCATTCATCAGTCCGCGCGTTTCCGCCATTGTCATCTCCGAACAGGATTCCAGTACTGCCCGCAAGGGCTGGCATCCTATGGCACAAGGGTTGGGTTCCATCAAGACTGCTGACAGAGCGAATGCACCGTCGACGTGGACGAAAACAGACACTATGTTGGCGCGCAATTTCCCTGTTAATCTTCACGAGGACATTGCTCATGGAGCGCTCCGCACACACCGGCCGTTTCGCTGAATTGATCGGTGAGGCCAACGTACTGACCACCCCTGAGGACATGGCGCCCTATCTGACCGAGTGGCGGGACCTGTATCAGGGGGTCACGCCTATGGTGCTGCGTCCGGGCACCCCGCAGGAGGTCAGCGCGGTGATGGCCTATGCCTATGAGACCGGTTTGAAGATCGTGCCCCAGGGCGGCAACACCGGCCTTGTGGGTGGGCAAATCCCGCAGGAAACCGGGGATGAGATCGTGCTGTCGCTCTCCCGCCTCAACAAGATCCGCAATGTCGATCCGGCCGGTTTCACCATCACGGTGGAAGCTGGTGTGATTCTGGAAACGCTTCAAAACGAAGCCGACAAGGCCGACCGTTTGTTCCCGCTCGCCCTCGGCGCACAGGGCTCCTGCCAGATCGGCGGCAATATTTCCACCAATGCCGGCGGCACCGCCGTCCTCGCCTATGGCAACACCCGGGACCTGGTTCTGGGGCTCGAAGTGGTGCTGCCAAATGGCGACCTCTGGAACGGTCTGCGCACCCTGCGCAAGGACAACACCGGTTATGATTTGAAACAATTATTTATCGGTGCGGAAGGCACCCTGGGGATAATTACGGCCGCCTCGCTGAAACTCTTTCCGAAGCCGAAAAAACTCGAAGCCGCCTTCGCCGGACTACCTTCCCCAGAGGCAGCCTTGAAGCTGTTCACCCTGGCCAAAGCCCAGGCCGGACCGGTGCTGACCGGCTTTGAGATCATGCCCCGGGTCGGGCTCGAATTCTGCCTCTCCCACCTGGAAGGCGCGCGTGACCCGCTGGAGGGGTCCCATCCCTGGTATGTCCTGATGGAGCTGTCCAGCGGATCGGAAGCCTTCCCGATCCGCGATCTTCTGGAGAGCATTCTTGGAGACGCCTTTGAGGAGGGTCTTGTGGAAGACGCCGCTTTCGCCCAGAATCTCACCCAGGTGCAGGACTTCTGGCACATCCGCCACGGCATGTCGGAAGTGCAGAAGCCGGAAGGCGGGTCGATCAAGCATGATGTCTCCGTTCCGGTTGCCTCCATTCCGGAGTTTCTGAACGAGGCCATGGCCGCAGTGGAGGCCTTTATACCCGGTTGCCGGCCCGTGCCCTTCGGCCATATTGGCGACGGCAATATTCATTTCAATGTCAGCCAGCCCGTGGGCGCAGACAAGGACGCCTATCTTGCCCAGTGGGACGAGATGAATGCCATCGTCCACGGGATCGTGCAGGCATACGGCGGCAGCATCTCCGCCGAACATGGCATCGGCCGCCTCAAGCGCCCCCTCCTGTCAGATGTGAAATCCGAGGTGGAACTGGCCCTGATGCGCCGGATCAAACACGACCTGGACCCGAAGGGCCTTCTGAATCCCGGCCGTATCCTTTAACGCTGCCTCTCCCGGTTCGATCACAGGCCTGGAGCATCGTGCGACAAGTCTGCACGATGCTCCAGGCGTGTCCCGGCGTCGTCAGACTCTATAATGCCAGACAAGGCCGGTTTGCCTCCAGCTCTGATCAGCACTGTCTTTATCCTGCCAAGCGTTCGTCTTACGGAGTGACAGTGCATGGACGCAGAACAGATCTGGAGGCGCTTTTACTGGTCTGATCTTGGAGTGTTGGAAGTAGTCACCTTCGCCCATATGCCGCCATGCGGGTCGCCGGGACCAAGGACCGGCAGACGGTTTCTTTCAAGAGCGAAATTTGGACACCATCTTCCGAATCCGGCTTGACTGGGGATAACCCTGTCAAGCGGGCAGTGAAGCCGATATTGATCTCTTTGTGAGGAACTGCAGGCAGCCTTCTGGCAAAACTTGGCTTTAGGCCGCTCTCCGCAGCTCTTCTCCCGAGCCCGTGCGCGCCGCACCAGCCTCCGATTTATCCCCGACTTCCGGACGAAACCTGTCTGACAGCGCCGCAATCCGGGGCCTCTTTTGCGCAGACAAAGAACGGGCGGAGGCCTCTTTTGCGGCATCCTAGGTAAAAATCGCTGATTTTTCAGAGATTTCAGTGGATGTTCCTTGAAGAATTTCACAAAAACCGCAACAAGCTTTTGAAAACTCCCGGAAAAATTTCTCACAAGTTAAATTTTTATTAAAACTGACTTCAAGCCAGAAGGCAGAGGTAAAACTGCGGAGACAGAAACTTCTTCCTCGGGGCTTTCGGCAAGTTCTGAGAGCGATGATTAGTAAGTTCTGCCAAGTAATTCCTGCGTTCAGACATCAATTCATCACAAGAAGTTACAATACCAAGGGTCTATGACCTCATAAGAATAAGCTATTTGAAATTATAGTAAGCGAAAGGTTAACGTAGCTTCATCGGCGTAAACAAGCCACCCGGTTGCAAGACCGAACAAAAGCAACGGAGCGACATGGTCACAAGACAGCTCCACGACAGTGCACGGAGAGATCGACCCCATCGTTCTCTTACATGGAGGCCACAATGCAGGTTCAGAACTTGGCGAGTTTGGATCATTGGGATCGTGTAAAGAAAGAATTGAGAAACGAACTCGGCGAAGATGTGTTTTCGAACTGGTTCGGACGCGTGAAACATGAGGAAACCGTCGGCGATTCCGTCCGTCTTTCCGTTCCTACACGCTTTTTGAAAAACTGGATTCAAAACAATTACGAAAAGAAACTCGTCGGCCTCTGGAAACGCGAAGTAGACGATATCACCCGCGTCGAACTGACGGTCCGCGGTGCGCTGCGGCCGCGCCAGCTCAATGTCACCCAGCCTCCCAAGGCCATCACTGCCCGCCGGATCAGCGGCCGGTCCGCCCCGTTTGCCAGCACGCCGCAATTCGGCGCATCCACCAGTTCCGCAGCTATCCCCTGCCTTGCTGACAGCGGCGATGAAGCGGCCACCGAATTCCTGAGCGGCACGGCGCTCAACCCGAAACTGACCTTCGAAGCCTTTGCCGAAGGGGCCTCCAACAGCCTGGCCTGCGCCGCAGTGCGCCAGATGGCTGTCGGTCATGACGGGACGCTGGACTTGTTGTTCCTGCACTCGGCCACCGGCATCGGCAAGACCCATCTGCTGCAGGCAGCGGCCAATGAAGCCCGCAAAACCGGGCGACGGGTGGCCTATCTTTCCGCAGAATTCTTCATGTACCATCTGGTTCCGGCCCTGCGCACGCCTGCGTTCCCGGTGCTGCGCCAGGCCATGAAGTCGATTGATCTTCTGCTCGTCGACGACCTGCAGTTCCTCCATGGCAAGCAGGCCCACGAGGAATTCGGCAAGACGCTGGAAATGCTGATGGAAGCGCCCAAGCAGATCATCATGGCCGCGGACCGCGGTCCCGAGGAACTCGGCACGCTGAGCGCAAACATCATGCGGCGCATCCAGGGCGGGGAAGTTGTTGGCATCCAGGCAACAGATTATGCCCTGCGGCACGACATATTGAAAAAGCGGATCAATTCTGCACGGCGCACCCATCCGGGTTTTTCCGTGCCGGACGAAGTGGCCGACTATATCGCCCGCTACGTGATTTCTTCCGCCCGGGATCTGGAAGGCGCCCTCAACCGCCTGTTCGCCCACAACCAGCTGACCAAACAGCCGGTGACCATGGATCTGGCGGAAAAGACCCTGCATGACCTGGTCCGGATCGGCGAGCCGCGCAGCATCAAGGTGGAAGAGATCCAGCAAGTTGTGTGCAAGCATTTCAGCGTCACCAAGGCCGACCTTCTGTCATCCTGCCGGGCCCGCACGCTGGTCCGCCCGCGGCAGATCGCCATGTATATCGCCAAGGTGATGACCGGACGGTCGCTGCCGGAAATCGGCCGCCGCTTTGGCAACCGGGACCACACAACCGTCCTGCATGCGGTGCGCAAGATCGAAGACATGGTCAACAAGGACAAGGCCCTTGCCCAGGAGGTCGAACTCCTCAAGCGCCTGATCCAGACCTGACGAGCTTCAGGGAACCCCCAACCCTGTAGACCCGTGGCAGCGGCCCACCCCTCTGCTGCCACACCTGCCATCGGGCTGAATTCCGCCCGGTGTCATCAAAAACCTCCCTCTCCTGAAGCCGCGCCTGCGGCTTCTTTTTTGGGCCGTTGACAGACCGTCCCCCGCCACCTACATGGAGAGGCGGTGCAAGGGGAGCCAGCCGCCCGCAGGCCTGTGCCAAGGTGAAATCCCCTCACGAAGCCAGGCTTCGATGACAGCCAACCTTCACAAGCATGTGCAGGCTGACGGCAATGCGGGCCCCCTCGAAGGCAACCAGCCTTTGCCCTGCCTTTCTTGAAAGGTAAAGCAATGACACAGTTAAGTGTTGATGCTCTCAAATCCCAGGCCAAACGGCTGCGCAAGGCGCTGGCCGCCAGTGGCCAGAACCTGTCTCACAGCGCGGCACTGGAACTGGTCTCCGCCCAGCATGGGTTCCGGGACTGGAACACGGCGAGCGCTGCGGCCGCACGGCCCAACCAGCTCGCGTTCGCCGTCGGCGACCGAGTGAGCGGTACCTATCTCAACCAGCCCTTTACCGGGGAAGTCATGGCGCTGTCCAAGGCCGCCGGTGGGGAGCGCTACCGGGTGACGGTGCAATTCGACGCACCGGTGGATGTGGTCACATTCGACAGTTTTTCCGCCTTCCGCAGCCGGGTGAGCTGTCTCCTGCGTGCAGATGGCAGGGCGGTGAACCGCCTGTCGGATGGCACGCCGCACATGATCCTGGAAAAGCTGGACTGACACGGAAGGGGCAGCGCCTGACGCTGCCCCTTCCAATAGGTGTTCTACCAGCTTCTCCCAAGCGGGACCTGTATCAACGCAGCTGCGCGGCCACAAGATGGCCCGGAACCGGAGCGCCATCTTCCAGGCGCACCGTGATCGGGTCCATAGCCAGGCAGTCAAAACCAGCTGTCTCAAGCGCGCTGCGGATATACTTTTCCCGGTGGGCAAACCGGCTCTTTGGCCCGACCATGAAGGGCTGCCCCTGAAGCACCTCTTCGGAAAGCGTCTCGGTGGAAAAGGCCAAATAACCTTGGGGCGCCAGCCGCCGGGCCGCTGCCTCCAGAAAGGGCTCAACCGTCCCCAAATACGGCAACACATCGGTTGCCGCGATCAGGTCCCAGACCGGGCGGGAGCCGTCCTCGTCTTCGAACTCCTGAAGAAACTCAACTGCTTCGCCCACATAAAGATCTTCATAGACCTCCCGGTCATAGGCGAGCTCCACAATCCGCTCCGACAGGTCCACGCCGGTCCGGTGGCTGGTGCAATCGGCCAAAGCCAGGCCGGTCAGCCCCGTGCCGCAGCCCAGATCCAGAAGCCGTGCGAACGGCCCAAGGTCCAGCCGCTTCAAAAGCTCCTGCAGCTGCAGGGGCACACAATAACCGAGCTGATCCACCAGGATCTCGTCAAAGACATCCGCATGCTGATCAAACAGGGTCGCCACATAGGCATCCGGCATTTTCAACGGGGCGGCCTCCGCCCCGATCGCAGCCAGGCGGACGCTTGCGCCGCCGGAATCTTCAGGATCAAGCTCCAATACCTTGCGAAAGGCTGCTTCCGCCCCCGCCAGATCACCGGATTTCTGCAAGCTCAGTCCCCTGTTATAGGCCTCGGCCAGCAGATCGTCATCCCCGTCCTCATCCGGTTCAGGGGCGCTTTTGTCTTTGTCGGTCATTGTCTTTCCTTGCTGGAAGCGCCCTCTCCTATCCGGCTTGCCATGGCATTGCACGAATTTTTGTGCGCACCGGCAGCGGTCAAAACAGATCCAGCTGGCTGTCCTCTGCCTGACCGGAGGGTTTCTTGCGTGAAACCGGCTTTGGCGGCACGGCCATGTCTCCAGGCGTGACCGGCCGCTGCACATCCGCATCATCATGGGCCACCTTGTTCACCCGCGTGGACACAGGATCGGCAACCAGAAAATCGTCTTCGACGGGCTGCAGCATCTTGCAGGCCTCGCGTGTCTCCACATGGGCCGTGTCCAGCCAGGCCTCAAAGGCATCCGGTTTCAGGATCACCGGCATGCGGTGATGGATCGCGGACATCATTCGATTGGACTGGATCGTCAGGATTGCGCCGGTGTCCATATCGCCGCCATCCGGGTCCGACCAGGTGTCCCAAAGTCCGGCAAAGCACATCAGGGAGCCATCGGCCGGCCGGATCCAGAATGGCTGTTTTCCCTCTGAAGTGCGCCGCCATTCATAAAAGCCGGACGCGGGAACAAGGCAGCGGTGATGGCGCATGGCCGCCCGGAAAGACGGCTTTTCAGCAGCGGTTTCCGCCCGTGCATTGATCAGGAGCGTAAAGCTTGCCGGATCCTTGACCCAGGACGGAATAAGCCCCCAGCGCACCAGATGAAACCGGCGCTGGCCATATTCATGGCGGACCGTGGCCAAAGGCTGGGTGGGCGCAATGTTGTAGCGCGGCGGAAAGTCCGGTTGATCGGTGTAGTTGAAGAACTCCCGCACAGCGTCAGGCGGTGTCGTAAGGGCAAGTCGACCACACATCTGGCTTCTCCGGACTTCACTTTATACTGCTGGCGATTCGCAACGTAGAGAGACGATTGAACTGCCACCAAGTTAGGCAATTGGAAACAAAAAAGAAGTAGCCTGTCGGCGAAGTCAATAATAAGGGGGTAAGAATGGAATGTTTGGATCCAGTTTTGGGCGCCGGAGATCTGGCAGCCGGACGGCTGGAACAGGCAAACATCAACCCCCAGACCGGACTTGCGACTGACTATCTGAACCATTTCAACGAAGTCATGATGCTTCTTGAGATGCTTCCAGACATGCCCGACTGCGCCGAAGATGTGCTGGACTGGCAACCCCTTGACTATGAAGGCCATTTTGAAAATTCCACCTTCAAGGACAAGGCGCTCGCCATCAAGGCCTATTCCGCTGCCCCTGTCTATCTGCGTGAATATCTGGAAGCTCATGTGTCCGATATCAACGCCCTTGTCGGTGACATTCAGACCCAGATACGAGAGGCTTCCAGTCCGACGGAGATTGCGTCGGACATTGCCAGCCGGGCAACCCACGAGATCAAGCCTCTGATTGCTCTTGCTGGCGCCGTCATTCACGGTCATGTTGAACCGGAAGCTACACAACACGAAGGCGATGGGGCGCAAGCGGAAATCGATGCTCTGTTCGCCTGAGCGTGAAACGCCCTCAGGAAATGCAGCACTTACGTCATGTCCCGGTTCTATCCAGATGCGCCCCGTGCAGCCGTTAGCGTTCTATGCCACCAGCAAGGCAAGGCCCTGCTGATCAAACGGGGCAAGCCCCCTTTCAAGGACCATTGGAGCCTGCCCGGGGGCGTAATCGAGCTTGGCGAAACCCTTCTGGAGGCGGCCGAGCGGGAGCTTCTGGAGGAAACCGGTGTCCGGGCGGCCCTCGGCGTCCCCGTGGAAACTTTCGATTCCATTCAAAGGGACGAAACGGGGACCGTCGTGACCCATTTCATCCTGACGATCTTTTGCGGAGAGCTGACAAGCGGAACGCCTGCGGCTGCGGACGACGCGACGGCTGCCGCCTGGTTTGGCCCGCAGGAGCTGGACACCTTGCTGACAACACCGGGCACCCCTGAACGCATCCGGCGCCACTTATACCAACCTGAATAGATAGAAACCCATCTGATGGCGCTGGTCCGGATTGGCCGGCAAGGCGCGTTGCGCAGGACGGCCTGGTTGGCCGTTCAAGCGGCGCA
>NZ_JBSWYH010000040.1:0-39977 GCF_056161025.1 Roseibium sp. AWQ4_254
GCGTCTGCGATAGACGCAGTCACGCCCTCAGAGGCAAGAAACTACTTCGCTGCCGCAGGATATGAGCCGGAGTAAGCGGGAAACGCTCTAAGTCTGTCCGGGAGGCTGCTGGGCCCCGCTCCAGGCCCCGGCTCAAGGCCGGGGCGGCTCTGAAGCTTAGGCCTCCGGCAGCAGATCTGTCCGCCAGGGCTCGCCGATCGCCCGGCGGGACATCATATGCGAGCGCGGGGAATTGATGCTGTCGACCGCAATCAGGGTGCCGTCCTTCAGATAGGCGACATAGAACTTGTGATCGTCCGGTGATCCGGCAAGGACCGTTTCATCATAGCCTTCCGACAGGCCCGCGATCTGCAGCTTGATGTTGTACTGGTCGGACCAGAACCAGGGCAGGGGATCGTAGTCGACCTCCTCACCCATGAGGGCCTTGGCTGCGGCCTTGGCCTGGTCAATGGCGTTTTGAACACTTTCCATGCGCACGGAGCGGTGATAGCGGCTGGAATAAAACCGGGTGCAGTCCCCCACAGCATAGATATCCGGATCGCTGGTCTGGCCACAGCCATCCACCAGAACGCCATTGTCCACTTCAAGCCCCGCCTCGGCCGCCAGCTGGTCGTTGGGCTCGGCTCCCACCGCGATCAGAACCAGTTCGGCGTCCAGAATGGTGCCGTCGGAGAGTTTGACGCCGGTGACCTTGTCCGTGCCTTCAATCGCGTCGATGCCGGTTTCCAGGCGCAGGTCAACGCCATTGTCCCGGTGCAGCTTGGTGAAATAGCTGGAGACCGCCTCGCTGACGACCCGCTTCATGGGCCGGTCCTGGGCCTCGATCACGCTGACTTCCTTGCCGAGCGCTCTGGCCACGGCCGCCACTTCCAGGCCGATATACCCGGCCCCGATGATCGCGATACGTTTGCAGTCCTGAAGGCCGTCGCGGATGGCGTCCACATCGGCGATGGAGCGCAGGGTCAAGACGCCTTTTTTGTCCGCGCCGGCCAATGGCAGGCTGCGGGCTTTGGTGCCGGTGGCCAGAACCAGCTTGCCATAGGGGAGTGTATCGCCATTTTGCAGCGTCAACCGTTTTGCGCCCCGGTCAATGGCAACCACCATGGTGCTGGGGATGTGATCGATGCGGTTGGTGTCAAAAAACGCAGGCGGGCGGAGCCAGAGCCCTTCCGCTCCCACTTCGCCGGACAGGTATTTCTTGGAGAGCGGCGGGCGTTGATACGGGGGATGTGGCTCGTCACCAATCAGGCGCAGGGGCCCGTCAAAGCCTCCCTGGCGAAGGGAGTGTGCCAGCTGCGCGCCAGCCTGTCCGGCCCCGATGATGACAATGTGTTCCTGCATTCCGTAGCGCCTTTTTGCCAGGATTTCAGGCGCTTCAAAAACAGGGGCGCCCGGCTTTGGGTGTTGTGCTTTCAGACCGTCACCTAGCATGAAGAACCGCCCGCCGCCAGCAGGGCGAAACGCCGCGTCTGGGGAGCGGCTTTCTTCTGGAAAACGGGCGGGGCAGGCCGGACCTCTCCAAAGAGAGGATTGCAGCAGGCGGCCGACCATCGTATGACCGGCGTGGATCTTTCCCGCCTTCCAGCCGATGTCCCGGATCTGCCCTTCAGGTTTTGTGCCGGATCCCCGGTCCCGTCTTGGTCTTTGGGAGCCTGGCAGACCTGCCTGGTCAGCTGCTTGAACAGTCAAGAGGCCTCTTTTGAACGCTCTGACCAAAACCGCTCCGGTTCTGTTTGTCCTGTTGTGGTCAACCGGATTTATCGGCTCGAAACTGGGGGCTCCCTATGTGGAGCCAATGGTGTTTCTCACCCTCCGGTTCGCACTGGTCCTGCCTGTGCTGTTTCTGCTGGCGCTTGTCCTGTCCAAGTCCTGGCCGTCCAACTGGCGGGCGGTTCTGCACTGTGTTGTCACCGGCCTGCTGGTGCACGGGATCTACCTGGCCGGGGTTTTCTGGGCGATCAAACACGGGCTTCCGGCCGGGGCGGCCGCCATCATTGTGGGTCTGCAGCCGGTGCTGACGGCCTTGATGGCCGTGGGGCTTCTGTCAGAGACCGTCAGCAAGCGGCACTGGCTCAGCATGGCGATTGGCGCCTGCGGTCTGGGATTGGTTTTGGGGCCGAAATTTGATCTGGGCGGCACCGGCATCACCGTTGCGACCGTGTCGGCCGTCGTGCTGTCGGTGGCTGCGATCAGCCTCGGCACGGTCTATCAGAAACGTTTTGTGCCCAAGACGGACCTTCTGGCCGCCACCGTTTGGCAATATGTGGGCGCTCTTTCGATCACGGCCCCGCTTGCGCTTGGCGAAAGCTGGCAGGTCATCTGGTCGGGTGAGCTCATCTTCGCCATGGCCTGGCTGGTTCTGGTCCTGTCTGTCGGTGCGATCCTGTTGCTGATGCTGCTCATTCGCAACGGCGCGGTCTCCCAGGTCGCAAGCCTGTTTTACCTGGTTCCGGCGGCAACCGCCGTGGAAGGCTATTTGCTCTTCGGCGAAACCCTGTCTCTGGTTCAGATCGCCGGCATGGCGCTGATCATTGGAGCGGTTCTGGTGATCCGCCGGAACCCGCAGCCTCGGGACGCCGGGGCCTAAGTACCCGCCGAGGGGGCTTCGGCGGACGCTTTCGAGCGGGTTTTCCGCCGGTCCGCGATGCGGCGCTGGCGGGAGATTGATGCGTTCAGCTCGCCGCCCAAAATGAACACCATCGCACAGATATAAAGAAAGATCAGCGCGGTCATGATCCCGGCGAGGCCCCCATAGGTGGACACATAATTGGCAAAGCTGGCCAGATAGGCGCCAAAGGCACTGCCGGCAATGATCCACATGACAAGGGTTGCCAGCACCCCGGGCCACAGGTCCTGAAAGCTGCGCTTTCCAGCCGGCAGCAGCCAGTGAGTGACAAACAGGCCGACAATCAGCAGGGACCCGGCAATCGAATAGCGGGCCACATTGATCGAGAGCAGAAACGCTTCCACCTTCGGCACATAGGCCTGCAGGGCTTCAAGCGCGAGCGGAGCGAGAACCACCAGAAACGTGTAGGACAGCAGAATGGCCGCCCCCAGGAGCACCAGCCCGAGAGACTGAAGCCGCAGCAGCACGATCGAGCGGTGCTCATGTTGCCGGTAGGCCCGGTTGAGGGCCGTGCGCAGGGCTTCCACCCCGTTTGAGGCGAACCATAAGGCGGCCACGGCACCAAAAGTCAGAAGGTCTCCGCGCCGGACCGTGAGCACATTGTTGATTTCCCGTACCACCGGGGCTGCCACCGTTTCCGGCCAGGCTTCAAACACAAGCTCCGAGACCGTGTTTGCCGCACCTGTCATGCCCAGAAAGGCGGCCAGGGAGGCGATGAAGATCAGCAACGGAAAGATCGCCAGGAGGCCGGACAGAGCGACATGGCTGGCCATGGCAAAGCCATCGTCTCTGGCGAAATGGCCAATTGCGTCCTTCAGGACCGCATAAACGGAAACAAATGTCTGTCGAACACCCATGGCCCTGATGTGGCCCCCGGGGCCTTGGGCCGTCAAGAGTGGAGGCGGCAAAAATGCCCCCCTCCAAAAGGAGAACAAATTCCGGCTCGACAAATCAGGGTGTGCGACGCAACATAGCTTCAACAAAAAGCGAATTTACGCAACAAATGAAAACGGAGATCGCCTATGTCCCCTGCAGCCCTTACGGCAGCAGATGCGCCGGAGCGCCTGAGCGAATATAGAGCCACCGCCATCGCGTCCCTGGACCGGCTGCTTGATCTTGCAGCGCAGCGCGTGAGCGCGAAGGTCACGGAAGGCGGACGCCTGTCCTCCCGGCTGATGGAGCAGGAGCAGCGGGCCACCCACGGTCTGGCCTGGATGGCGACCTATGTGGAATCCTTGCGCCAGCTGGACGCCTATGCGAGGCGGCTGGACGACGAAGGGCGCTGCGGGGGGCTGGAGGAGCGGCTGGTTCAGCTTGGCTTTGCCGAATATCTGGCGCAGATCTTTGGCGGCATCGCCATGAATCAGGGCGAGATAGTACGCCTTGCGGATCTGGGGCTCACGGGTGATGAGACCAGGAGCGCGCGCAGCGCGGAAATTGACGCCCTGATCGAGGCGGGCTCCCTTCCGGCTTTGAGGGCGCAGATCACGACTCTGATCCGGGATCAGGCCGGGCAGTCCACGTTTGGCGATTCCGGTCTGGATGAGACCATGGAGCAGATCCGCAATGAAATGCGGCGCTTTGCGGAGGATATGGTCACGCCTCACGCCCATCAGTGGCACCTGAGCAATGACTACATTCCGATGAACGTCATTTCCCAGATGTCCGAACTGGGGGTGTTCGGCCTGACCATTCCGGAGGCGTATGGTGGTCTGGGGCTCGGCAAAGAAGCCATGTGTGTGGTCTCCGAAGAACTCTCCAGGGCCTATATCGGGGTCGGCTCCCTGGGCACCCGGTCCGAAATCGCCGCAGAATTGATTCTGTGCGGGGGAACAGAGGCGCAGAAACAGAAGTGGCTGCCGAAGATCGCGTCGGGCGAGATCCTGCCTACGGCCGTCTTTACCGAGCCCAATACCGGGTCCGATCTGGCGTCGTTAAAGACACGGGCGGTGAAAGAGGGAGACAGCTGGAAGATTTACGGCAACAAGACCTGGATCACCCATCCGGTGCGGGCCGATGTCATGACCCTCCTGGCTCGCACTGATCCGGAACAGCCCGGCTACAAGGGCCTGTCCATGTTCCTTGCGGAAAAGCCGCGCGGCACGGACGAGACCCCTTTCCCGGCTGAGGGCATGAGCGGCGGCGAGATCGAGGTGCTCGGCTATCGGGGCATGAAGGAGTATGAAATTGCTTTTGACGGCTTTGAGGTCAGCGCGGACGGCTTGCTGGGGCAGGTCGAAGGCGAAGGCTTCAAGCAGTTGATGCAGACCTTTGAAGGCGCCCGTATTCAAACGGCTGCGCGCGCCCTCGGTGTGGCCCAGGCAGCGCTTGATCTGGGGCTGCGCTATGCGGAGGAGCGCAATCAGTTCGGCAAGGCGCTTGTCGAATTTCCAAGGGTGTCCGACAAGCTGGCCATGATGGCCGCCGAGGTGATGATTGCCCGCCAGCTCACGTATTTTTCCTCATGGCAGAAGGATTCCGGCAAGCGCTGCGATCTGGAGGCAGGTATGGCCAAACTGCTTGGGGCCCGGGTGGCCTGGGCCGCAGCCGACAACGCATTGCAGATCCACGGCGGCAACGGCTTTGCCCTGGAATATGAGATTTCCCGGGTTCTGTGCGACGCCCGCATCTTGAACATCTTTGAAGGGGCGGCAGAGATTCAGGCCCAGGTGATTGCCCGCCGTCTTCTGGAAACCCGTGGCAACGCCTGAAAGCTGGGGGCTGTCGGGGGCTGTATCACGCTGCTTGACCGGCCAGCCAGGCTGATCTGCGCACCTTCTCTTGCCCTCGAACCTGAAAACCCCCTCCAACAGGCTCGTATTTATCTAGGTTGGTATGACACGCTTGAAGAGCCTTTCCCGTGCGTTGCACATGGGGCGGATTTGAATTTCTGCCCTTGCGCCCCCACATAGTTAGGTTATTGGAAAACGGGAGAGTGCATATGGCGTCTTCTTCGTCATTTGAAGAACTGGGCTTTGATCCGGAATATCTGGGGCCTGAAGACGAGCAGAAGACAACCGTGCGCCAGAAACTGCTGGCCACCGCCCGCAAGGCGGCCCGGCAGGTTCCGTTCATGGAAGATGTGGTGGCGGGCTATTACTGCGCGCTTGATCCCGCGACCCCGGCCAAGGTGCGGGCAACCGTGTTGGCGGCCCTTGCCTATTTTGTCCTGCCTCTGGACACGATCCCGGATTTCATCATAGGTGTCGGCTTTGGCGATGATGCAACGGTGCTGATGGCTGCAATCGCGATGATCCGCTCGCACATGCGCGACGACCATTACCATGCGGCGCGTGAGGCCCTGAAAGAGGACACTCTCTAGCGGGGGGCCGGATTCTCCTATGCCAATATCAACTGATATCAGGCGTCTGAGGTGTCGATCTTACCTGGGGCATTGTCCGCAGGCCTGTTTGCCATCCAGCACCCTGCCGTGCGCCCTGCAATGATCCAATAGACCAGACCGGCACAAAATCCGGCGGCCAGTGCCACGACACTTCCCGGCCGCAGGCCGCCAATGCCGGCCGCAGAGCCGAAGGTCCAGATCAGAAAGGCTATGGCCCCGCTTGCAGCCAGGTGGAATATGATGCTGCGCAGGCGGGCCAGTTCTGCAATAGTGATCAGGACACCGGCTGGGACCAGAACAGCTGCGCCGACGACACTTGCCCCGATCAGCCCACTGCCGACCATGGTGGCAAAGGCAATGGGGTCGCTGCCCGGATCGGTGGCCCTGAAAAAACCCCAGGAGAGGAAGAGGCCGCAGGAAATGAGCGCTGCGAGAAACCCGCAGACGATCTTCAGCAGCTGAAACACGAATTTTCCGCCGTCCAACGGACATTTCCTTCACTAAATGATCTATTCTGTTCTTACTTGTGATATTTTTCAGGACATTACAACAGGTGGTGGCTTTATCCGGGCGGGCCGGGCTTGCAGGAGGCTGCTACGTCACTTTATGGCGTACATTGTCGAAAACGCTGATTTCGGTTGACTTTTTGCCGGTTTCGCGGGAATTTGACGGATGCGCTAGGACAGATGCAACAGAGACCTTGGTACATGCGTTCCGAGGCCTTTTGTGCATCTTGAAAAGAGCCCGTTCTGGTGCTTGTTGAAACGATAGAGGAGATTGCGACCATTCGCCGTCCGTTCCGCGCCCCGCCCCCTACGAAGGAAGGCCCGCGCACTAACCAAGAAATTCGCGTTCGCGAAGTCCAGTTGATTGATCATGAAGGCGCTAACCGTGGCGTTGTGGCGACCGAAGAAGCGATGAATATCGCGTTGGATGCAGGCCTGGATCTGGTTGAAATCCAGCCCAATGCCAATCCGCCGGTCTGCAAGATCCTGGATTATGGCCGGTACAAATACCAGGCCCAGAAGAAAGCAGCAGAAGCCCGCAAAAAACAGAAGACCGTCGAGATCAAGGAGATCAAGATGCGTCCGAATATCGACACGCATGACTATGACGTGAAGATGAAGAGTATGCTGCGTTTTTTCAACGAAGGCGACAAGGTGAAGGTCACCCTCCGGTTCCGCGGCCGTGAAATGGCGCATCAGGATCTCGGCATGAACCTTTTGAACAAGGTGCGCGAAGAGACGTCGGAAATCGCCAAGGTCGAATCCGCACCGAAGCTCGAAGGCCGTCAGATGGTCATGGTGCTGGCGCCGCTGAAATAGTCTGCTTGCCGTATATGGTTTAAAGTCAGTAAAACCCCGCTCGGTGCGGGGTTTTTTTATGAACGCCTTTCGGTCCCCGCAGCAGAGCGGGAGGTCTTATAGCGTGTCACGATTAATCGGGTTTGCCTTTCGCTGCCTGAAATCAGAGATTTCAACGCAAAAGACAAAACGGTTTGAAACCATTTAAATGCAGACGCCGCCTAGAGCATCGTGCGATAAGTCTGCTTGCGGCGGCGGGCCAGAAGGCCAATCCCGGCCACGCCGGACACCAGCAACAGGGCCGTTGCGGGCAGGGGCACGGAGCGGGGGCTGCCCGTATAATAGATGGACGCATGGGAGAGGTCTTTCGATGCCTCCCAGGTTCCGGAGAGCGGGGTTGTTCCGGTCAGATCCAGAAGAAAGGCGGCAAATCCATCCCCGGCTTTCAGGGTGATCACAATGGAGCTCAGACCTGCCAGCGTGTCGAGCGTCCAGAAGCCTTCTTTGAGCCCGTTGGCCGGTGCCGTCGTAAATGTGATTTTTCCGGTGCCTGCGGTTGCGTCATCATTCTTGCCCGCCAGAGACCAGCCGGTGAATCCGAACAGGGTGTCAGTGTTGCTGATCTTGTCATTTTTTGTGCTGCAATAGGCCTGAGTGGCGTCGGTCAGCGTGAACGTTGCTCCGGACTTTCCCTTGCCCGTTACGGCACAACTTGCCGGGGCTGCGTGACCTGGCGCGGTCATGAGGGTGAGACCAACCGCCAAAGCCATAGTTGGCAAAAGGCTTTTCATCCAATCTTTTGAACACTTCACGACTGATAACCTCAAAATAACCTAAGGTTATCTGATGTAAAAACTTTTATTTGTTAATTAAATAAACGGATTTTCAGGGGGCTCTTGACAGAAATTACAACCTAAGCACACCTGTGACGTGTACTGAAGCGGCTCGCTTCGCCCCATGGCCGCTTTGATCAGCCTAAATCGGCCTCAATGTCCGCCGACATCAGCCGGTTTTTTGCGGAAGAGTGACCAGACCGGTTGGATGACTTTGCTGACAACCGGGATCAGGATCAAGCCCAGCAGCAGCCCGAAGCAGCCGTCGAGGGATGCGGTAACGGCCCAGGTCACGAACCCTTCCGCATAGCCGATCGCGTGCGCAGCCGCATGAGCGATGTCATGGATCAGCCCATAAGGTTGCTTCACGCCAAGGGCCTTTAGCCCGTGAATGACAATGGCACCACCAACCCACAGCATGGCGGCGGTTCCGACGGTCATGAGGAGCTTCAAAAATCCGGGCATGGCCGTCACGATCCCCCGGCCGAGGGCCCTCAGGGCGGCCAGACGGCTGCGGGTGGACAGCATCAGGCCAAAATCGTCGGCCTTCACGATCAGGGCCACCGAGCCATAGACCATCACAGTGATGCCGAAAGCGACAACGGCCAGAGTGGCCGCTTCCATCCAAAGCGTGCTTTGGGGAATTTCCGACAGGGCGATCGTCATGATCTCGGCGGATAGAATGAAATCGGTCTTGATGGCCCCGGAGACACGCTGCTCTTCCAGGTGCACCGCATCGACTGCTTCTTCCAGTGGCCTGTCCGCCGGGCCGTGGTCCTGTTTGGCCGCGAACAGGTGGTGGATCTTTTCCGCGCCTTCAAAACATAGATAAGACCCGCCCAGCATCAATAGCGGCGTGATCATCCAGGGCAGGTATTCATTGAGCAGCAGCCCGGCGGGCAACAGGAACAGGAGCTTGTTCTTGAGCGAGCCCCGGGCAATACGCCAGACGATCGGAATTTCCCGTGCGGGCTTGAAACCAGTCACATATTTTGGTGTGACGGCCGCATCATCGATCACCGCCCCGGCCGCCTTGGAACCGGCTTTAGCGGCCTGGCTGAGAACGTCATCCATGGACGCGGCCGCAACTTTGGCAATCGCGGCAACATCATCCAATAGGGCAAGCAATCCGCTCATCTGCACTCCAGTTTCTGATCAGGGCTTCAGGTCGGCCTCTCTTGTTGGGCCGTACCCTAGCGGGTCTTCGTGGCGTTCAAAAGGGCGCGGGTCCAGTGTGGTGAATTTGAAATAGGCCTCATTTTAGCAGGAACCGCCGGAGCGGATTTCAAATTCGAAAACCACAATATAAACAATCTCTTGTCAGTCACTTTGTTTAGTCTGAAGTTCGTTCGGAGCGTGCCGGGATATGTGACGAACTTCTGTTTCAGGTGACTAACGGATCTCCACCCAGGAACTTTTTTCCGCAGAGGCAAAGACCGCATCCAGGATTTTCATGTTCTGAACTGCGTCCTCCACACCGTAGGGAAGGGGAGCCTTGCCGGTCACGGCCCGCCCGAACACGTCGATCAGCTCGCCATACTGGTCGCAAGGCGCGATGGTCTCTGTCTCGGCGCTGGCGTCGGCAAAGCCGCTGCCATTGTCGAGGCGCAGCTTGACGGCCTCGCCTTGCGGCGCGTTGAAGGGGATGAGGATTTCCAGCCGCTTGCGCGTGCCCACAAGCTGGAGTCGCTGATACGGCGTCAGCTGCGTGGAGACGGTAAAGGCAAGCTGCCGCCCGCTGCCGAAATCCAGAAGTGCGCTGGTCAGGCGGTCCGTGCCAAAAGCCGGGTCCCGGTCCATCAGGGAGACCGCCCGCTGCGGTTCGGCGTCAAAGAAATACCGGCCTGCCAGCATGGTGTAGCAGCCGATATCCATCAGGGCGCCGCCGCCCATATCCGCCCGGTTGCGGATATTGTCCGGATCAGCGTTGAAATAGCTGAAAAAGCCCTGGATGGATTTCAGCTCACCCAGTTCCCCCGACCTGACAATCTCGCGGGCGCGGATCCATTGTGGATGGGCGCGCACCATGAAGCCTTCGGCCACCAGCCGGTCCTTGGGAAGCTCCAGCAGCGCCTTGGCCTCACGGGCGCTTAGGGCAACAGGTTTTTCGCACAGAACATGTTTGCCGGCGGCCACGGCCTGAAGGGTTACCGGCACATGCATGTGGTTCGGCAGCGGGTTATAGACCGCGTCAATATCAGGGTCGGCGAACAGTTCTTCATAGGAGCCATAGGCCTTGCCGATCCCCAGGGCCTCTGCGGCCTTGTGGCCACGGCCGAGATCGCGCGAGGCAATCGCCGCCGCCTGCCCTGTCCGGGATGCCTTGATGCCGGGAACAACCTTTTCCCGGCCGATTTTTGCAGTTGAGATGATGCCCCAGCGGACTTTGCTGCCGTTCATGATACTGCCTCCCGTGCCCCGGACCTCGCCGGTCTTGAAATCCTTTATATCTTGGTCTTGAGGTCGCATGAAAAATCCCGGCCCGCAAGGGCCGGGAGATCACGGTTGTGTCGTTGGGTCAAAGGCGTCAGAATTTCTGCGGAACGTAGAGGTGTTCGGGCAGCACTTTGCGCTCATAGTCCGGGTTGAAACGCCGCTCAGGCAGGGAAATCGGATCGTGGGGCACCTCTTCGTAAGGCATTTGTGACAGAAGGTGGCTGATACAGTTCAGCCGGGCCTGTTTCTTGTCATTGCCTTCCACGATGAACCAGGGGGCTTCAGGAATATTGGTGCGCTCGAACGTCTCTTCCTTGGCCTTGGTATAGTCTTCCCAGCGGATGCGCGATTCCAGGTCCATCGGCGACAGTTTCCACTGTTTCAAGGGATCATGGATGCGCATCAGGAAGCGCAGCTGCTGCTCTTCATCCGTAATAGAGAACCAGTATTTGATCAGCCGGACGCCGGAGCGCACGATCATGCGTTCGAATTCGGGGACATCGTTGAAGAACTGCTCCACCTGATCTTCGCTGGCAAAGCCCATCACCCGCTCCACCCCGGAACGGTTGTACCAGGACCGGTCAAACAGGACGATTTCCCCTGCCGCTGGCAGATGAGGCACATAGCGCTGGAAATACCACTGGCTCTTTTCCCGCTCGGTCGGAGCTGGCAGCGCAACAACCCGGCAGACCCGGGGGTTGAGACGCTGGGTGATCCGTTTGATCACGCCGCCCTTGCCGGCCGCATCCCGGCCTTCAAAGACAATGACGATCTTCTCCCCCGTATGCTGCACCCAGTCCTGAAGCTTGACCAGTTCCGCCTGCAGGCGGAGCAATTCATGGAAATAGGTGCTCCGGTCGATAGGGGACTTGTGCTTCTTGTCCGAAATGAACTGCAGGTCCCTGGCAACGAGACCGTCGTCAATTTCCATTTCCAGTTCTTCATCAAGGGAATCGGCCCATTCGGCCTCAACCCAGCTCTTTGCGCTGTCCTCGGTCATCCATCAGTCCTTATCAAAACTCACATCCATGAACCTCGGTCTGCCGCAACAAGAATGATGCCTTTCGGGCACATGCCGGTCAGTCTTGTGTCAACAGGCAGAGAGTCATCTCTCCCAGAGTGTGAACAGCTTAACCATGTAAGTTTTTTGACACTTTTGCCAGTTTGCTATGATCTGAGCACCCGGATCGCAGAAAGATCAGACAGGATGCACCCGGCGTTGTCTATTGGACCGGCGCTTTGGCCACCTTGCCCGGAGGAATGATGACCCAGTTCACCCGGACGGGAGGGATGGCTGCCCCGGAGAGATAGCGGAAGGTCTGGCTGCCCTGGCGGACCGCCTTGGGATAATAGGCAAGCACTTCGTTGAGGGGCCGGTCCCTGTCGCCCCGCCAGACGATCATCAGGCCTTTTTTCTGCACATCCTCAAACGCAATCCAGGGGCTGAGACGGCGGCTGTGCAGATAGAACATGGAGGGCCGTCCGGGCGCATAGAGCGTGACATTTGCGGCGGACCACATGTCGCCGGCCACATAGGCCAGATCCGTGCCCATCTCTGTGTGCCAGACTTTCGCCAGCGTTTCTGCAACCGCCTGGGCCGGATAGTGCATGCGGGTCTGTTTTTCCTTCCAATAGGGTTCGAGTACGGCCTGTCCGGCAAAGATGCCGAGGAAAAGCGCCTGAATGGCGAGGGCGGCGGCAAGGGCGCGTCTGGGGAAGGTCCACAGGCCCGGGAGGGCAGCGAACCTTACGGCAATGATCCCGGACAGGACAAACATCGGCGTGCCCCACATGTGCTCAAACTCGTTTCCGGTCAGCGCGGAGGCCAAGAGAACAACGGCCAGTGGCAGGAAGGCGAACCAAAGCAGGAACCGGTCGCCGGGCGGGGCCAGTGGCACGGCCTGGGCGGGCCGGTCGGAGCGGAAATGTTTGAGGCCCGCCCAGCCGAATCCGGTCAGACCGACAAGAAAGAGGCCTGCGTGGTTTCCGATTTGGGCTGCGAGGAAATTCAGCGGGTTGTAGACGTGACCGATCAGTGAAGACGCGGGTTTGCTGCGGCTGGCCGCATAGTCGAGGGTCAGGAAACCGGTTTTCAAAAGCCATAGGAAATGGGGCACCAGCAGAATGAGGCAGACCAGCGCACACAGCCAGGGGCCGGGCCGCCTGAGGAGCCGTCTGGCCTCTGCGAAGACCAGCATATAAAGCCCGATCGTGCCGATCAGAAGCATCACGAAATATTTCGTATACAGTCCGAAGGCTGCCACTATGCCCAGAAGCAGCCAGTCGCTCAGCCGGTCCTTCTCCAGAACACGCCAGAACAGCAGGATCATGCCGCTCCAGACCGGGATCTGCAGGATGTTTGGATTGAATTCCGGCATCGGCAGAGTGAAGTAGAAGGTGACGCTGGTCAGCACCAGCGCCCAGAAGGCTTGTTGCTGGTTCATGCCGAGACGGCGGGCGAGCTGCCAGATGACGAAATAACCGAGACCGGCGGACAGGGCGCTTAGCCAGTAGCCCCCGAAATAATGGCCGACGGACAGAAAGTAGGTCGCTTCCAGCAGCCATGCCTGCATGGGGGGATGTTTGGTATAGCCGAGCTGAAGTTCCCGCCCCCAGGCAAAGCCTTCCACCACATCCAGTGGCGGGCCGGGAAAGGTCAGGCTGGGCACAAGGCCATAGAGCAGACAGACGCAAACAGCATAGAGCAAGGCCGCCTGCGCACCGGAAAGCTTTGTCATGGTCAGGGATCTTCAGGGGCAAGAGGGTCGGCGGCGGGATCTGCGGACCGGTGCGAAAAAGCCCAGAGCCGGGCGCCTAGAAACGAAAAGGCGGGCACAACCGCAATGGCCAGCCAGAGGCCGTAGATCTTCGGCCAGGGGGCAAAGGTGAGCCACAGCGCCAGAATTGTGGAATTCAAGGCAAAACCGCTCACCGAGATGATCAGGAAGCGGACAATGGTTTTCAAAAAGGTTCCGGCGCGTTTCAGGTGGCTGAAGCTCCAGAAATAGTGGCCGCTGAAGGAGACCGTGAAGGCGGCCAGAAACCCGCCAATGTTGGATGGGACCACCGGCAGCAGCCCGCTCTTGAAGAGCCCTGAGGCGACCACCGCATGGGTGAGGGTGGCCACCACGCCGACAATGGCAAATTTTCCGGCGGCGGCCGTTTCGGTCTTCAGGCGTTGCCGGTTCGCATCAGCCAGCATGTGTGTCCTTGCTGGAGGCAGTGGCAGCCGGATCGTCCGTTTGCGCTTCGTTGGTACTTTGGCTTGCCGGAGTGCCGGGCTGGCCTTCGATGACATCCTGCAGAATATAGACCGGACGCTGTTTGGATTCGCTGAAGAGGCGGCCGACATATTCGCCGATCATGCCGATGGACAGAAGCTGGGCCCCGGAAAAAAACAGCACGGCTACCATGAGCGAGGCATAGCCCGGCACATCGACGCCAAAAATGCTCACTTGCAGGATCAGGAACAGGGCATAGGCGAAAGCGCCGCAGGAAATCAGGGCGCCGCCATAGGACCAGATCCGCAGTGGCATGGTGGTGAAACTGGTCAGCCCGTCCAGCGCAAAATTCCACAGCTTCCAGTAGTTGAACTTGCCGCTTCCGGCCTTGCGCGGCGGGCGCTCATAGGGAAGTGCCATGGAGGGAAAGCCAACCCAGGCAAACAGGCCCTTCATAAACCGGCTGCGCTCCGGCAGCCGCAAAAGGGCATCGATGACAGCCCGGTCGATCAGCCGGAAATCCCCGGCATTGGCCGGCATGTCGATATTGGCGAGCCGGTTGAAGAGTTTGTAGAACAGGTTCGCGGTAGACCGTTTCATCAGCGTGTCGGATGACCGGTCGACCCTCAGGCCATAAATGACGTCATAGCCGGAGCGCCAGCCGTCGAGCATGTCAAGGATCAGCTCGGGCGGGTCCTGCAGATCCGCATCCATGATGACCGCGATGTCCCCCTTGACCGCTTCCAAACCGGCCGAGAGCGCGGCTTCCTTGCCGAAATTCCGGGACAGGCCCAGAAGACGTCCCGGCAGGCCCCCGGACAGTTTGGCGGAGATGATATCTGCAGTCTTGTCCCGGCTGCCGTCATCTATGAAGACATATTCGTAAGGCAGCCCGGACGTTTTTAGAACCGGCAGGGTGGCGTCCAGAAAATGGCCGATCACGTCTTCTTCGTTGAAAACGGGGACGATGACGCTGAGCATCGGGGCCGCCGGGCGGATGCCTTCGCGGCGGGAGATATAAAGTTTTGAAGCGGCCGTCTGGTTCATGAAGATGCCGGATGTGCAGTCAGCGATTGGATTTCGCGCAAACTGCAGCAGATTCGGGCAAAACACCAGCCCTGCGGAGAACGGATTGCGCACACGTTCTTTGCAAGGCGCAAAAAAGCCGGCGCATTTTGAAGGATACGCCGGCGCTTCTTGCGTGTCAGACAAAGGGGAGGCTCAGACGAGCGCCCCGTGACAGTGCTTGTATTTCTTGCCGGATCCACAGGGGCAGGGCTCGTTCCGGCCGACTTTGCCCCAGGTGGACGGATCTTGCGGATCGCGTTCGCCCGGCGGCACATTCCGGAGCTGGGCGTCAGCTGCAGCCATTTCGTCTTCCCCGGTCAGCGGGTTGATGTGGTGGGCATGCATTTCCGGTTCGTCCGGCATTTGCGGCGGCTGTTCTGTCACCAGCTCGACCCGCAGCAGCTGGGCCGTGGTCATCTGGCGCAGTTGCGCCAGCATGGATTCAAACAGGGTGAAAGCTTCGGTCTTGTATTCCTGGAGCGGGTCACGCTGGGCGTAGCCCCGGAACCCGATGACCGAGCGCAGGTGATCCAGATTGGCCAGATGCTCGCGCCACAGATTGTCGAGGGTCTGCAGCAGGATCGTCTTTTCGACCTGGCGCATGATGTCCGGGCTGTATTTGGCCACCTTCTGGGCCATGGCCTCGTCGGCGGTCCGGCGCAGGCGCTCTTTCACCTCTTCTTCGGCAATGCCTTCTTCCGCTGCCCAGTCTTTGACCGGAAGATCCAGGTTCAGGTATTTGCCCACCTCTTCTTGCAAACCTTCAGTGTTCCACTGTTCGGGATAGGCCCGTTCGGGAATGTGGTTGGCGACCAGATCGTCAATCACATCGTGGCGCATGTCCGTGACCGCGTCCTGGATGGCCTCGCTGTCCATCAGCTCGATACGCTGCTCAAAGACCACCTTGCGCTGGTCGTTCATCACGTCATCGAATTTCAGGAGGTTCTTGCGGATGTCGAAGTTGCGGGCTTCAACCTTCTGCTGGGCCTTTTCCAGCGCCTTGTTGATCCAGGGATGGATAATGGCTTCGCCTTCTTCCAACCCGAGTTTCTGAAGCATGGAATCCATGCGCTCGGAGCCAAAAATGCGCATCAGATCGTCCTGAAGCGACAGGAAGAACTTGGAATGGCCCGGGTCCCCCTGGCGGCCGGACCGGCCGCGCAGCTGGTTGTCGATGCGGCGGCTTTCATGGCGCTCGGTGCCGATCACATAGAGGCCGCCGGCCTGAAGCGCCTTTTCCTTCAGAGCCTCAACTTCCGAGCGGATCGCGGCTTCTTTCGTGCTGCGCTCTTCGCCTTCGGGCATGTCCCCCAGCTCCATGGCGATCTGCATGTCCGCATTGCCGCCGAGCTGGATGTCGGTGCCGCGGCCGGCCATGTTGGTGGCAATGGTCACGGCGCCGGGCAGGCCTGCCTGGGAAACGATGAAGGCTTCCTGTTCGTGATAACGGGCGTTCAGGACCGCAAAGATCTTGGACTTGCCATCGTCCTTCTTTTGAGCGGCGGCAAAGGCGGCCGGGTCGCTGAGATCGATCTGTTTGTAGCCGTGTTTCTTCAGCATTTCGGCCAGAAGCTCGGACTTCTCGATCGAGGTCGTGCCCACCAGGATTGGCTGGCCCCGCTCCTTGCAATCATCGATCAGCTTGACGATGGCGTTGAATTTTTCCTGGACCGTGCGGTAGACCTCATCGTCGTCGTCAATCCGTTTGACGGTGACATTGGTCGGAATTTCGACCACTTCCAGCTTGTAAATATCCGCGAATTCGTCCGCTTCCGTCGCCGCCGTTCCAGTCATGCCCGCGAGCTTGTCATACATGCGGAAATAGTTCTGGAAGGTGATGGAGGCCAGGGTCTGGTTCTCGGGCTGGATGCGCACTTTCTCGCGCGCTTCCAGGGCCTGGTGCAGGCCTTCGGAGAACCGGCGGCCCGGCATCATGCGGCCTGTGAATTCGTCAATGATAACGACTTCGCCGTTTCGGACAATATAATCCTTGTCACGCTGGAACAGCTTGTGGGCCTTCAGGGCCTGCTGCAGGTGGTGAACGACCGACACGTTCTCGACATCATAAAGGGAGCCGCCCTTCAGAAGATCGGCGTCGCTGAGCAGGGCTTCCAGTTTCTCGTTGCCTGCTTCGGTGAAGGTGGCCGAGCGCTGTTTTTCGTCGAGCTCGAAGTCCTCTTCCGCCAGTTGGGGGATGAAGGCATCAACGGTGTTGTAGAATTCGGACCGGTCTTCCAAAGGACCGGAAATGATCAGCGGGGTGCGGGCCTCGTCCACCAGGATCGAATCGACCTCATCGACGATCGCATAGGAATGGCTGCGCTGCACCATCGAGGCCCGGTCATGCTTCATATTGTCCCGGAGGTAGTCGAAGCCGAACTCATTGTTGGTGCCATAGGTGACATCGGCTGCATAGGCCGCGCGGCGCTCCTCGTCGGACAGGCCGTGGGTGATGCAGCCGACGGTCAGGCCGAGGAAGCGATAGACCTGGCCCATCCAGTCACTGTCACGCTGGGCCAGATAGTCGTTCACGGTGACCACATGAACACCGTTGCCTGTCAGCGCGTTCAGGTAGACCGGCGCGGTGGCCACAAGCGTCTTGCCTTCCCCCGTGCGCATTTCGGCGATCTGACCCGAATTGAGCACCATGCCACCGATCAGCTGCACATCATAATGGCGCTGTCCCAGGGCGCGCCGGGCGGCTTCGCGGACTGTTGCAAATGCGGGGGCGAGAATGTCGTCAAGGCTTACGCCGCTCTCGAGCTGGCTGCGGAATTCGGCGGTGCGCGCTTTCAGGGCGTCATCCGAAAGGGCCTGAGTTTCTGCCTCCAGGGCGTTGATCTCCTCGACCTTTGCCCGGAATGTCTTGATTCTGCGGTCGTTTGACGAACCGAAAAGCTTACGTGCTAAAGCGCCAAGGCCAGCCATGTGGCGGTCCTTCCTTACCGGGCGGCGCTCAATGGCAATCTGGCGCGCGCCCATGAAATCGTCTCAATTGCTGTCCACGGTCCCGCCGGGCAGATCGCCCGGCCGGAAAACGCGGCCTTAAAGATGCCATCCGGCTCAAGAGCAGGACCGCCCGACAGATAAGAGGGGGCTCTAAGCTTGTCAACGCTGCTGGAATAGGCAAAGTACCCCCGCCCTGAAGATTGAGGGCAATAAAGAGACCGTTCCCATAGGTAAAGGACTTCTTATGTTCCGAATTTCGATGCGCAGGCCCGTTCAGGCTGTTGCCGTTTCCCTTCTGGCCGTGACGCTCGGATCCGTTTCGCTGAAGGCAGCCGAACCGGACGATGTGGTGGCCAAGGTCGGTGATCAGGAAATCACCGAAGCCGACATCGCTTTTGCTGCCAAGGACCTGGGGCAGCAGTTGCAGCGCTTCCCGCCGGCGCAATGGCGTCAGATCCTGCTGGATGTGGTGGTTGATATGGAGCTCCTTGCCCAAGCCGCCCGCAAGGACGGCATCGACAAGGACCCGGACTTCCAGAAGCAGCTGGAATTTCTGGAGATGCAGGCACTGCGCAACGCCTATCTGGCCCAGAAGGTCGATGGCGGGATCTCCGAAGACGATCTGAAGGCGGCCTATGACAAGCAGTTCGCCGATTTTGAAGGTCCGGAAGAAATCCAGGCCCGGCACATTCTGGTCAAGGACAAGGCGGAAGCCGAAGCCGTGATCAAGGAGCTGGACGGGGGCGCGGATTTTGCGGAGCTGGCCAAGGAAAAATCAACGGGCCCGTCCGGCCCCAATGGTGGTGACCTTGGCTATTTCACAAAAGGCCAGATGGTCCAGCCGTTTGAAGAGGCGGCTTTCGCACTGGCGCCGGGCGACTACACCAAGGAGCCGGTTGAGACCCAGTTCGGCTGGCATGTGATCAAGGTGGAAGACAAGCGCCGTCAGGAAAAGCCGGCCCTTGAAGCCGTGTCCAAAGAGCTGCGGCAGCAGCTGGTGCGCGAGCGCTACGAAGCCAAGATGGCCGAGCTGAAAGATGCCATCAAGGTTGAGGTGCTCGATTCCGCGCTTGCCCAGCCGGCCGCCGAAGCCGACAGTGACGGCGAAAAGAGCGAATAAGCGTCAACAAACCGGTGCCAGCCCGGCGGGGAACCGCCGGGCCAGGTCTTAGCGGCCGCTGCGGGCTCTGAGCTGTCTGAGCTGCGCTTGAAAAGACTTGCGCTTGCCCAAGGCGCTCTCTATGGACTGCTGAACTCTTCAGTTTACCGGGACCTCAGCCATGTCCACGACCGTTTCTCCACTTGCTCCCAAATCCTATCCGGACCTGCCGCCGCTGGAAGGGGTGACCTTCGCAACGGCTGCCGCCGGCCTGAAATATGAGGGGCGGACGGATGTGCTGCTGGCGATGCTTTCAAAAGGTACTGCGGTGGCCGGAGTGTTCACCAGGTCGAAATGCCCGTCTGCTCCCGTCGATTGGTGCAAGGCGAAACTGCCGGGCGGAACGGCGCGGGCTCTGCTGGTGAATTCCGGCAACGCCAATGCCTTTACCGGCAAGAAAGGCGCGGATGCAGTTGACCTGTCTGCGCGGATCGTGGCTGAAGCGCTGGACTGTTCCCAGGACGAAATCTTCCTGGCCTCCACGGGCGTGATCGGAGAGCCACTGCCTGCCGGGAAATTCGGCGGCGTGGTCACGGACCTTGTCGGCGGGCAGGATGGCACGCTCTGGATGGACGCGGCCAAGGCCATTATGACAACCGATACCTATCCGAAAGTGGCCACTGCCCGGATTGATCTGGATGGTGAAGTGGTCACGATCAACGGGATTGCCAAGGGGGCGGGCATGATCGCGCCGGACATGGCGACCATGCTGTCCTTCCTCTTCACCGACGCGCCGATCTCCCAGACGGTGCTGCAGGCTCTCCTGAGCGGCGAGACCGGGGACAGTTTCAATGCGGTGACCGTTGACAGTGATACGTCGACCTCGGACACGGTGCTCTTGTTTGCCACGGGCAAGGCAGAGGCGCGTGGTATCGCACCGGTCACCTCTCTGGACGATCCGCGTCTTGAGACCCTGCGGGCGGCCTTGCGGGATGTCATGCAGGACCTTGCCCAGCAGATTGTGCGGGACGGGGAGGGCGCGCGCAAATTTGTCGAGGTCCGTGTGACCGGCGCCACCAGCGATGCGTCGGCAAAAACGATTGCGCTCGCCATTGCCAATTCCCCGCTCGTGAAAACCGCCGTGGCCGGAGAGGATGCGAACTGGGGCCGGGTGGTCATGGCCGTTGGCAAGGCCGGGGAGCCTGCCGACCGGGACCGGCTGGCAATCTGGTTCGGGGATGTGCGGGTGGCGCTCGATGGCGAACGGGACCCGGACTACAGCGAAGAGGCAGCCTCGGCCGTGATGCGGGAAGAGGGCATTGTCATCCGGGCCGATCTGGGGCTGGGCAGCGGTCAGTCGGTGGTCTGGACCTGTGATCTGACAAAAGAATATGTCGCGATTAATGGCGATTACCGAAGCTGACCCTGCTAGGCAGTCTTGACGGTTATGGGCGCGTCAGGCTTTCCAAAGTCTTCCTTCCTGTCTCACAATTGGACACAGAGTGAAATGACCAAAATTGTACTTGTTTCGGCTTGTGCGCTTGTGGATGCGGATGGCCGGATTCTCCTGGCGCAGCGGCCGGAAGGTAAGTCCATGGCGGGACTGTGGGAATTCCCCGGAGGAAAGGTTGAGCCCGGGGAGAGGCCGGAGGAAACATTGATCCGGGAGCTTCAGGAAGAACTCGGCATTGAAGTTAACGAAGCCTGTCTCGCCCCCCTGACCTTTGCGAGTCACGCTTATCAAGATTTTCATTTGCTGATGCCATTGTTCATCTGCCGCAAATGGTCCGGTGTTCCCCAGGGACGGGAGAACCAGGCCCTGAAGTGGGTCCGCGCGGTCAGATTGAGGGAGTATCCCATGCCGGCGGCTGACGAGCCGCTCATTCCTCACCTGATTGATGCGGTTTAAAGACGAAAACCATTTTACGTCCTGACCGGTGGGGGATGACAATGATGAAGACGCGATTGACTTGCAGGGCAGCCAAACAGGTTGCAGCCCGTTTCTGGAAAGACGAGACCGGAGCGACGGCCGTGGAATATGGCTTGCTCGCCGGTTTGATCAGTCTGGCAATTATTACCGGGCTTGCTGTCATGGGCACGTCCCTCAGGGACAATGTCTTTGGGGTGCTGTCGAGCGCGTTGACGGCCGCGACGTCGAGCAGCTAACCCGCGCTTTCAAAATTGGTGGGGCGGGTAGCGGACAACACCCTCGCTTACAGTTTTTCTTCCCGGGTTCCCAGAACATCGGCAAGCCGAGACTGGGCCGAGCCGGGGCGCAGCGGCTTTTGCTGGCTGTCATGGGGCGCCCAGCCCGACAGGGTGACAAGAGCAAAGGTCGCCCGGATGCGGCCGTCTTCATCGCAATGGTTTTGAGCATAAAGGTCGGCGGCGCGCAGCAGGGTTGCCCGGGACAGGGGCTGCTCCGGCCTTTCCGTCAGGATGGATGTGGCGCCCATGGCTCTCAGATCCTGCAGCAAGGCGAACATCGTATCATAGCGCACGGTCAGGCTGTCGAGATCGGTGACAGGCAGGGCAAATCCCGCGCGTTGCAGCAGTCCCCCCAGATCCCGCGTATCGGCAAACGGCAGCACACGGGCAGCCGCGCCGCCGGTCATCTCCAGTTCGGCGCGTGTCAGACTGTCCCGCAATTCGCTCAAGGTTCCTGCACCCGGCAGCGTCGCCAGGAACAGGCCGTCCGGGGCCAGCGCGCGCCGGATCTGAATCAGGCTTCCCGGCAAGTCGTTGACGGCGTGAAGCGAGAGCGCCGATACAATCAGGTCAAGGGACTTGTCCTTGAACGGCAGCAGGGCATCATCGCACACGAGACCGGGGGGCGGCAGGTCAGGGTCTTTGAAAAAAAGATCTGCGCGGACAAGCCGGTCAACCTTGCCGCAGGCCTCAAGCGCTTTTGAAATCAGGCCGCGGTGTCCGCCAAGATCCAGAGCGGTTGGAAAGCGCCGGGTGACGGCCAGGAGCCGGTCTTCCAGATCACGGGCAACCTCGGCCAGCAGGAAGTCGGCGCCCGCAGTTGCCTGCCGCAGAGCCCGCAAGCGTCTTTGACGGAAAAGGCGGCGGTCGAAGAGATCCGGTTGTGCGCTCACAAGACATCCTGACGCTTGGCATGAGATCCGCCGCTGACATAGGGCATGGGCACAAACACGTCAAAGAGAGTGTCCCTCAAGATGCCCTTTCAGGGCGGCTTTGTGCCAAACTCACTTGATAATGCGCCATCATATGGGGTTCTATCCATAAAGTTTGGTCTGCCGTCCAGGAGCTGGCGGCAACGGTGTTTTCGCAAGGCGGTATATTGCCGATGGTCATGTCAAATTGCCTGTCCGCGCTGCCCCGTACTCTGGCGCGCGGAGCCTTGGATCTTCTGCTGCCCTTAAGGTGTCTGAGCTGCGATGAGCGGGTCGGGACCGGGGAAGGGCTTTGCCCCGCCTGCTGGTCTGCCATGTCCTTTATCGAAAAGCCGGTCTGCTACCGGCTCGGCACGCCCTTTTCCTATGATATCGGAGAGGAGGCCTGGAGCCCGCGCGCGATTGCCGATCCGCCGCCATTTGAGCGCTCGCGCTCGGTTGCCTTTTATCAGGGCACCGCGCAGACTCTGGTGCTTGCGCTGAAATTTGGCGGACGGCGGGAACTGGCCCGGCCGATGGGCCTCTGGATGCGGGCGGCGGGCCGCGATTTCCTGCAGCCCGACAGTCTTCTTGTGCCTGTACCACTCCATTGGTCGCGTCTTTTGTCCCGGCGCTTCAATCAGGCGGCCGCCCTCGCAAAGGTGATTGCGGAGGCCTGTGACGCCCCCTTTGCGCCGGACACTCTGGTGCGCATCAAACGAACCCGGCAGCAGGTGGGCCTGTCCGCAGGAGTGCGGCACAAGAATGTGCGCTCCGCCTTTGCGGTTGGACGGAACAGGGCATCCCTTTTGACCAGCCGCCACGTTGTTCTTGTCGATGATGTGGTTACGACGGGTTCCACCTTGAGAGCCTGCACCCGGACCCTGCTCGGGGCGGGCGCCGCGTCTGTCGATGTGCTCACTTTTGCGCTTGCCGACCCGTCCCGGCAAGGACATCAGGAGCATTTTTGAGCGGCTTTGCGTTGTGTCAGGCCTTGTGTTTGTACGCCCGGCGCGCATATATCGCCCGGGTTTGAAAACTTGCCGGCAAACAAGACCGGCAACTCCTTAAGGTGAAAGAGGGCGGTTGAAATGGCCGAAGTGGAAATCTACACGCGGCAGCTCTGCGGTTTTTGTACAGCGGCAAAACGGCTGCTTGACAAGAAAGGCGTAACCTACACGGAATATGATGCAACCTTTGATGGAGAGTTGCGCAAGATCATGGTCCAGCGGGCCAACGGGCGCAACACATTTCCGCAGATCTTTGCCGGCGAAACCCATATTGGCGGATGCGATGATCTGCATGATCTGGACCGGTCTGGCAAACTGGACGCCTTGCTCGGGTCGTGATCCTCTGTCGGGCGTTGCGCTGCTTGAACGGCCGGCCAGGCCGTCTTCAACAACGCGCCTTGACTGCAAACAGGAACAAGCCATCCGTTCGGTTTCTATCAACTGAGATTGGTATGAAAGGACGCCCATGACCAAAGTCACTGCAGCCTGCATTCAGCTGCGAAGCGGCAAGGATCCGTTGCACAATGCCGATGCGGCCGAGGCCCTCATCCGCTCAGCGGCCCGGGACGGGGCCACCTATGTGCAAACACCGGAAATGTCGAACATCCTGGTGCGGACGCGGGAGGAGTTGCAGGAGCGTATCGGAGCGCCTGAAGACGATGCCTTCTTGAAAATGGCCCGCAGGCTTGCCCAGGAGCTCAAGATCTACCTGCATATTGGCTCCCTTGCGGTTGTCAGCGATGCTGGCAAGGCCGCCAACCGGGCGGTCCTGATTGCACCGGATGGCCGCATCCTTGCGGCCTATGACAAGATCCATATGTTCGATGTGGATCTGCCCAATGGGGAGAGCTGGCGGGAGTCGGCCACCTATGAGCCCGGCGGTCAGGCCGTTGTGGCCGAGCTGCCCTTTGCGCGGCTTGGACTGGCGATCTGCTATGACATCCGTTTCCCGGCTCTTTTCCGTGCCCAGGTCCGGACCGGGGCGGAGCTGCTAACGGCACCGGCCGCCTTCACACGCCAGACCGGTGAATCCCACTGGCATGTGCTCCAGCGCGCCCGGGCGATTGAAAATGGCGCCTATATCTTATCCGCTGCCCAGGGGGGGCGCCACGAAGACGGGCGGGAAACCTACGGCCACAGTCTCGTTGTTGATCCCTGGGGCAAGGTGGTTGCCGAGCTCGATCACAATGAGCCCGGGGTGCTTTTGGCGGAGCTCGACACGGAGGCCGCCGCCGCCGCACGGGCCCGGATACCGGCACTTGCCAATGAACGGGATTTTGCCTGTGCCGTCGTTACGTCAGCGGCAAAATTGGAGGAGCCTGCTTGATCAAATATTCGCTCATTTGCGAAGCCGAACACGGATTTGAAGGCTGGTTCCGGAATTCCGGCGATTTTGAAGCGCAGCAGAGCCGCAGTCTGGTGACCTGTCCCGTTTGCGGATCATGTAACGTGTCAAAACGTCTGATGGCCCCGGCCGTGGCAACGTCCCGGAAAAAGGGGGCACGGCCCCCGGTGCTTGCCCCCGGTCAGCCGGGTGCAGAGCCGGGATCCGGCGCAAAGCAAGGGGCTGCGGAGCAAGCCCCGTCTGGCGGGGCGCTGCAGCCATCGGCTCTGTTGCCCAGCGACCTGCGCCAAAAGGAACTTGTTGAGGCATTGCGCCAAGTGCGGGCCCGCATTGTTGAAACGTCAGAAAATGTCGGAGCAGACTTCGCCTCTGAAGCCCGCAAGATCCATTATGGGGAAGCGGACGTCCGCAATATTTATGGGGAAACGACACCTCAGGATGCGGCAGACCTCGTGGAGGAAGGGATTGCTGTTTTGCCCTTGCCGGATCTTCCCGAAGAGAAGAACTGATCTGTGCACGGCGGCATCGCTGCGCCGGTACGGGCAGCGGTGCTCGCGTTTGACGAGGCTGAGATCCTGAGGAGATCAGGCCTTCGCGGGGGTGCTGGACCGGGCGCGCGGTTTGCGTGCGGCGGGTTTGGTCTCTTTCAGGCTTTCTTCTGCGGCCTTGCTCAATTCGCCGACGCTTTCCAGCGCCGTCTCGTTCAGCTCTTCAACCACGGCTGCATTTTCGGAAAAACTATCCCGGAACAACGCCGCCTGTTTTTCGAGATGGTTCTGATATTCGCTGGCCATTCTGGAATAGAACGCCTGCAATGTTGCCATGGTTTCGTCGGGCCCGGTGCATTGGCTCAGCGATTTTGCGCACTCAAAATCCTCATGAAGCCGGTGGCTGACAAATTCCATCTGGCCGTCAAATGCCTTTTCGGCCTGGGACCACATCACTTCGCCCATTTTCTGAAAGCTGGCGACGGTCTTGGCTTCGATCCGGTCTTCACGCTCTGCAAAGGCCCAGTTTGTAAAGGCCGGCATAGGCCAGTCAAAGGTCATGGGGTTGAAGTCGAATGCACCTGCTGAACTGCGTTTTGTTGGCATGAGAGATCCTCCGCTTGTTTGTCTTTCATGCGTTGGCCGGTGCCTGGTCCTCCCGGCACCGGGGGAACCCCAAAGATGCAAAACTCCGGGGGTGTCCGGCCGCGGCCGGATTTAATTTTTTTACCGTCGCGTAATTTTACGCGCGCCGCAATCAGGATCTTTGACAAGGATCAATTTTCCCGAGTGTTTGAATCCGGTCGATTTTCCGGGAATGCAGCCTAGGGACGGTTGAGGAAAAGCTTTAATGCCCCGGTCACTTGATCCGGTGCCTCAAGGGTCGACAGGTGGCCGCAAACTTCAAGCAGGACCAGATCGCTTTGCGGGATGAGCTGGTGGATTTCAACCGACAGTTCCGGGGCGATCTGGCGGTCGCCGTCGCCGGACAGGACCAGCACGGGACAGGAAATGTCCGGTAGAGCGGGGCGGGAATCGATCCGGTTGCCATTGGCGGTGGCCTGCCGGATGAAAGCCTCTACGCCGGTCTCGAAGGCCATTTCACGGACAACGGCTTTCAGGTCCGCATTGGTCTCGTTTTTTTCATGTACGAAGCCTGGAAAGAACAGGTCCGGAATCTTGGCGAAGGATTTCGTCTTTGCCACCTTGATCAGGGCGCGCCGCTTGTTTTTCTGCTCTTCGGTGTCTGCCCGGGCAGAGGTGTTCAAAAGGGCAAGGCGCGTCACCCGTTCCGGGGCGCGGCGCATCACCTCCAGGGCGATATAACCGCCCATTGACAGGCCGATCAGGGAAAAGCGCTCCGGGCCTTCCGCCAGGAGCCTCAGGGCGATCGCCTCGATGCTGTCATCGTCACGGTTGTTGGCCACCAGAATGGGGCGGTCGGCAAAGGCGGCGATTTGGGGCGCATAGAGCGCATGGGTGCACAAATGCCCCGGAACGAAGACGATCGGTTCTCCCATCAGGAAGCGTCCGGCCGCTCCGCCAGCAGCATGTAGTTGACATCCATGTCCCGGGAGCGGGACCAGGTGTCGGTCAGGGGATTGAAGGTCACACCGGACCGGTCAAGGATCGACAGCCCTTCCGCTGCCAGCGGGGTTTCGATCTCGTCCGGCCGGACCAGCTTCTCATAGGAATGCGTGCCTTTGGGCAGCCAGCGCAGCACGTATTCCGCACCGACAATTGCCAGCGCATAGGCCTTGAGCGTGCGGTTGATGGTGGCAACGAACATCAGGCCCCCCGGCCGGACCATGCTGCCGGTGGCTTTCAGGAACAAGGGCACATCGGCCACATGTTCCACCACTTCCATATTCAACACCACGTCGAAGGTTTCTCCGGCGGCGGCAAGCGCTTCGGCGGTTTCGGCCCGGTAGTCGATCTCAAGCCCGGAGCTTTCCATATGCAATTTGGCAATCCGGATGTTGGTTTCCGATGCATCGGCACCGACAACCTCAGCACCCAGGCGGGCCATCGGTTCGCTCAACAGGCCACCGCCGCAGCCAATGTCCAGAAATCGAAGCCCCTTGAACGCGTCCGACGCACGCGGATCGCGGTCAAAGCGTTTGCACACTTCCTGCTTGATATAGGCGAGACGCACCGGATTGAACTTGTGCAGCGGCTTGAATTTTCCGGTCGGGTCCCACCAGTCTTCTGCCATTGCCGAGAAGCGGGCGATTTCATCGCTGTCGATCGTGCCCGTTGCCTGTTGAGCCTTGCCTGTCATCGGACGATCCTTTCCATAGGTCATGCGTTCATGCCGTCAAGCGGGATGCATTGTTTAGCTGTCGTTTAGTGTCTTTGACCATTTGTCAAGTCAGCGCAGGCCAAGCAGAGTTGCAGCAAGGCAGCGCAGGCTGTATGCATGGCCGCCGATCCATCAGGAGTGCTTGGCGCTTTTGTCACAACGAACAGAATACGAGTGGTATGGCCCGACTGGTTTTAAAATTTGGGGGAACATCGGTTGCCGATCTTGATCGCATCCGCAATGTGGCCCGCCATGTGAAACGGGAAGTGGACGCAGGGCATCAGGTTGCGGTGGTGGTTTCGGCCATGGCCGGCCAGACCAACAAGCTGGTGGAGTTCTGCCGCGACGCGGCACCGCTTCACGATGCGCGTGAATATGATGCGGTGGTTGCCTCCGGGGAGCAGGTCACCTCCGGCCTTCTGGCCATTGTGCTGCAGGACATGGGCGTCAATGCCCGCTCCTGGCAGGGCTGGCAGGTGCCGATCAAGACAGATGAAAATCACGGAGCGGCCCGGATCCGCGAGATTGATGCCGGGTTCCTGAGCGAACGGCTGGAGCAGGGGCAGGTGGCGGTTCTGGCAGGCTTCCAGGGCATTTCGCCGGACAACCGGATTGCGACTCTCGGCCGCGGCGGCTCGGACACGAGCGCAGTTGCCATTGCCGCGGCCGTCAAGGCCGACCGTTGCGACATCTATACGGATGTGGACGGGGTCTATACCACAGACCCGCGCATCGTGCCGAGGGCGCAGCGTCTGGAACGGGTGTCCTTTGAGGAAATGCTTGAAATGGCGTCCCTCGGGGCCAAGGTTCTGCAGGTCCGCTCGGTCGAAATGGCCATGGTGCACAATGTGCGGACGTTTGTGCGCTCCAGTTTCGATGATCCGGACGCGCCCCAGGTCGGTGAAGACGGCCTCCCGATTGGTACTTTAATTTGCGACGAGGATGAACTCGTGGAACAGCAGGTAGTCACCGGCATTGCATATGCCAAGGATGAAGCCCAGATCTCGCTGCGGGACGTGGCTGACAAGCCCGGCGTTGCCGAATCCGTGTTCGGGCCGCTGGCCGATGCCCACATCAATGTGGATATGATCGTTCAGAACATTTCGCCGGACGGCAAAACCACAGACATCACATTTACCGTTCCGGAAGGGGATTTCGACCGGGCGAAACAGGTGCTCGATGACAACCGCGAAGACATCGGCTTCCAGAATCTGGAAGGGGCCCGCGATGTGGTGAAGGTGTCCGTCATCGGCATCGGCATGCGCTCTCATGCGGGGGTTGCGGCCCAGTGTTTCCGGGGGCTTGCCTCCAAAGGCATCAATATCCGGGCCATCACCACGTCCGAAATCAAAATCTCCGTGCTGATCGATTCTGCTTACGCGGAACTTGCAGTGCGGACTCTCCATTCGCTATACGGGTTGGACGGATAAGTTTAACCGGCGGGCGGCCCCGGCACGATTGGGGTCCGGGCTGCCTGAAGCGGAATGAGATGGGGGCGCCATGCGCAGCAACCTAGCCGGACCGCGCCTATTGCTCCGCAGGCTCCGCGAAGTCATGGCGGAGCCGATTACGGCGCAAGAGCGACTCGACAAGATCGTTGTGCTGATCGCCTCGAATGTCGTCGCGGAAGTGTGTTCGGTATATATCCTGCGTGCCGATGGGGTTCTTGAACTTTATGCGACCGAGGGCCTCAATCGTGAAGCGGTCCACAACGCCTCCCTGCGGGTTGGTCAGGGTCTGGTCGGTCTGATCGCTGCCGAAGCGCGGCCCCTCAATCTTCCCAATGCCAGCGCCCACCCGGGCTTTGCCTACCTGCCGGAAACCGGCGAAGAAGCCTATAATTCCTTCCTCGGTGTGCCGATCCTGCGGGCCGGGCGCACCCTGGGGGTTCTGGTGGTGCAGAATCAGTCTCACCGGACCTATATGGAAGATGAGGTTGAGGCGCTTCAGACCACGGCCATGGTGATTGCCGAGATGGTTGCGGCCGGGGAGCTGGAAGCCATTTCCCAGAAGGCGACCGGTCTCGACATGTCCCGGCCTGTCACGGCAACCGGCGCCGGGCTGGCGGAAGGTGTCGGCCTTGGCCATGTTGTCTTGCACGAGCCACGGGTGGTCGTCACCAATCTGATTGCGGAAGATACCGATCAGGAAAAAGCCCGGCTCGAAGGGGCGATCAACCGGCTGCGCCTGTCTCTTGATGATCTTTTGGCGAGTGGTGAAATCGCCGCCACGGGCGAACACCGCGAGGTGCTGGAAGCGTACCGGATGTTTGCCTATGACCGGGGCTGGATCCGCAAGATCGAAGAGGCGATCAAAAACGGGCTCACGGCGGAAGCGGCCGTGGAAAAGGTGCAGAGCGACACAAGGGCCCGGATGCTGCGCCAGACCGATCCTTATCTGCGCGAGCGGCTGCATGATCTGGACGATCTTGCCCACCGCCTGATCCGCGAACTGATGGGGCGCGCTCAGGTGCCGGGGCTGGGCGAACTGCCGCAGGACGCCATCATTGTCGGCCGCAACATGGGCGCTGCCGAATTGCTGGATTACGGGCGGGACCGGATCCGGGGCCTTGTTCTGGAAGAAGGCGGGCCCACAAGCCATGTGACAATCGTCGCCCGCGCCCTTGGCATTCCCACAGTCGGTCTGGTGGACGATATCGTCAGCCTCGCAGATGCGGATGATGCGATTATCGTGGACGGGGACACGGGCGAGGTGCATTTGCGCCCGGCGGCCGACCTGGAAAATGCCTATGCGGAAAAGGTCCGCTTCAGGGCCCGGCGCCAAGCGCAGTTCCGCCGGTTGCGGACCAAGCCGTCGGTGACCAAGGATGGCGTGGAATTTTCCCTGCAGATGAATGCGGGACTGCTGATTGACCTGCCTCATCTGGAAGAATCCGGGGCGGCCGGTATTGGCCTGTTCCGCACCGAACTGCAGTTCATGGTGGCCTCTTCCTTTCCGCGCATGCGCGAGCAGCAGGCCCAGTACAGCCAGGTTCTGGATGCGGTGGACGGCAAGCCCGTGACGTTCCGGTCCCTGGATATCGGCGGCGACAAGGTGCTGCCCTATTTGCGCTCGATCCAGGAAGAAAACCCGGCCATGGGCTGGAGGGCCCTGCGTCTTGGTCTCGACCGGCCGGGCCTGCTGCGGACCCAGATCCGGGCGCTGCTGCATGCGGCGGCGGGCCGGGATCTCAAGCTCATGTTCCCGATGGTCGCGGAAGTGGATGAATTTTTGCGGGCCAAGGCGCTGGTCGACAAGGAAATCCGCCATCTGCGCCGCCATGGCCATACCACTCCGGAAAATATCCGCCTTGGTGTCATGATCGAAGTGCCGTCACTGCTCTTCCAGCTGGATGAGCTGATGACCCATGTGGATTTTGTGTCTGTCGGATCGAACGACCTGTTTCAGTTCTTTTGTGCGGTCGACAGAGGCAACACACGGGTGGCTGAACGGTTCGATCCGCTCAATGTCGCCTTCCTGCGGGCCTTGAAGCTGATTGTAGATGCGGCCAACAAGTTTCATGTGCCCGTGACCTTGTGCGGGGAACTGGCCGGACGGCCGCTGGAAGCCATGGCCCTGATGGGGCTCGGCTTCCGTGATCTGTCCATGTCTCCGGCCGCGCTCGGGCCGGTCAAGGCCATGCTGCGCACGCTGGATGCGGGCCGGTTGTCGGCCCGGCTGCTGCCACGCCTTGACCCGGGGCACGACAACGTTGATATCAGAGACGTGCTGAAACGCTTTGCCGCCGAAACGGATGTGGCTCTTGAGCCTTAGCGGCGCCTGTTCGTCTTGAGCCTGTTTTGTTCCTGTTCACATGATTGACCGGCCATCATTGACCCTTCAAGGGGACCAGAGGGCCTGATCTGACTTTGGAGTATCTGCGCGTATGCTAGCGCGTCACAAACTTGATAACCTTCTGGACCGGTTTGCCGAGATCGAACATCTGATGTCGTCGGGCCCGGATCCGCAGGCCTATGTGAAACTGTCGCGCGAGTATGCCGGGCTGGAGCCGCTGGTCACCAAGATCCGAGCCCTGATCAAGGCGGAAGAGGACCTCGCCGGTGCCGAGGCATTGATCCTGGATCCTGATTCCGATGCGGAGATGCGCGAGCTTGCCGAATTGGAGCGTGACGCGCTTTCCGGTCAGGTCGAGGCTTTGACGCAGGATGTGCGGATCGGCCTTTTGCCCAAGGACGAGGCGGACGCCAATGACGCCATTCTGGAAGTGCGCGCCGGGACGGGGGGGGATGAAGCGGCGCTGTTCGCCGGGGATCTGTTTCGCATGTATCAGCGCTTTGCGGAACTGCAGGGCTGGAAGGTGGAAGTTCTGTCAGCCAGCGAGGGCGAAGTCGGCGGTTTCAAGGAAATCATCGCTTCCGTGTCCGGAGAAAATGTTTTTGCCCGGCTCAAGTTCGAATCCGGCGTACACCGGGTGCAGCGGGTTCCTGCGACGGAGTCCGGCGGCCGTATCCACACTTCAGCGGCAACGGTTGCAGTGCTTCCCCAGGCAGAAGATGTTGATGTGGATGTGCAGGACAGCGATCTGCGCATCGACACCTTCCGGGCGTCCGGCGCGGGTGGCCAGCATGTGAACACGACGGACTCGGCCGTGCGCATCACCCATCTTCCAACCGGCATTGTTGTGGCGGTTCAGGATGAACGCTCCCAGCACAAGAACAAGGCGCGGGCCATGCAGCTGTTGCGCGCGCGCATATATGATGAAGAACGGGAGCGGGCCGCCAGCGAACGCACGGAGGCCCGCCGCCTGCAGGTCGGCTCCGGCGACCGCTCGGAGCGCATCCGCACCTACAATTTCCCGCAAGGGCGGGTGACCGATCACCGGATCGGTCTGACGCTTTACAAGCTGGACCAGATTGTTGCCGGGGAGGGACTGGGCGAAGTGATCGAGGCCCTGATCGTGGACCATCAGGCCAATCTGCTTGCATCCGAAGACGCGTGACCATGCAGCTCGGCCAGCTCTACCGGCAGGTGCGGGATCAGTTTCGCGGCGCGGCGGTCACGGCAGCTGATCTGGAGGCAAAGCTGCTGATCACTGCGCTGCTGAATGTCAATGTGTCCGACCTTGTGCTGGACGAGGCCAGGCAGCTCAGCACCGGGGACGAAGCGCGGGTTCTTGAGGCCGTCAGACTGCGTCTTGGTGGTATGCCGGTTGGCCGTATTCTGGGCGCGCGGGAGTTTTATGGCCGCAGTTTCAAGCTGAACCGCGCCACGCTGGAGCCCCGCCCCGACACGGAGACCCTGGTGGATGCGGTGCTTGCGCGCAGTGTTGCGGATGCGCCTCTGCTCATCTACGATATTGGCACGGGAACGGGCGCAATCGCCGTTACGCTTCTGGCGGAGAGGCCAAAGAGCCGCGTGGTCGCCATTGATTTGTCCGAAGAGGCTCTCGGCTGTGCGCTGGAAAATGCCCAGCTGCACGGGGTCGCGGACCGGTTCCTTCCTGTTTGCGGGGATTATCTGTCGGCTTTTGGAGCCTGCCGGACGGCCGGGCCGGACTGGATCGTCAGCAATCCGCCTTACATCCGGTCCGCTGTGCTTCAGGACCTCGACCGGGAGGTCCTCGAACATGATCCGTTTCTCGCCCTGGATGGTGGCGACTCGGGACTGGAGGCCTATCTGCGGATTGTGGCCGAGGCGGCGGGGCTGATCGCTCAGGGCACCAGAATCGCCTTGGAAATCGGCTGGGATCAGGGCGAAGATGTGAAAAAACAGCTGCGTCTTCATGGCTTTGGAGCGATTGAAATCATTAAGGATCTTGCTCGTAACGACCGGGTTGTGCTGGCTGGGAAGATATAATTTTACTGTTTTGATCCAAAGGCGAAAAAGCACTTGGAAAACGCGCCGGAAACGGTTAGGTTCATCTCGCCGAGACCGGAAATGTTATCAACATTGAGCGGGGCACACGCAACCGGCAGGACGGGGGCAGGCGCAGTTACAGCGCGATGACCTCATCTGCAAGACGGGCTTCCGGTGTTTCGGACTGTCGAAGACAAAAACGAAAGCGTTGGCCAGTGGCCTGCTTCGCGCTGAGTGTGTTTTCAATGACAGCCGCGAACCAGCATGGTTGGTGTCGGCAATTACTTCGTGTCGGTTTTAGGCAATTCCGATGATGGGTCAGCGTTTTGCTGACCGCCGTTCCGCAAGAGAAAACGGCAGGATGAGACCAGGAAATCAAAGCAATAAGCGTATGCGCGGTCGGGGCCGCAAGGGCCCTAATCCGTTAACCCGGACCTACGAATCAAACGGTCCTGATGTGAAAATCCGCGGCACAGCGATGCATATTGCGGAAAAGTATCAGCAGCTTGCCAGGGATGCTCAAGCATCCGGTGATCGGGTGATGAGCGAGAACTACAACCAGCATGCAGAGCACTATCTGCGTATTGTCGCAGCCGCACAGCCGCAGCAGCAGCCATCCGCGCAGCCGTCTGCACGCGGTGAGGCCGAGGACAGTGCAGAGGCTGCACCCGTGAACGGATCTGCGCCTGCCATCGGGTCTGAGCGCCCGGCAGCTGAGCGCAGCGCTGACGGGGACCTTGTGGATGCAGACAGCCCGCAGCCCTTCATCGAAGACATGCCGGTGATCAATCAGGAAGGCCAGGTGAACGGCGCAGCCCAGAAGGCTGAGGCCGAAGAGGGCGAAGGCGACGACAAGCCCAGACGGCGTGCGCGCACGCCCCGTGCCCGCACCCCGCGCCGGACCGCTGCCAATGAGGGCGCAGAAGCTCCTTCCGAAGGCGCTGGCGAGACCGCTGAAGCCTCCGGCGACCCCTCTGAAGACGATGCCGCCAAGCCGCGGCGCCGGGCGCCGCGTACCCGCAGGGCCAAACCGGTCGAGGATGCTCCGGCGGAAGCAGCTGCTTCCGAATAGGGTATGTCACGCAGATCTGATGATGAGGAACGGCGTCCCGAAGGGCGCCGTTTTTTATTGTGCCTTGCGCTGGGTCAAGGTCTTTTGTGATGAAAATGCAACACTATATAGAGAGGGCAGCGCTCCTGGAGGCTGCGCGGATGCCCGCAAACGGGGTCCGTATCCAACAACGTTCCCCACGCTTCGGGTGGTGTGAACGGGTAGGAGGTAGATGATGAATTTTGAAAAATACACCGAGCGCGCCAGAGGGTTCATTCAATCGGCGCAGACTTTTGCGCTGGGGCAGGGCCACCAGCAATTTACCCCGGAACATGTGCTGAAAGTTCTGCTCGATGATCCGGAAGGCATGGCCAGTGGACTGATCGACCGGTCCGGCGGCACTGCCAAGGCTCTCAAAGGAGATCTGGAAGGCGTTCTGGAAAAGATGCCGAAAGTCTCCGGAGGGTCCGGTCAGCTCTATATGGCGCAGGCGACCGCGCGCCTGTTCGATCAGGCGGAGAAGATTGCCGACAAGGCGGGCGACAGTTACGTCACCGTTGAACGGCTGCTGCTGGCTCTTGCCATGGATGCGGGCAGTGAGGCCGGTAAGCTGATGAAGCGCCACGGAGTGACGGCCAATGGCCTCAACGAGGCGATCAACCAGTTGCGCCAGGGGCGGACGGCCGACAGTGCCACGGCGGAAAATCAGTATGAAGCTTTGAAGAAATACGCCCGGGATCTGACTGAGGTGGCCAGGGATGGCAAGCTTGACCCTGTGATCGGGCGGGATGAGGAAATCCGGCGCACCATTCAGGTTCTCTCCCGGCGGACCAAGAACAATCCGGTGCTGATCGGGGAGCCGGGTGTCGGCAAGACGGCGATTGCCGAGGGCTTGGCCCTGCGTATCGTCAACGGGGACGTTCCCGAATCCCTGAAGGACAAGCAGCTGCTTGCCCTGGATATGGGGGCTTTGATTGCGGGGGCGAAATACCGGGGCGAATTCGAGGAACGGTTGAAGGCGGTTCTATCCGAAGTCGAGGCGGCTGCAGGCGGGATCATCCTCTTTATCGATGAAATGCACACGCTTGTCGGTGCGGGCAAGGCGGATGGCGCCATGGATGCGTCCAATCTCTTGAAACCGGCACTTGCCCGTGGGGAACTGCATTGCGTCGGCGCCACCACTCTGGATGAATACCGCAAGCATGTGGAAAAGGATGCTGCGCTTGCCCGCCGGTTCCAGCCGGTCTTTGTGAGCGAGCCGACCGTTGAGGACACGGTGTCGATCCTGCGTGGGATCAAGGAAAAATACGAGCTGCATCACGGGGTGCGGGTGACCGATTCCGCGATTGTGTCGGCTGCGAACCTTTCCAACCGCTACATCACCGACCGGTTCCTGCCGGACAAGGCCATCGACCTGGTGGACGAGGCCGCGAGCCGGTTGCGCATGCAGGTGGATTCAAAGCCGGAAGAACTCGATGAGCTGGACCGGCGGATCATTCAGCTCAAGATCGAGCGGGAAGCGCTCAAGGCGGAAAGCGATGACGCCGCCCGAGACCGGCTGGAGAAACTGGAGCAGGAGCTGACCAATCTGGAAGAGCAGTCCAAGGCGCTGACCAGCCGCTGGCTTGGCGAAAAGGAAAAGCTCAATCTGGAACAGAAGATCAAGGAGCAGCTTGAGCAGGCCCGGATCGATCTGGAAATCGCGCAGCGCCAGGGCAATCTGGCCAGGGCCGGGGAATTGGCCTATGGGGTGGTGCCGGATCTGGAGCGGAAGCTGGCTGAGGCCGAAGCGTCAGAAGATGCTGATGCCATGGTCGATGAGGCGGTGACCCCGTCCCATATTGCCCAGGTGGTTTCCAAGTGGACCGGCATTCCCGTCGACAAGATGCTGGAAGGCGAGCGGGAAAAGCTCTTGCGTATGGAAGATGTTCTGGCAGACCGGGTGATCGGTCAGGCCGAGGCCATCCATGCGGTGTCCACGGCGGTGCGGCGGGCCCGGGCCGGGCTTCAAGATCCCAACCGGCCCATCGGCTCTTTCATGTTCCTTGGCCCGACCGGGGTCGGCAAGACCGAGCTGACCAAGGCACTGGCAAGTTTTCTGTTTGACGATGACAGCGCTATGGTGCGGATCGATATGTCCGAATTCATGGAGAAGCATTCCGTTGCCCGGCTGATCGGGGCGCCTCCGGGCTATGTGGGCTACGAGGAAGGCGGTGCGTTGACGGAAGCCGTGCGCCGGCGGCCCTATCAGGTGGTCCTGTTCGACGAGATCGAAAAGGCCCATGCCGATGTGTTCAATGTGCTGCTTCAGGTGCTGGACGATGGCCGTTTGACTGACGGCCAGGGCCGGACGGTCGACTTCCGCAACACGCTCATCATCATGACCTCCAATCTGGGCGCGGAATATCTGGTCAATCAGCCTGAGGGCGAGGACAGCGATGCGGTCCGCGGGGATGTCATGGGCGCGGTGCGCGGGCATTTCCGTCCGGAGTTCCTGAACCGGCTCGACGAAATCGTGCTCTTCCACCGTCTGCAACGCTCGCAGATGTCGGACATCGTCAAGATCCAGCTGACCCGCCTGCGCGCCCTCTTGGCGGACCGCAAGATCACGCTCACCCTGGACGAGGGGGCGATCGGCTGGCTGGCCCAGAAGGGCTATGATCCGGCCTATGGCGCCCGGCCGCTCAAACGGGTGATCCAGAAGGATGTTCAAGACCCGCTGGCGGAAAAATTGCTGGCTGGAGACATTCTTGACGGTCAGGGCGTGGAGGTCTCGGCCGGAGCGGACCGTCTGATCTTCCAGGTGGAAGGCCCGGAAAGCGCCGCAGCCTGACTTTGAGGCTTGCGGCAACCGGCTCGAGCAAGCCGTGTTTCACCGGGTTGGCCTTTCGCTGGCTGAAGCCAGGGGGCAGAGCCGAAAAGATTGATGGTTTGAAACCGAAGAACCGCGGCATGCGGTCAACAGAGCAGCTCAAACACCAATCCCGCGGTGCATTCTGCACCGCGGGATTTTCTATGAGTTTTGGGGATCTGGCCGGTGTCGCACCGCCGGTAAACTTATCGCACGATGCTTTAGTTCAAGGCAGCAATGCGGGAGGGCTTGCGCACCCGGTCCAGCAAGGTGTCGATCCGGAAGCGTTCGGCTTCGAAGTTTGCCCGCATCTGGCCTTCCAGGGTGCGCCCTTTCGGCAGTTTGATGCGCATCGGATCTACATAGCGGCCGTTGACGAGCACTTCGTAATGGAGATGCGGCCCGGTCGACAGGCCGGTCGAGCCCAGATAGCCGACGATCTGGCCCTGTTTGACCCGCACACCCTTCTTGATGCCTTTGCCGAACCCGCTCATGTGGTTGTAGGTGGTGACATAGCCGTTGGTGTGCTGCAATTCGACCCGGCGGCCATAGCCTGATGTCCAGCCGGCCTTGATGACAAGGCCGTTGCCGGCCGCAAAAATCGGCGTGCCACGGGGTGCTGCCCAGTCCACGCCCCGGTGCATCTTGGCGTATTTATAAATCGGGTGGCGCCGCATGCCGAAGCCGGAGGTGAACCGGCCGCCGGTCAAAGGCTTCCGGACCAGGAACTTCTTGGCGCTCTGGCCCGAGGCGTCATAATAATCGGTTACCCCGTCATCCGACGTCCGGTAGCGGTAGAATTCCCGGGTTGTGTTGCCCGTATTGAGAGAGGCGTAGAGCACCTTGGGCGCGCTGTCGCCATCGCCCGGTGTAAAGAACAGTTCCAACGCGTCGCCCGGCTGAACGCGGGCATTGAAATCCACGTCAAAGGAGAACATGCGCACCAGATCATCGACGATATCCAGCGGGATGTCCTGCTCCAGGGCGGTCTGGTAGAGACTGTCATAGATGGCTGGTGTCGGACCGCCATAGGAGACCCTGTCCGCTTCGGCAAAGGCGTCGGCGAGGAATGTGTTCGGTTCCTTCGCGCGCACATAGGCACCGCTGTCGGAAATGGCGACCGTCGCCTGATGCTCAGTGGCGGTATAGAGTGAAATCCGTTCCGGGCGCATCCGGTCCGGATCGTCTGGGGAGCGGGCATAGGCTATGCGCAGGCGCTGGCCTTCCTCCAGTTCGGAAATGCCGAACAGCATCTTGAAGGAGCTGGCAATCTTGCGCGCTTCTTCTTCTGTGGCATCATGATCGCGCAGAAGCGGCTGGAGGGGTTGCGTTTCCGTGATCGGAACGATGCTTTCTTCCATGCCGGTATAAGGGATCTCTTCTTCCTGTTTGGAGACGAAAGAGACGTTCTCCGGCGTGATGCGGACCGCATAGCGTTCCAGATCCGGTTTCAGGGCCAGGCTGAAATCAAAGCGGCCGGGATCGACCAGGCTGCGGGTGGCCGTTTCCGCGGAATTGAGCGTCAGGTCGCGGGCGGAGGCACGCACGCTCAGCTCGACCTCGCTTTCCGAGGGGCCCTCGTCCTTGTCGATATAGGGGCTTGAGACCGGGAAGGGGGCAAGGGAAATGCTGACTTCGTTTTCCAGCTTTGCCCCGTAAAGGGAGTCCGCGATCTGGGCCGACCCTGCGTCGGCAATCAGCGTGTCCTCGCCATCCTCCGGCTGATCCTTGAACATGTTCATCGGATTGAAGGGCGGGATGCGGCCCGCATATTGCGGATCCTTGCGGGTGGCAAGGCTCGCGCTAACATAGATATGCGGCTGAACCCGGATGTGGTCCTTGTCGCCGACACGGGCGACCACATTCACGTCGATTTCGTGTTTGCTGGAAAACTCGGTTGCCGTCTTCAGAACCCGGTCGCCTTTGGTGCCGGTGCCATTGCTGTCGGACAGGCCGGCAAAATCCGCATTCACCGGAGCGGCGGCTTCCACACTGTATTGGCCGTCAAGGGCTGCCAGAAGCGCGCCGCCCATCAGCACCAGGGACGTGACACCTGTCAGGACGCTCCCGGCAAGCCAGCGCAAGGAGACCTGCCGCTTGTCCGACAATCCGCTTCGGCCTTCGTATCCCCGCAAGGGCGGTTCATCGCCAAGCTCGATGCGCAGGGACTGAGCGCTGTGGAACGGGCCAAAATGCATTGATACCTGTCCAGGTCCTTTAATAAGCGTTCAACGGATTTGAACCCGCCTGAGCTGAAACAGAGGGCAGAAGGGCTAATACCCTTTAATACCCGATCCTGCTACATGCAGTGTTTGATTTAAATCGTCAATTGGTTCCACACCAGAGAGTTCTGCCCCGCTTGTGCAAGAAAATGTGCGTAAAGTTGGAATTTGACGGTTTGATGGTCACTGTCTCCAAAGCAGGGTTGTGCAGGGCTGTTTGCCGGCGATCCGGAAAGACGGCCTTTTTGCAGAAGAAGAAAGCTGCGGCCCTCGAGCAAGGCGAAAGAGCAGCGACAGGGCCGGACCGGCTGTCAGACAAAGGCTGGATCTGAAGAGGCTGTCCTGGCCGGGCCATTTGGACCAGCCGGTCGGACCCAGGCTTCAGGGGCCAGATGTCTTCAAGAATAATGGGCCGTGGGACAATGGCGGCAATGCTGCGTTGCGGCATTGCCGGAAGGTGGAAAGCCCTTGAAATCCGGGGCGGGCAAAGACCTGTTGAAAGGGAAAATCGAGAGCAGCCAAATCCATGGTTGGCGGATCTTTACGGGGAATTTAGCATATTCAAGCCATTGAATTTTCAAATGAAAAAACAAGTAACTTCATTCTATGAATCTTTTTTGACAAAGTCTGTTGACTCATGTTGGGGGCATGCGTATAACGCCCTCCATCGACGGCGGCGCCGCCACGCGGTGCCACTCACTGTCGGTCCTACCAGACAACACAGCCGAAAAGACCTGGCGACAGGGATGAGGCGAGGCGTCTTTGGGTGAGCCTTTTATGGCGACATTTGCGCAAGCGAATGGTTCTTTGACAATATGATATGAAGGAAGGGAAGCGTAGGCGGCGTTGGTCTTGCGATACCTGGTAGAGATGCTGGGTGTTTTAAGGAGTTA
>NZ_JBSWYH010000041.1:0-30515 GCF_056161025.1 Roseibium sp. AWQ4_254
CTGGCCTCCTTGTCCAGCCCTCAGCTTGAATCACTATTCACCACAAAAGGGAACCCAAGACGATTCAGACTTTTTGGGAAATGCTCTAGTTTATGACCAGAAGCGGGAAGCAGAGGTCCACTGTGTATCGGTCAGACCTCCGCTTCGAGCCGCAGGCGATTAGGACCCTTTCAGGGGCTGGAGCAGCGGGTTGCTTTTTTCCTGATATCAGCTTCTGGGTTCCTGAACCCGGGTCATCAGCCAGAATCCCACGCCGAAGAAGACCAAAATGACCGACATGCCCGCCGGCTGGCTGTTGAAGAGCGCAGTGACGAGGGCAACGGTCAGCGGGGCCAGAAAGCTGGTCACTTTGCCTGACAGGGCAAGCAGGCCGAAATACTGGGCCATGTGCTCACGCGGGGCAAGGCGTACCAGAAGGCTCCGGCAGGAGGCCTGCAACGGGCCGGCCACAGCGCCGATCAATGCGCCGAGGCCGATGAAGACCTGCTCCGGCAGGGAGGCAAACAGGGCGCCTTCGGGGGCCGGGGGGGTCTGGATGACGAAAAAGACGGTTGTTCGGTCAACCGATATGAGGCCGAGGCCACTGATCATCAGCACAATCAGGGACACCAGGATCACGGGTTTTGCGCCGAGCCGGTCATCCAGCGGGCCGCCCAAAACCAGGCCCAGGGTTCCGGTGATTGTTAAAATGATGCCGAATGTGCCGATTTCGATGGAGCCCCAGCCGAGCTGACCGGCCGAATAGATGCCGCCAAACGCAAACAGGGCCACAAGACCGTCCTTGAACACCATATTGGCAATCAGGAACAGGAAGATGTTCCTGTTCCCGCGAGCAGTGGCCAGATTGCGGGTGAGCGCTTGCAGGCCGCCGCGGACCGCAGCACCCATCCGGGCCCGCTGGGGTGCATCCGGCACAAACAGGAACATTGGCAGCACGAAGACAAGATACCAGAGAGCAGAAAACGGTCCGACCGCCCTGTCGCCTTCCTGTGTTGTGGCGTCGAGACCGAACACCGGCTCGATCCCCAGCAATGTGACACCGGTCTGCGGGCTGGCGGCGAAGAACCCCAGGGCGATGAACAGGGTCACCAGCGCGCTGACATATCCGATGCCCCAGCCGAAACTGGACAGGCGCCCGACCTGATCATGGGGCACCAGCGAAGGCATCATTGCATTGTTGAAGACAGTCGCGATTTCAATGCACAGCGTGCCAACCGCAAACGCGGCCAGGGCGATGAGAATACCGTTCGGATTGCCAGGAGCTGCATACCAGAAAGCCCAGCAGCTGATGACAAAGGGCACCGACAGGGCAAAGATCCAGCGTTTGCGGCGTCCGCTTGCATCTGCCACCGAGCCCAGCACCGGGGCCAGAAGGGCGATGGCCAGCCCGGCGGCCGCTGTCGCATAGCCCCAGAGGGACTGCCCTGCTTCCGGCGTCGGTGCCAAAGCGGAGGCAAAATAGGGGGCGAAGACGAAGGTGGTGACCAGGGTGAAAAAGGGCTGGGCAGCCCAGTCGAACAACGCCCATGACAGGATCGCGCGGCGATCCGTTTTGGGCGGCAGGACGTTGGAAGCGGAAGTCATACTGGATCCTGTACCTGACGCGAAACCGGCCCGCAGCGAGGCTGCCGGCCGGTTCTCCCAGGTGATCTTTATAGGCCTTTTGGACGCGGGTCCAGCGCCAGAAAGGCTCGTCTTCTGAGCTAGTCTGCTCCGCAGATTTCCGCCAAAAGACTGGACGCTACGGAAAATTTGGAGACGCTCAAACCGCCATCCAGAATTTCCCGGACCGCCCGGTGTCTGCTTGACGCTTCGGTTTCATGAGCTTCCAGCCAGGCCGGGAAACTGCCTGCCCGGATCGAGGCGCTGGCAAGAGTCCGATGAGCGGAAAAGAGGGTCGCCCGCGCCCGGTCGAGAGCCAGGCCGTCATAGTAGTCGCGAACTTCCAGGTTCCCGGCCATTTCATGCATGGCACCGATCTGGAAGTGGTGGGCGACCTCGTAATAGGCCCGCGCCGCTGTTTCCAGATCCGCTCCGGTTCCCTCTGCAACAATCACGATATCGGGAATGGCCTGTTCCGCCGGCAGCCAGGCAATGCGCCGGGCAAGGCCCTCCGGAACGCCCTTGGCGACAAAGTCGGCGGCGCGATCGTTGAGGGTTGCAGCCGGCTGCTCCGGAAGCAGGGTTTCCAGGCGGCCGCGCAGATCGGCAATGCCGGTCCGGAAGCGTTCCACCACCGCCGACAGGCCCTTGTCGAAGGACACATTGCGTTTGAACCAGATCACCCGTTCAAGCAGCAGGGTCTGGACTTCGGAATAGAGGTCGAGCTGCAGGGCGCCGTCGACCTTCGTGTCGAGCGCATCGATCTCCGTGTTGAGGTCGGTGAGGTCGAAACTGTTGCGCACGGCCACAAACCCCCGGGCAATCTCCGCCGGGCTGGCTCCGGTCTGGTCCATGAGCCGGGTCAGGAAGGTGGACCCGCCCCGGTTGACCATGGAATTGGCGAGCATGGTGGCGATGATTTCCCGGCGCAGGCGGTGGCCGTTGATTTCGTCCTGATAGGTCGCGGCCATCTGCTTGGGGAAATAGCGCACCAGTTCGCGCGCCAGGTAGTCGTCATCGGGCACGGTGCTGTCCAGCAGCGCATCATAAAGGGTGATCTTGGCATAGGCCAGAAGCACGCCGAGTTCTGCGCGGGTCAAAAGCTGACCGGCCTTGCGCAAGTCCCGCAGGGCTGCCTCGTCGGGCAGCTGCTCCACCTCCCGGTCCAGAAGGCCGTCCTGTTCCAGGCGGCGCATCATGCGCACCTGAAACCCGAAATCCTCCACACCCCTGAGTTCGGTCATGGAAAGGGCAAGGGTCTGCAGGTAGTTGTTGCGCAAAACCAGATCGGCGACCTCGTCGGTCATCTCTGCCAGCAGGTCGTTGCGTTGTTCCAGGCTCAGCTTGCCCGCCTTCACCGCAGCTCCCAGGGCGATCTTGATATTGACTTCCATATCGGAGGAGTTCACCCCGGCAGAATTGTCGATCGCATCGGAATTGCAGCGGCCGCCCTTCTTGTGGAACTCGATCCGGGCCAGCTGGGTGAGGCCCAGATTGGCGCCTTCGCCGATGACCCTGGCGCCCAGTTGCGGCGCGGTGATGCGGATCGGGTCATTGGCCCGGTCACCAGCATCCGCGTCCGTCTCGGTGGTGGCGCGGATATAGGTGCCGATGCCGCCAAACCAAAGAAGGTCCACCTCCATCTTCAAGATGGCCGTCATCACCTCCTGTGGCGTCGCGCTGGCCTTGTCCAGCGAAAGCATTTCCTGGATCTCCGGCGAAAGTGGAATGGATTTCAGCTGGCGGGAGAATATCCCGCCGCCTTTGGAAATCAGATCCGTGTTGTAGTCGTTCCAGGAAGACCGTCCGAGGTCGAACAGGCGTTTGCGTTCCACCCAGGTCTTGGCCGGGTCGGGGTCCGGATCCAGGAATATGTCCCGGTGATCGAAGGCGGCGACCAGCCGTGTCGCCTTGGACAGAAGCATGCCGTTGCCGAAGACGTCGCCGGACATGTCCCCCACACCGGCGGCTGTGAACGGTTCGCTCTGGATGTCCCGGTTCATTTCCCGGAAATGCCGTTTGACCGCTTCCCAGGCGCCCCGGGCGGTGATGCCCATTTTCTTGTGGTCATACCCGGCCGAGCCGCCGGAGGCGAAGGCATCGCCAAGCCAGAAGGACCGGCCTTCGGACAGGCCGTTGGCCGTGTCGGAGAAGGTCGCCGTGCCCTTGTCTGCGGCAACCACGAGATAGGGGTCGTCGCCGTCGAAGCGCTGCACCCGGTCCGGGGGCAGGATCGTGTCTTCGTCCAGATTGTCGGTCACATCCAGCAAGGCGTTGATGAAGGTCTTGTAGCTTTCCGTTCCTTCCGTGAACCAGGCTTCCCGGTCGCTGGCCGGGGGCAGCTGTTTGGGCACAAAGCCACCCTTGGCGCCAACCGGCACGATAACCGCATTTTTGACCTGCTGGGCCTTGACGAGGCCGAGCACTTCGGTGCGGAAATCCTGGGGCCGGTCCGACCAGCGAAGGCCGCCGCGCGCCACCATGCCGAAGCGCAGATGCACACCTTCCACCCGCGGGCTGTAGACGAAGATTTCCCGGAACGGGCGCGGTTGTGGCAGATCGTCGATCTGGCGGCTGTCGATCTTGAAGGAGAAAGTCGGCTTGGGCTGGCCGCCGCTGTCCAACTGATAGAAATTCGTGCGCAGGATCGAGCCGATCACATTCTGGAACCGGCGCAGGATGCGGTCGTCATCAAGGCTGGAGACCTCCTCCAGATCGCTGGTGAGTTCCGCCGCCAGCCGTGCCGAGCCCAGATCCCGGTCCTTGCCGGTGACATCCGGGTTGAAGCGCAGATGGAACAGTTCCACCAGCTTGGCCGTGATCACGGGATAGTTGTTCAGCGTTCGCCACATATAGTCTTCGGAGAACGGAATGCCCGCTTGCCGCAGATATTTTGACAGGGCGCGGACAACAGCCACATCCCGCCAGGCAAGCCCTGCGGTCATGACAAGGCGGTTGTAGCCGTCATTTTCCGCCTGGCCCTTCCAGATCGCCATGAACATGCTTTCCAGCCGTTCGCGCAGGTCTTCGGGCAGTTCGAAATCCTCGCCCGAATGGCTTTCCAGGGTCATTTCATGAAGATAGGAGAGCGGCTTGTCGGCGGGCGTCACCCTGTAGGTCCGCTCGTTGATCACGTTGAAGCCCATATTCTCCAGCAGCGGCACCCGGGCCGACAGGGGGATCGGGGAACCGCAATGGTAGACTTTCAGGCCGAGGCGGTTGGCATTGGAGCCGGTCTGACGGTGGAAGGTGATGGTGGTGTCGTCCAGGCCGGACAGGGTTTCCAGCTTGACGATATCGAGCACCGCCGACTGGGCATTGTAGACTTCCTTGTAGCCGCCGTGGAACGACAGGGAATAGCGGTCGGCGAGCTGGCGCGCCTTGGCGCTTGGAAAGTCGCGGGTTAGGGCATCGCGTACGCTGTCCGACCAGCTGCGCACCATGTCTGCCACGGCGGTTTCCAGCTCTTCCTGCTCCGGGGCCGGGGTTTCGCCCCTGTCACGGCCGACAATGTAATGCACCCGGGCCAGCGGTCCTTCCATATAGGTGACATACCAGGCCGACAGGCGGCCCTCAAAGACCGAGGCCAGATAGGTGCCGATATTGATCCGCACTTCGGTCGAATAGCGGTCCCTCGGCACGAACACCAGAATGGAGACATAGCGGTCGAACTTGTCCGGGCGCGCCAGAACGCGGATGCGCGGTCGCTCGTCCAGCTGCAGGATCGCGATTGCAAAGTCGTAAAGCCGCTCCCTGTCGATCTGGAACAGCTCGTCCCTTGGAAAAGCCTCCAGAACATTGCGCAGCGCCCGGCCGGAATGGCTTTCGGAGCCGTATCCGGCCCGGGCCAGGACACTGGCCACCTTGCGCCGCAGGAACGGAATCGTGCTGGTGGGCTCGGTATAAGCGGTGGAGGCGAACAGACCGACAATGCGCAATTCACCTGTCAGCACTCCATCATCATCATAGAGCTTGGCGCCGACATAATCCATGTGCACCCGCCGGTGTACGGTGCTCTTCACATTGGCTTTTGCGATGATCAGCGGTTCGGGCTTTTTCAGGAACTCGCGGATTTCCGGCGTGATCTGGACGAATTCGGAACCGCGCCGCAGCACGCGCACATCCGGGTCTGCCAGAAGGCCGAGCCCGGTTCCCTCGTGCGGGGAGAGTTCGCCTTCTTCCGCGCCGCCCTCGAATTTGTATTCGCGCATGCCGAGGAAAATGAAATTGTTGTTTTCCATCCACTCCAGGAAGTGGATGGCCTCCCACAGATCGTCGCTGCTGCCGGGAATCTGCGTGGTCTTGTAGGTGTCGATGGCGTCGGCCAGCCGTTCCTGCATCGGCTTGAAATCATTGACCACCGAGCGCACGGAGTGAAGGACCTTGTCCAGGCGGCCGCTCAGGGCGGTGCGGGCCTCTTCCGAATCAATCCGCGTCACATGAATATGGATCAGGCTTTCCTGCCGGTCCTTGCGTTTGGCCGGTTTCTTGCGCGCTGCTGCCGTGACAAGCTTGCCGGCATCGTCCCGCTCCACGATGAAGATCGGGTGCAGTACAAGATGCACGTCCAGCTTGCTGGCATGCAGCTCGTCCATGACCGAATCAACGAGAAACGGCATGTTGTCATTGACGATCTCAATCACGGAGAGCCCGTTGGCCCGGGAGGTCTTCTTGGCAAAGGCCGGGTCGGTGATGCTGATGCGGTGGGTGCCAAGGTCGTGGGTCTGGAAGTCCTGCCAGGCGTCGCTGACAAAGCCCGTCAGATCATCGGCAGTATAGGCGACGAGGTCTTCCGCTGCGGCCCTGTCGAAGAAGGCGGCTGCAAATTCCGCCAACTCAGGATCGGTCTTGTTCAGCCCTGCTTGCACCTCGCCGATGAGCTTTTGTTTCTCAACGTCGTGTTTGTCCGGCATTCCTAATCCCCCTAGGCGATCTTCGTTGTGGCTCGGCCGCGTGGTATGCTTTTCTAGTGCAGCTTGTTAAAAATTTTCATGACGGGAGTAAAAAATTGTCAAGCAAAGTCACGGCCTTGCAAATTGAGTCAACAGATTCTTTGAGTGAAAAAACGCAAAGCTATTTCGAATTGTGCAAGGAGAAGCTCGGCTTGGTTCCCAATGTGCTGACGGCCTATTCCTTCGATGAGGCGAAATTGCGGGCCTTCACCGGCATGTATAACGACCTCATGCTGGCAGAGTGCGGACTCTCCAAGCTTGAGAGGGAGATGATTGCCGTTGCGGTATCTGCCGTCAACCGTTGTTTCTATTGCCTGACCGCGCACGGAGCAGCGGTACGGGAATTGTCGGGAGACCCGGTGCTGGGCGAATTGATGGTGATGAATTACCGGGTCGCGGATCTCAGCGCTCGGCAGCGGGCAATGCTGGATTTTGCGGTGAAGCTTACTGAAAAACCGGCGGAGATTCTGGAAAGCGACCGCCAGGCCCTGCGGGATGCGGGGTTCAGTGACCGGGACATCTGGGACATTGCCTCTGTTGCAGCCTTTTTCAACATGAGCAACCGGGTCGCGGCCGCCTCCGACATGAGGCCCAATGATGAGTATCACTCAAGGGCCCGTTGAAGTCTCGTCGCACGACAATCCGGTGACAAGACCGGCGTTTGGGTGTATGACGGCGTCGACTTTTATCTGAGGAAGGAGAGGAGCGGGCCATGGCTGCGCGCGTATTTATTGATGGTGAAGCGGGAACGACGGGTTTGCAGATCCGCGAGCGCCTTGCCACGCGCCGTGACCTGGATCTGATCTCCATTCCCGAAGACCGCCGCAAGGACCCCGTGGCCCGTGCCGAGTGTCTGAATACGGCGGATGTGGCTATTCTGTGCCTGCCCGATGCGGCGGCAAAGGAAAGCGTCGCGCTGATCGAAAACGACACCACCCGCGTCATTGATGCCTCCAGCGCCCACCGGGTCGCAGAAGGCTGGGTCTATGGGTTCGCCGAAATGGACCGGGATCAGGCCGATATCATTGCCGGTGCCATGCGGGTGACCAATCCGGGCTGTTGGCCCCAGGGCCTGATCGCGTCCCTGCGCCCGCTGGTGGCGGCGGGTCTGGTGCCATCTGAATTCCCCGTGACCTACCAGGGTATTTCGGGGTATTCCGGCGGCGGCAAGGGCTTGATCGGCGACTATGAAGGCCGGGGCACGGAGGCCAATGTGTTTGCGCCCTATGCGCTGGGCTTCAACCACAAGCACCTGCCGGAAATGACCGAATATGGGCTGCTGGACTCAGCGCCCTTGTTCACCCCGTCTGTTGGCAACTACTACAAGGGCATGCTGACCGTGCTGCCGCTGAACCTTGCCGCACTGGAGACGGTTCCGAGCGGAGAGCAACTGCATGCAGCGCTTGCCGATCACTTTGCAGATGCCGCCAACGGCTTTGTGGAGGTGGCGCCGCTGGAGGCGCTGGACAAGTCGGAATACCTGGACCCCCAGGCGGTGAACGATACCAACCTGCTGCGCCTGCATGTCTTTGCCAATGATGCACGGGCGCAGGCAGCAGTGATCGCGGTTTACGACAATCTGGGCAAGGGCGCGTCCGGCGCGGCGGTCCAGAACCTCAACTTGATGCTCGGCGTCGATCAGGCCACTAGCCTGGCGGCCTAAGGACCAGGGCCTTGAAGCCGGCAGTGACGCCGGTTTCAGGGGGCCGGTCTCAAGGGGCCGGCCGGACCCGGTCCGGCAGACGCGCACATCTTTCAGGAGATAGAAGAATGGAAAAATTTGAAACCCTGACCGGGGTCGCTGCGCCCCTTCCGATCGTCAATATCGATACGGATATGATCATTCCAAAGCAGTTCCTGAAGACCATCAAACGCACCGGTCTCGGTACTGCGCTGTTTCACGAAATGCGCACCAATGACGATGGTTCGGAGAACCCGGATTTCGTTCTTAACAAGGCCGCCTACCGGGATGCCAAGATCCTGATCGCAGGCGACAATTTCGGCTGCGGCTCTTCCCGCGAGCACGCTCCCTGGGCGCTGCAGGATTTCGGCATCCGCTGTGTGATCTCCACGTCCTTTGCCGACATCTTCTACAACAATTGCTTCAAGAACGGCATTCTGCCGATCCAGGTGTCCGAAGACGAGCTGGAAACGCTGCTCCACGCTGCCGAACGCGGGGCAAATTTCACCTTGACGATCGATCTGGAAAACCAGGAAATCCAGGGTCTTGAGAGCGGCGACATTGCCTTCAAGATCGACCATTTCCGCAAGCACTGCCTGATCAACGGTCTGGATGATATCGGCCTGACCATGGCCAAGGCTGGCGAGATCGACACGTTTGAAGGCAAGATCGGCGAAAGCCGTCCTTGGGTTTAAGGCAGGCCCGGTTCCAGTGCTGCCCCTTTGGCCTGATAGAGGGCATGTGACGGCAAAGACCCTTCTGGAAGGCGGAACTGCCTTTCAGAGCGTCTAGGGCCGGGGAGGGGCATCAGCTCGGCCTATTGGCCCTTGTCATCCTCGCGCACGCGCCGTTCTGCGTTGAGCTGCTCCAGCTCCGCCAGTTTGGTACCAATGGGCCGCAGCGCGGCCACTGTGGTGCGGTATCTCAAGGAATGCTGCTCGAACAGGCGTCTGGCGAGTTCGGGATATTCCTGGATCATGCGCTTGAACAGGGCCCGGCGGATGCGGATGATGCTGACGTCTCCGAGGGCCAGTGCGCGGCAGGGGCGTTTGAGGTCCGTCAGCAGGGCGGACTCGCCGAGAAGCACCCCCCGGCCGACCCTTTCCATCTCCTGAAACCCGTTGTCGCCGCGCTTTTGAAGGCTGACAGTGCCCTGGGTGACCACAAGGCCGCCATCCGCCCGTTCCCCTTCGTCGAAAAGGGTCTGGCCATTGGCGTAATCCATGCTTTCGGCGCTGAAGGCGAGCAGGCGCAGCTGGTCGTCCTGGAACTCCGAAAGCATCGGGATTTCTTTGAGAATCGCAATGTCTTGGGCAAGGCTCATGCCCAAGATTTACGCTGATAACCCGCTAGGGCACAAGCTTATATCCACCGGCTTCTGTGACCAGAAGCTCCGCATTGGACGGATCTCGCTCAATTTTCTGGCGCAGCCGGTAAATATGGGTCTCAAGCGTGTGGGTGGTGACCCCGGAATTGTAGCCCCAGACCTCATGCAGCAAGACGTCCCGGGTGACCGGCTTTTCACCTGCCCGGTAGAGGAATTTCAGGATCGAGGTTTCCTTTTCCGTCAGCCGCACCTTGCTGCCGGCATCGTCCTGCATCACCTTGGCGGCCGGGCGGAAGGAATAGCGGCCAATGGCAAAGGTGGCATCTTCGCTCTGCTCATGCTGACGCAGATGGGCGCGGACCCGCGCCAGCAGCACGGCGAATTTGAACGGCTTGGTGACATAATCATTGGCCCCGGCTTCCAGGCCCAAAATGGTGTCGCTGTCGCCGTCATGGCCGGTCAGCATGATGATCGGCGCCTTGAACCCGTTCTTGCGCAGCAGCTTGACAGCCTCGCGGCCGTCAATATCCGGCAGGCCCACATCCATCAAAAGAAGGTCGACATGTTCATCTTTGGCAAGGCCGATGCCTGAGGTGGCGCTGTCTGCCTGGATGGTTTCAAATTCGTCATAAAGGGAAAGCTGCTCGACAAGCGCTTCACGCAGTTCCGTATCATCATCGACAATCAAAATGGTGCGGGCGGTCATAAGGGGTGTCCTCGCCTGAAATTCAACCTGATCACGCCACTGTGTGAAAACCACACGAGCGTGTTCCTGCTTCTATGTGCGTGGGAAAGTTTCGCCGCACAAGCGGGCCTTCGTCAATTCTTCTTCACGCGAGGGTTAGCGCCGGTTTATCAATGTCTTGTCGCAGCAACAGGTTCAGCGGATCGTGTGCCTATGAAAAGACTTGGAAAACCGGCGGAATTGCTGGAGGTGCGGGCGCTGCCCCATGACCGTCGGAAAGGTCTGCTGCGTTTTGGGCCGATCACGGTTCCGTGTGCCCTAGGCCGCTCCGGCATCGTGCAGCGCAAACACGAAGGCGATGGAACGACACCGGCCGGTTGCTTTCAGCTTGTGAAGGTCTTTTACCGGCCGGACCGGGGGCCGCGCCTGAAAACCGGCCTGCCGGTGACAGCGCTGACATCCCGGGCGGGCTGGTGCGACGACCCGGGCCACCGGCTTTACAACCGGCCGGTCACGCTGCCCTTTCCAAAAAGTCATGAGATCATGTGGCGGGATGATCCGCTCTATGACATCGTCGTCGTGCTTGACTACAATCTGGCCCCGGCGGTTAGGGGCCGGGGCAGCGCCATTTTCTTTCACATCGCGCGTCCGCACTACACGCCGACGGAAGGCTGTGTGGCCGTCGCCCCCCGCCATATGCGCCTGCTCCTGTCAAAGGTCCGGCCCGGCGCGGCCATGCGCATTCATCTGTGAGCCCGGCAAGGCACGGCCCAGGTCCGGTGGCCAGGGTTCAGTCTTCGGCCATTTGTGCCCTGTAGATTCTGAACTGCCCGCTGACCCGCACGGTGGTGCGGGTGCCCTGGCCATTGTCCAGATCAGCGGTTCTGAGCCGGAACCGGTTGCGCTGGACGTTGTAGTCCGAATAGACATTGCATTCCAGAAAGGTGGCAATGCCATTCTCGTCAATGCTCTCCAGAATGGCCGTATGCCGGGGCGCGCCGCGGGTTTCTGTTTGAACCTCATAGCCGTCTTCGTTTTCAACGCGAACTGACACCTCAAAGCGGGTGAACTGGAACACGTCGCCGGGTCTGGCATTGCTGAGCTGTTCGATCTGACGTCCCCAGGCATAGGTCGCAGACGGTTTGTGAAACCCGAGGGTTGAAAAGCCATTATTGACCAAGGTCCAGCACTCGCCGTTTCCTTCCTGACGGCCAAGCCTGTCTGCGGCAAAGGAGATCAGACGTCTTGCTTCCTGTTCAGTGACATCACGCATAGCAACTGTCCTCAAGTTGACTTAACGATAGATGCAGTGTGCGTGACGGTTCGCCCTTTGTCTGTAATTCTGGTCACAGAGTACTGAAAAGATCTTTTCTGCAATCAAGTATCCTGAGGTGGGAATGTTTCAAGTCTTGGTTGTAACTTGAGGAAGTGGTCCATGAGGCAGGGAGCGGCGAACGCCACTGGAGCCAGAATTTTTACCGGTTTTGACTGTCTTGCGGCTCGCAAAGCTCAGGCCACTGGTAATTTCGCATGTTTTCCGCCATATAGGAGCACTTGATCCGAAAAACGGTCTCTTTCTCATCAATTCAAAAGAAGTGCACCCGATATGGCGTCTGACATCAGACCCTTTTTGAAGATGAATGGTCTTGGCAATGACTTCGTGGTCTGGGACGCGCGGCAGGCACCGCTGCGCCTGTCCCGCGAGGTGATAGCCAGATTGGGGGATCGTGCGCACGGGATCGGCTTTGACCAGATGATCACGGTGGAGCGGTCACCGCTTGGTGTGGATGCCTTCATGCGCATTCACAATCAAAATGGCGGTGAAGTGTCTGCTTGCGGCAACGCGACCCGCTGTATCGGCCGCCTTCTGATGGAAGAAGCCGGCAAGGATGTCGTGACAATTGAAACCGCCGCCGGTCTGCTGCACGCATTTGACACCTCCGCGCCGCACAGTGTGACGGTTGACATGGGCACGCCACGGCTGACCTGGGAAGAGATTCCCTTGGCGGAGGAATTTGCCGATACACGGGCGATTGAACTCCAGATCGGGCCAATTGATGCGCCGGTGCTGCACACTCCGGCTGTGGTCAATATGGGTAACCCCCATGCGATCTTCTGGGTGAAGGACGATGTGGAGGCGTATGAGCTGGAACGTTTCGGCCCGCTTCTGGAACATCATCCGGTCTTCCCGGAAGGGGCGAATATCTCGCTCGCCCATGTCTTCGCAGAAGATCAGATCCGCCTGAAAGTCTGGGAACGCGGGGTCGGCCTCACCCTGGCTTGCGGCACCGCCGCCTGTGCGGCCGGGGTGGCTGCTGCGCGCGACGGCAAGACCGGCCGGACAACGACCGTGCATCTGCCCGGCGGCCCGCTTGGCATCGAATGGCGCGAAAGCGACGGCCATGTTCTGATGACCGGTCTGACGGAAGTGGAATTTGAAGGTGAAATCGACCTTGAAACGCTGGCCTGGACAAAGACCGGACCGGGGGACGCCCAGGAGGCCGGAGCGGCGTCATGAGCATTGATGTGGTCACATTCGGCTGCCGGCTCAATTCCTATGAGTCGGAAGTGATGAAGCGCGAAGCGGAGGCCGCCGGTCTCAAGGACGCGATCCTCATCAATACCTGTGCCGTCACCAATGAAGCGGTGCGTCAGGCCCGCCAGGCCGTGCGCAAGGCCAAGCGGGACAATCCGGGTGCGCGCGTGATCGTGACCGGCTGTGCGGCCCAGACCGAGGCAGACACGTTTTCCGTTATGAAGGAAGTGGATCTGGTGCTCGGCAATACGGAAAAGCTGGAGCGCAAATCCTATCAGGATGTGGCCGCGTTCGGCATTTCCGACAGCGAGAAGGTCCGCGTCAACGACATCATGAGCGTGGAAGAAACGGCGGGCCATCTGATCGATGGTTTGACCGGGCGCGCACGGGCCTTTGTGCAGGTTCAAAACGGCTGTGATCACCGCTGCACCTTCTGCATCATACCTTATGGCCGGGGCAATTCCAGATCCGTGCCCATGGGTGTGGTAATTGACCAGATCCGCCGTCTGACGGAAAATGGTTACAATGAAATCGTCCTGACCGGGGTCGACATCACTTCCTATGGAGCGGATTTGCCGGGGGCGCCGAAGCTCGGTACCTTGACGGCCAAGATCCTGAAAATGGTGCCGGATCTGAAACGCCTGCGCCTGTCCTCCATCGATTCCATCGAGGCGGATGAGGATCTGATGCGGGTGATTGGCGATGATGAGCGCCTGATGCCGCATTTTCACCTGTCGCTGCAGGCCGGGGACGACATGATCCTGAAGCGGATGAAGCGCCGGCATTTGCGCGCTGACACGATCCGCTTTTGCGAGGAGGTCCGGCGCCTGCGCCCGGACGTGGTGTTTGGCGCTGATATCATTGCCGGATTCCCGACCGAGACCGAGGCTATGTTCGAAAATTCCCTCAAGATCGTCGATGAATGCGGCCTGACTCATCTGCATGTCTTCCCGTTTTCTCCGCGTCCGGGCACTCCGGCCGCACGCATGCCCCAGCTTGAGCGCAGCGTCGTCAAGGCAAGGGGCGCGCGCCTGCGGGCCAAGGGGGAAGAGGTGCTGGTGAAGCACCTTGAAGGAGAGGTGGGCAAGGTGCGGCCGGTCCTTATCGAAAAGGAAGGCCTGGGCCGGACGGAACAGTTTACCCAGGTTGAGCTTCCCCTTGGTCAGGCCGGTGAGGTCGTCGAGACCCGGATTATCGGCCATACCGGACGCCATCTTCTGGGCGAGGCCCTTTCCAAGGCAGCCTGAGCCGTGGTCTAAGGGTTGGGTTTCAACGGCTTGTGTTTCGCAAGGCCGGACGCCAAGGCTTCGCAATCCGGAGCCGGACCAAGCGGTGCCAAATGTTCAAGGCGGTTTTATGAGCGAGAAAAAACGCGGATTTCTGGGACGGCTCTTCGGGGGCGCGGACCAGCCGGAGGAGCAGGCAAGCCCGTCCGTTGAGGACACATCCGCAAGCGGAGCGCCGCATGCTTCACCGGATACGGCAGACGGGGAGACCCCTCCCGCCTCCAGCATGGCCGTTGAGCCGGTGGGCTCTTTTGGCGAAACCGTTCCCGTTCAGCCGGCCGGTGCAGCGCCAAGTCTGCTGACGGACGCTCCCTCTTCCTTGCCGGAGTTCTCCGGGGACACGCCGCCTACGGATCTTGGTCCGGTGCTGGAGGCAGAGCGGGATCAGGGAACACAAGAAGCACCGGCTGCGGACGCAGGGCCTGGCGAAACAGACGCCGTTGCGGTCAACCCGCAAGCTCCAGTCTCTGAAACAGGCCCCGGCGCTGCGCCAGAAATGCCCGAAGGGCCGGAAGAGACTGCGTCAGACAGTGGCTCTGAAGCAGGCGAGGCGCCGAAGCTCTCCTGGTTCCAGCGGCTGAAAAACGGGCTTTCCCGCTCTTCTGCCTCCTTGACCGATGGCATCACCTCGATTTTCACCAAACGCAAGCTGGATGCCTCCATGCTGGAGGAGCTGGAGGACATTCTCATTCAGGCGGATCTGGGCGTCGACACGGCCATGGCAATCACCGATCGCCTGTCCGATGGGCGCTACAACAAGGAAATTTCGCCTGAAGAAGTGCGGGAGATCCTGTCGGAGGAGGTTGAAAAGGTTCTGGATCCAGTTGCGCAGCCGCTTGATCTTGAAACCGGCAAGAGACCCCATGTGGTGCTGATGGTGGGGGTCAACGGTACGGGCAAGACCACAACGATTGGCAAATTGTCGGAGAAACTGCGCTCTGAGGGTAAGTCGGTGATGCTGGCGGCTGGCGATACGTTCCGTGCTGCAGCGGTGGAACAGCTCAAGATCTGGGGCACGCGTACGGGGGCTGAGGTTGTGGCCCGGGACACCGGCGCGGATGCGGCCGGTCTGGCCTTTGACGCCATGAAGGAAGCGCTTGAAAAACAGGTTGATGTACTTTTGATCGATACGGCCGGGCGTCTTCAGAACAAGGCGGAGCTGATGGATGAGCTGGAAAAGGTCATCCGCGTGATCAAGAAGCATGATCCCGAAGCCCCCCACACGGTCCTGCTCACACTCGATGCGACAACGGGTCAGAACGCGCTCAATCAAGTGGAGATTTTCGGCAAGGTTGCCGGGGTCACCGGCCTTGTGATGACCAAGCTGGACGGAACGGCAAGGGGCGGGATTCTGGTGGCCATTGCCGCCAAACACGGCCTGCCGGTGCATTTCATCGGGGTTGGCGAAGGGGTGGAGGATCTGGAACCGTTCTCGGCAAAGGACTTTGCCAGCGCGATTGCCGGGCTGGCCTGATCAGAGACCCGGCTCCCAGCCCTCTGGCGCCATCTCAAAGCCGTCAAACTGAAAACCCGGCGCCACTGTGCAGCCAACCAGGGGCCAGGCGCCCAGCGAGCGGGCCTGCTGCCAGCCATGGCGCGGCACGATTCCCTGGGGCCGTTCCCCGGCGCGCAGATCGTTGCCGAGGGTCAGCCCCTCTTTTGTGCGGCCGTCTGCGCTGATGGACAGTTCCAGTGGCGCGCCCGCGTACCAGTGCCAGGTTTCCACCGCATCCACCTTGTGCCAGCGTGAGAGCACCCCCTCCGGCAGCAGAAAATAGATCAGGGTTGAGGCTGCCCGCCCGGTGTCGTCAGTTTCCGGATCCCGGAAGGTTTCGGCATAGAAGCCGCCTTCGGGATGGGGCTGCATTTTCAGCAATGTGACGATGTCATCCGCGCTCAGGCTGGGAGAAGGGGTCACAGTCAGCATTCTCCAGCATAGGCAACATCATCAATGGTTTCGCGCAAGGCGGCAACGACCTCCTCATAAAGTACCTGCATGTCCAGCTTGTGACCGCCGCCCTGGTGGGCCGGTATCGGCTCGGCCTGGCTGAGAATACGGTGAACAACGTCCTTGGCACGCTGCTCGGCGCTGCGTTGCGTGGATGAATCTGGGGTTGTGGTCATGATGTCTGCCCTCACATGATCCCGAAAGACCCCATATGGGGGCTGGCCGGATGGATTGAAGGCGCTTTGCCGGAAAACGGGCCCGGCATTTTTCTCTCCCGAACGCCGGGCTGCGAAACAGTTTCAGAAATTGTCCTTGCGTGTGCGGATCTCGGTAAAAATCTCTACGGGGCTTTTGCCTTCCATGCCAAGGGCGGCAGCAACTGCAGGCTCTCCGGCGCGCAGGAACGGGTTGGTCGCCTTTTCGCGGGCCATGGTTGTCGGCAGGGTCGGCGCGCCGTTTGCCCTCAGCCCGTCCACTTCCTGCGCCCGCGTCTGCAGGTCCGCATTGCCCGGCTCTATGGTGAGGGCGAAGGCCGCATTTGCCTTTGTATATTCGTGGCCGCAATAGATTGTGGTTTCGTCGGGCAGCTCCCGCATGAGTTTTTTCAGGGATGACCACATCATCTCCTTGTCCCCTTCCATCACCCGGCCGCAGCCGAGGGAAAACAGGGTATCGCCCGTATGGGCAAAAGCGATTGCGGGAATAAACCAGGAAATCTGGTCGAGCGTGTGCCCCGGAGTGGAGACCGCCTTGATCTCGTAGGGTCCGCACAGAATATGGTCGCCATCTTCCACCACCCGGTCGAGCTCAGCGATTTTCTGGCGGGAGCGGGCAGGGCCGTAGACAACAGCGCCTGTCGCCTGTTTCAACTCGCCCAGCCCCTGAATGTGGTCCCAATGATGGTGGGTGATCAGGATGTGGCTGAGGGTCCAGCCGGTCTCTGACAGGGCCTTTTGGCAGGCGGCGGCGTCCGGAACATCAAAGGCGATGGTCGTGCCACTGTCCGCATCGTGCACCAGTACGCCGAAATTGTCGCTTAGGCAGGGAAACTGATGGATCTCGGTTGTGGTGTTCAAGGCCATGGTGATGGTGTCCTGAAGTGATTGACTTGATGTTCGCCACAGTGGCAAACAGAATGCCGGAGGGCAAGGTGTGGTCGTGCGCGCTTTCGCTTCCGGCCTGTGTCAAACGGTCCCGACAGATCTGCCTGATGTGAGTCCTTGCCCCGATGTATCTCGACGTTGTTCATCTGCGTGCCTTTTATGATCTGCCGCTTGGAAGCCTGCTCAGAAGTCTGATCGGGGGACCGATTGCCGAGATGTGGCCGGATCTGAAGGGCCAGAGCCTGTTGGGGGTCGGCTATGCCGGCCCGTTCATGCGGCCCTATCTTGGAACCGCCGAGCGGGCGATTGCCGCCATGCCGGCCCCGCAAGGGGCCGTTCACTGGCCGCGCGAGAAAGATAATGCCTGCACCCTGGTGGAAGATGACGCGCTGCCCTTTCCAGACCTGTCCTTTGACCGGCTGATGCTTGTGCATGCGCTGGACCATTGTTCCAATCCGGAAGACGTGTTGAAGGAAGCCTGGCGGGTGCTGGCGCCGGGCGGTCGGCTGATTGCCGTTGTTGCCAACCGGCGGGGCCTGTGGTCCCGGTCCGAATTGTCACCCTTCGGCTATGGCCGCCCCTTTTCCGGGGGGCAGTTGAAGGACCTTCTCAAAAGCACCCAGTTCAACGTGCTGCAGGACAGGGAAGCCCTGTTCATGCCGCCGTCCAAGGCCCGTCCGATCCTGCGGGCGGCCCGCACCTGGGAGGGCATTGGACGGCGGATCTGGCCGCTTTTTGGCGGTATTCTTCTGGTCGAGGCGGAAAAGGTGGTCTTCCAGAGCCTGCCCGCGGACGGCAAGCGCAACCGCCTGCGCGTGCTGCGCCCGGTGTTCCTGCCCGAAGGGGTGGCTACCGGACTTAAGCCGGTACGGGCCGTGCGGCCACACAACATCTCCGCCTCGAAAAGGGCGCCTGAAGGTGTTTGAGGGCGCGTGCTGAGACGTGTCCCGAGCGGCCCGGCTCCCGGGCCGTTTTGCGAAGCTGCCGAGGCCGAAGCGAGGGCCGTCTGAAGCTCTTTGGAACGAGGCTTTGCGAGCTGCATGCCGCAGCGCAGTCCCGGCCCTGAGCCGGGATCATTGCCGTTCGGCCGGAGCGCGGGTTTATATGCTCAAGGGCCGCCTGGGTCCCGGCTCAAGGCCGGGACGGCACCGAATTTCTGCCTGGAGTTCACGCATTTCAACGGCAGTTATCACTTGGTTCTCCCTGACGCAGCGGAGCGGAGATCCGGAACTTGGCGCCGGGGACGGGGAGCGGGAATGTCCTGTCGGGCAAAGCTTACCGCTTCAGCAAAAACACGGCCTGTTCCGCCGCCAGATTCCAGAACCACCAGGGGGCGTTGACCGGGATCTTGTTGCCCTTTGAGCTGAGGGCAATGGCCGTGTTCACATCCGCATCCAGCTCGCGGCACAATTCGACAAAGTCGCGCAAAGAGCAGAAGTGGATGTTCGGAGTGTCATACCATTCATAGGGCAGATATTTGGTCACAGGCATCCGCCCCCGGAACAGGAGCTGCATCCGGTTGCGCCAATGGGCGAAATTGGGAATGGAGACGACCACCTGCTTGCCGATCCGCAACAGGTTGCTCATGACCTCCTTGGGCGCGCGTGTCGCCTGCAGGGTCTGGCTCAAGATGACCACGTCAAAGGCATGGTCCGGATAGTCGTCCAGATCCGTATCGGCGTCCCCCTGGATCACCGACAGGCCTCTGGCAACGCAGCGGTTCACCCCGGCCTGGCTCAATTCGATGCCGCGCCCGTCCACCCGGCGCTGATGGACCAGATGATCCAGCAGCGTTCCATCCTCCGAGCCGATGTCGAGAACCCGGGCGCCTTCCGGCACCAGGGAGGCAACGACCTTCAGGTCCCCGCGGACCTCTCCGGTATGGCTGTCTTTGGGGAGTGGTGTCATGGCTCAGGCCTCCTCCCCCGGGGCAGGGATGCCCCGGGCCCGGGCCGCCCCCGTCATGAAGCCCTGAATGGTGTCAAACATTTCCGGCACGTCCAGCAGGAACGAATCGTGGCCCCGGTCGCTTTCGATTTCCACAAAGGACACGTTGGCCGCTGCCGCGTTCAGCGCCTTGACCACCCGGCGGCTTTCAGAGGTCGGGAACAGCCAGTCGGAGGTGAAGGACATGACGCAGAACCGGGTCGGGGTGTTGCGGAAAGCGCTTGCCAGTGCACCGCCGAATTCCTGGGCCAGGTCGAAATAGTCCATGGCCCGGGTCACATAGAGATAGGAATTGGCGTCGAACCTGTCGACAAAGGTCATGCCCTGGTGGCGCAGATAACTCTCGATCTGGAAATCCGCGTCAAAGCCGAAGGTCAGCCGCTCCCGGTCCTGCAGGTTGCGGCCGAATTTCTGATGCAGCGATTCATCCGACATATAGGTCACGTGTGCGGCCATGCGGGCGACCGCCAGCCCCTTGGTGGGCCTGACCCCTTCTTCGATGTAATTGCCGCCGCGCCAGTTGGGATCGGCCATGATCGCCTGGCGGCCAACCTCGTGAAAGGCAATGTTCTGGGAGGTGTGGCGGGCGGCAGATGCGATCGGCACCGCCGCAAAAACCCGCTCGGGATAGCTGGCCGCCCATTGCAGCACCTGCATGCCGCCCATGGAGCCGCCAATGACGGCGAACAGCGTCTCGATGCCAAGGTGATCGATCAGCCGGGCCTGTGCGCGGACCATGTCACGGATCGTGACCACCGGCAGGTCGAGGCCATAGGGGGTTCCGGTCCCGGGATTGAGGCTGGCCGGGCCTGTGGTGCCGAGGCACCCGCCAAGCACATTGGCGCAGACCACGAAATAATGATTGGTGTCTACGGGCCTGCCCGGGCCGACCATAAGGTGCCACCAGCCAGGTTTTCCGGTCACCGGGCTGGTGGAGGCCACATACTGGTCTCCCGTCAGCGCATGGCAGACGACGATGGCGTTGGACTTGTCCGCGTTCAGCGTGCCATAGGTCTCATATGCAATCTGCCAGGGACCGAGCTTGATACCTGAATCCAATTCCAGCGGAGCGCTGGCGGGAAATTTCGCCAGTTTGCTGGACGGGGATTCGGCTTCGCCCGGGTTCAGGTTTTTCAGGTCGGCTGGAGGTGTGCTGTCAGCGGGCATGAGCGAAACGGGTGTCTTCTCGTTCTGGTCTGGCAGGCCTTGGATGTGCATCCCGGACGGGCCTGACAACCCGGAAAGCCGGACGCAAGATCCTCTGGGACAAACAGCCAGACTGGCGACCTAGCCGTGCAGCGCTTGCAGTGTCAACGTTTTCTTTTGCCTTTGGGCGATCACATGCCTATGACTATGCGCCGCTGAACCTGTAAACAAGGCTGGAGCGAATATGCCGCAAGCACCGGAGACCGGGCAGACCCTTGCTGATCTGCGCGCGCGCGTTGACGGGATTGACGCTGAGATCCATCAGGCCCTGATCGCCCGGGCTGACGCAGAAACTGCAATCCGCGCAGCCGGAATGGCCACGGGTGTGCCATCCGGGTTTCACCATCCGGAACGGGATGCCGACAGCATGCGCCAGATGGTCGAGCGGCACCGGGGCGTCCTGCCCCTGGCCACGGTGGAGCATTTGTGGCGGGATATTATCTGCGCCTGCACCGGGCTGCAGGGTGATGTGACCGTATTTCTGGATGGCGGGGCCGAGCTGATCGAGATGCTGGATCTCGCCCGCTTCTATTTCGGCTTTTCGGTGGAGCTGGACCCTTGCAGCGATGCTGCCGATGTGGTGGATGCCGTGGCCCTGTCCAGGGCTGGCATCGGCCTTGTTGCGCTCAGCGACCGGGCGGATCTGCCCTGGTGGAGGGGTCTGAGCGAGACCGGCGCTCTTGTGAAAGCCCGGCTGCCCTTTGTGGTTCTGGACGAGCGGCCCGCCGATTTGCCGGCCCTGGTGCTGGGCAAGGCGGACAGTCTCGCGGAGAGTGCCGATATTGCGGTGTATGATGCCCGCTGGTCGGATCTTCTGCCCGGCCGACTGATGGATCAGGGCATTGAGGTGATGAGTTTCTTCCGCTCCGCCAACGGGGTGGATGCCCTTCTGGCGATTTCCGGAGACCTTAGCGAGGAAGATGTCCGGGACGCCTGTCAAAAGGCCGGGGCTGAGCCCGGTGTCTTGCGGCGGGTTGGCGGTTATGCGGCGCCGATCGATGCGGAAGGGGATGCTGACGACGAGTTCGGCAGCGCCGACCTGCCGGCGGGAGGCGGCAAGGATGAAGTGATAGGGACGACATGACGACAGTGAAGGAAATGCCGGTGAGGACGCCGGACCGCCCAGAACCGAGAGCAGGTGTGCTGGATATTGCCGCCTATGTGCCCGGAAAGTCCAAGGGCACCCATGGCAAGACCCTGCATAAACTGTCGTCGAATGAATCCCCGCTGGGGGCAAGTGCGGCTGCGGTTGAGGCGGCCAGGGAGGTTGCCGCCCATCTGGAGCTTTACCCTGATGGCAGTTCGGCGGAACTCAGAGCTGCGATTGCGGAGGTCTATGGCCTCAACGCGGAGCGGATCATTTGTGGCGCCGGGTCCGATGAGGTTCTGACCATGCTGGCCAATGCCTATCTCGCTCCGGGCGACGAGGCGGTCTATTCCGAGCATGGGTTTCTGGTCTATGAAATTGTCATCCGGGCTGCCGGGGCCACCCCGGTGGTTGCGCCGGAAAAAGACCTGACCACCGATGTGGATGCGCTGCTGGCGCGGGTGACGGACCGGACCAAGATGGTTTTTTTGGCCAATCCGAACAATCCGACCGGCACCTATCTGCCCTTTGAGGAGGTCAAGCGCCTGCATTCGGGCCTGCCCCCGCATGTGCTGCTGGTTCTGGATGCGGCCTATGGTGAATATGTGCGCCGGAACGACTATGAAAGCGGGCTGGAACTGGCAGCGACCTCTCAGAATGTGGTCATGACCCGCACGTTTTCAAAAATTTATGGCCTTGCCAATCTGCGCATCGGCTGGGGCTTCGGTCCGGCTCACATCATCGATGCCATGAACCGGATCCGAGGCCCGTTCAACATGTCCGGCATGGCAATTGCCGCCGGGACGGCCGCCATGCGCGACCGGACCTTTGTGACCCGGGCGGTCGAGCATAATGAGACGTGGCTGCCCTGGGTGAGCGGGGAACTGGAAAAGCTCGGTCTGACCGTGACGCCGAGTGTCGGTAATTTCGTGCTGATCCATTTCCCGGACGAGAAGGGCAAGCAGGCCGCCGATGCGGATACCTATCTTCTGGAGCGTGGCTGCGTGCTGCGCCGGGTGGCCAATTACGGCCTGCCCAACGCGCTGCGCATGTCCATCGGTACGGAAGAGGCCAACCGGACGGTTGTGGCACATTTGAAAGACTTTCTGGGAAAAGCCGGAAGGCAGAACAAGAATACATGACTGGTGCTCCCCTTTTTGACCGGCTGGCCCTGATCGGGATCGGCCTGATCGGGTCTTCCATTGCCCTTGCCGCCCGTGAGCGGGGTCTGGTGAAGGAGATTTCGGTGTCCACCCGTTCTGCGGACACGTTGCGCCGGGCCGAAGAGCTTGGTCTTGGGGACTGCTATGAGCTGGATGCGGCGGTGGCTGTGGAAGACGCCGATCTCGTTATCCTGTGTGTTCCGGTGGGCGCCAACGAGGCAGTGGCCAAGTGGATTGCGCCTGCGCTCAAGAAAGGTGCCATCCTGAGCGATGCGGGCTCGACCAAACAGTCGGTCGTCGATCAGGTGCGCCCCCATGTCCCGGACGGGGTTCATTTCATTCCCGGTCACCCGATTGCCGGAACAGAGCAATCCGGCCCGGATGCAGGCTTCGCCGCGCTGTTCGAGCAACGCTGGTGCATTCTGACACCGCCGGAAGGGACCGATCCGGCCGCCTTCGGCAAGCTTAAGGCCTTTTGGGAGGGCTGCGGCTCAAATGTGGATGTGATGGACCCCAAGCACCATGATCTGGTGCTGGCCATCGTTTCCCACCTGCCCCATCTGATCGCCTACAATATTGTCGGCACGGCCGATGATCTGGCGGCGGTTACCAAATCCGAAGTGATCAAATATTCCGCGTCCGGTTTTCGCGACTTCACCCGCCTGGCGGCGTCAGATCCGACCATGTGGCGGGATGTCTGTCTGAACAACAAGGACGCCATTCTGGAAATGCTGTCGCGCTTTTCAGAAGATCTGTCGGCGGTCCAGCGGGCGATCCGCTGGGGGGACGGCGACATGCTGTTTGACCTTTTTAACCGTACGCGCGGCATTCGCCGGTCGATCATCGAGGCGGGACAGGAAACCGACGCCCCGGATTTCGGCCGCCTCGGCACAGATCCGAAAGATCCTGCGGAATAGATACTCGGCAAGTCCTGCGTTACGCTCCGCTTCCGGCCCACTCCGTCAGCTCTGGCGGGTGACTATATAATCGGCCAGCGCCAGCAGAGCCGTTGCGGCCTCCCCATAAGGCGCCAGCAGGGCGTCGGCCTCGTTCCGCAGCCGGGTCAGCTCGGCACGGGTGGCGCCGGTGCCCAGAAGGCCGACCAGGGTTGCCTTGCCCGCCTCCGCATCCTTGCCGGTGGCCTTGCCCATTGCTTCCGGGCTGGCTTCCACATCCAGAAGGTCGTCGGCCAGCTGAAAGGCCAGCCCGATCACGTCGCCGAAGCGGGTCAGGCGGTCAATGTCGGCAGGACCGGCATCTGCCAGCACGGCCCCGGCCCGGCAGGCATGGCGCAGCAAGGCCCCGGTTTTCATGGATTGCAGCTGGCGGATTTCCGCTTCGCTGCGCTCCCGGTGCTCAGACTCCAGGTCCAGCATCTGCCCGCCCGCCATGCCGCCAAGGCCCGACGCGCGGGCCAGATCCCGGCTGAGGCTGAGCCGCACCCCCGGATTCGCGTGCACTGCCTCACCGGCAATCACGTCAAAGGCAAGCGTCAGCAGGGCGTCACCCGCCAGGATCGCGGCGGCCTCGTCAAAAGCCTTGTGCACCGTGGGCTGGCCCCGGCGCAGGTCGTCATCATCCATGGCCGGAAGATCGTCATGGATCAGCGAATAGCAGTGGATCAGTTCCAGAGCGCAGGCCGCTTCCACGACACCGTCATCCGCCCGGCCGAACAGCCTTGCCGTCTCCATCACCAGAATAGGGCGGAGGCGCTTGCCGCCATTCAGCGCGCCGTGGCGCATGGCCGCCAGCAGCCGCGCGGGCCGGACAATTTCGCCTTCCAGTACGGCGCCGTCCAGGACGCGGGCGAGGGCGGCCTCCACCTGGCGGGCCTGGGTCGTCAGGTGCTGCTTCAGATCAAATGTCACGGTCCACTCCGGGCAGAATTCTGCCTGCTTTGCCAAAGTCCGGGTTTCCCTGAAACCAAATCCCTGTATCGTCAAGACCGGAATTTGAAAAATCAGATGTTTCAAGTGTCAAAGCCGGGGGCGTCCCGCTCACGGCCTGGGGTCTTTTCCAAAGGTGATCTTTATGAAATTGCTGTCGAGCCTGTTGCGGTCCTTCATCAAACGCGGGCGTATGCGAGTGTACGATGCCAGTGGTGTTCTGCACAGTTTCGGCTCCGGCGACGACGGGCCCACAGTGACCATCCGTCTGCACGACAGGAAACTGCACACCTCGCTCTTTCTCAATCCCGAGCTGGCGGCGGGCGAGGCCTATATGGACGGCACGCTGACCATGGAGGAGGGCTCGACATGTTATGACTTCATGTTCCTGTTTTCCATCAACCGGGCCCCGCTTGGTGCCCATCCGGTGCAGGGATTGCTGCGCAAGGGCTGGAAGGCGCTGCGCCGGCGGCAGCAGAAAAACAGCGTGGAACGGGCCAAGGCCCAGGCCCGGCATCATTATGACCTGTCGACTGATCTCTACCGCCTGTTTCTGGATGAGGGGCTGAACTACAGCTGTGCCTATTACACCACCCCGGATCAGAGCCTTGAGGCCGCGCAGGCGGCCAAGCTCACCCATCTGGTGTCCAAGCTGGACCTGCGCCCGGACATGGAGGTGCTGGAGATCGGCGGCGGCTGGGGCTCGCTGGCCATCCGCATGGCCGAAGCCGGTGCGAAAGTGACTTCGCTCAATGTCTCGCCGGAACAGGTCAAGATTGCCGAAGAGCGGGTGCGCGCCGCCGGGCTGGAGGATCGGGTGCGCTTTGTGCTGAAGGATTATCGGGAATTTGAAGGCCGGTTTGACCGGGTCATTTCCGTCGGCATGATGGAACATGTGGGCATCGGCCATCTGGATGCCTATTTCGGCAAGATCCGGGAGTGTCTGACGGACCAGGGCTTTGCGGTTGTGCATTCCATCGGCCGCATGACGCCGCCGGGCACCACCGGGCCCTTCATCCGCAAATATATTTTCCCCGGCGGATATGTGCCTGCCCTATCGGAAGTTTTTGCCTCCACGGAGCGGCTTGGGCTATGGGTGTGCGATGCGGAAATCCTCCGGCTGCACTATTATTATACCATCCGGGACTGGAGGCTGCGGTTTCAGGACAAGCGGGCCGAAGCCGCAGAACTTTATGACGAGGCCTTCTGCCGCATGTGGGAATTTTATCTCTGTGCTGTGGAACTTGGTTTTTTGCACGGCTCAAACATGGTGTTTCAGCTGTTGTTGTCCAAAGAACGGGATGCCGTTCCGGTCACACGCGATTTCATGGTCGATGCGGAACGGGAATTGAACGGGAGTTGAATGGCACGGGCACGAGCAGCGGGCAAGGCCCCGGCAGGCCGCGGAAAATCCGCCTCCGCAAAGGGGCGGAAAGCCAGCGGCGCTGCCGGAGCGAAACAGGCCCGAAAGGCTGAGCGGAAATCCGGCCGCGGATCCGGCGCGGCCGCGTCCGGCCCTGTGGCCGGGGCCCTGCCGCTCTGGCCGCATTTGCGCAAGCGGATGATCCAGGCGCTTGTGCTGGTCCTGCTGCTGCCACCGGCCCTGACCGTGCTCTATTCCGTCGTGCCCCCGGTCAGTACCTTGATGGTGGCCCGCTATGCCCAGTTCCTGTGGGTTGACCGGCAATGGGTGCCGCTGGAGGACATCTCACCCAATCTCATCCGCTCGGTGATCACCTCCGAGGACAGCCGCTTCTGTTCCAACAACGGGGTGGAATGGAGCCTCCTGAAGGATCAGGTGACCGCGCTCAGCGAGGGCGAACGCCCGCGCGGGGCCAGCACCATCACCATGCAGACCGCCAAGAACCTCTTTTTATGGGGCGAGCGCTCGTATGTGCGTAAAGTGCTGGAGCTGCCGCTCGCCCTGATGCTGGACGCGATGCTGACCAAACGGCGCATTCTGGAAATCTATCTCAACATTGCCGAATGGGGAGAGGGCATTTTCGGGGCCGAGGCTGCCGCCCAGGCCTGGTTTGGCAAAAAAGCCAAGGATCTGAGCACGGTGGAGGCGGCGCGTCTGGCAACGGCCCTGCCCAACCCAAAAGGCCGCAACCCTGCCAAACCCTCGTCCGGGCACCGGCGGCTATCTGCGAAGAACCATGCGCGGGTGGGCTCCGCAGGGCCGATTTTCGGCTGTGTTCTGGGGAAATGAGCCTGTGCCGCTGGCGCGGTCCGGGGGGATGGAATAAATAGACTGAGAAAATTTCGTCTTTGGGGTGGCAAAACGCTGGCGTTGCCTGTATAACGCCGCGCATTCCAACACGTTGCGTGACGCCACGCCCCGGGCTAACCCGGTCCGGGCCGCGCGGTTATGGACCACGGAGAAAAACAAAATGGCCGTTCCAAAGAGAAAAACCTCGCGCATGAAGCGCGGTTTTCGCCGTTCTGCGGACGCCCTGAAGCAGCCGACTTACGTCGAGGACAAGGATTCGGGTGAACTGCGTCGCCCGCATCACGTTGACCTGAAGACCGGCATGTACCGGGGCCGTCAGATCCTTTCCCCGAAAGACGACGCATAAGCATCGTTTTCGGGTTGGATCGCCGGATGGCAGACCAGGATTGAGGCTGGCCTTGTTTCGACAGGCCGGCCTTTTTCTTTGCCTTGAAATCGCTTTGCTGATCGTGTCAGGTCGCGGCTGTCCACCGACTTTCGGCAGGCTGCCTGCAGACTGTCCCCCAGGATCACCCGGAGCTTCATGATGCGCCTCTTCTCGGCCATTCCCTTCACATTGTTCACCCTTCTGATCTACAATGCCCTGGCCTTCACCTCCGGGGCGGGCAATCCGGGCTTCTGGGCCGAGCCGGTCATTTCGGTGACCATGGTCTCCGGGGCGACCTTTCAGCTTCTGGCAAGCGATCTTCTGATCACGCTTGGCCTGGTGTTTTTGTTCATCGAAATCCTGAAGGCGACGCGCATCGGCTCCACTGCGCTTCTGGACCACATGTTTTCCGTGCTCGTGTTCGTGGCCTATCTGGTGGAATTTCTGGTGTTGCAGCCGGCGGCAACGTCTCTCTTTTTCATTCTGATGGTGATTGCCCTGATTGACGTGATTGCAGGTTTTTCCGTCTCCATCACCGGTGCCCGGCGGGATGTCTCCTTCGGCCATGGGAATGGCTACTGACCAACGGAAAAGACCCCGGAAGCGGTTGCGTCCGGGGTCTGATACCAGCGTGAAGTGACACAAGGTGCGGGTCTACCTTGCAGAGCCTATCGCGTTTGGCTGGATTCGCCCTTCGCTGCCTCACATCGAAGGTGTCAAAGCAACTGACAAAACGGTTTGACATTCCCTTGAACACGGCATGCTTTGTTTGAGGGCGTGTGTCTGGCGGAATGCCGTTCTGTTAGCTGCCGGTGTTCGGGGCATCTGACGGGTCCTGGCTGCTGCCCTCGTCGGTCACCGCATATTTATGGATCAGGGGCAGCTGGGTGAAGGTGAAGATCAGAGTGATCGGCATGACGCCGAACACTTTGAAGTTGACCCAGAAATCTGTCGAGAAATTACGCCAGACAATCTCGTTGATGGCCGCCAGAACAAAGAAAAACACCCCCCAGCGGAAGGTCAGTTTCCGCCAGCCCTCATCGGTCAGGCGGAAGGCGCTGTCAAACACGTAGCCGAGCAGCGATTTGCCAAACAAAAGCCCGCCCAGCAGCACCGCGCCGAAGAGGCAATTGACGATGGTCGGTTTGAGTTTGATGAAGAGATCGTCATGCAGCCAAAGGGTCAGCGCGCCGAACACCAGCACCACCACGCCGGACACAAGCGGCATCACCGGCAGCCGCCGGGTGAGCCACAGGGACACCGCCAGCGACACGCTGATGGCCACCATGAAGGCGGCGGTTGCCAGAAAGATCGGCTTGCCGACGGCCTGAAGCAAGGGAAAGGCGGCGGCAATCTGCTCACCCCGGGCGTTGAACAGGAAAAAGATCCCGAGTGGCCCCAGTTCCAGCGCCAGTTTCAGAAGCGGTGACAGCTCCTTGCGTGTCGGGTCATTCGGGGCGTGTTCCAGTTCCATGGGGCTGCAGCTCTCTTTGGGTTTGTTTCCCGGCAGATAGGGGCACAGGGGCAGGCGGGTCAAGGTTCAAACCCAGATTGCGCCCCGATTTCCCGCCCGGAGCGATCTCATGCCCCTCTTTCCAGCTCTGCTTCGCAGCTTGATCCGCAAGACCTCCAACCCCGGTCATATGGTTCTCTCTCAAGTGAGATGGGTTTTCCCTGGAGACAGGCCTCAAAACGGCCATATGAAACCTTTGTCATCACCAGCAATTGACCGTGCACCCTGGGCCCGGGTCTGATATGCGGGTCGGGTGACCTTCGAGACAGGGGAGACCGTCCCATGCGCAGGGCGTTTTATTCAAAAGCGGTGTTCGTGACGCTGCTGTTGGGTCTGGCTCAGCCTGCCCTCGCGGCGAAGAAGGTTGACTGGCCGGATCTGGTTGACCCTAAGGCCGCCAAGTTCAAGAACCCGTTCGAGGTTTTGCCGCTCCCCCAGCTGCGCACCCTTGGCGAGGTCTACCGGCTGCGCAAGGAGCTGGCCAGCAACACGCTTGACGCAGGCATCCGCGCCCAGCTTCAGGACCAGCTTTCCCGGGACGAGGCCAAACTGGCCGCGTCAGGCGTTGATACGGACGGGCTTTTGTCCCAGATGGCATCGATCGCCCAGAAGCGGGCCAAGGCGATCATGGCCGGCAATGAGGCGCTGAATGGGCAGGACGTTGTCATTCCAGGCTATGTGATCCCGGTTCTGGACAAGAACGGAAAAACGGCCTCAAGCGGCTATCTGGTGCCCGAAGCGGGCATGTGCAGCCATATGCCGCCGCCCGATCCCAACCAGACCATCCGCTATACGCTGGCGACCGACTGGCAGCCGGAGGCTGTTTATGAGCCGGTGGAACTGACCGGCCAGCTCTCCATCCACCCGACCAAACAGAATATTGAGCTGCTGGACGGTCAGGTGGACATGGTCGCCGTGTTCGACCTGAAGGTCACCGGCGTGCGCCTGCGCAGCGAGGCGGAAGAGGGCGGCAAGGGCCGCTCGTTCCTGTCGTTTTTCAGACGCAAGCGGGCGGGGAATCCGTAAGGGTTCAGTCCCGGCATTGACTGGACCGGAGATCGGAGTGAGTTCGACCCTTTCGGGATGTTCTGATGTCGTGGCGCTGCCGCGGAATGCCAATTTCGCAGGCCGCGAATTGTAAACTGTTCTGAAAGATCCAGTTGCTCATCAAGAAGCATGGAAAAGTCAGGCGCCGGGTCCGATCCGGACGGAGGATGTCCAGGTTTTCCCATAGCCAATGAGATATGATAAGTTCACTATTTGTTCATGTTCGGATGAGGGCGGGAATGTCTCTAAATTATGTGATGATTGGATCGAATGATATTCCAAACGCAAGGGCTTATTTTGATGCCGTCTTGCCTCTGATTGGCGGAACGGTGGTCATGGAATTCATGCCCCATGGTTTTTGCTATGGCCTGCGTGGCGGCGGGCGGATTTGGGTAACGCCACCGTTTGACAAGAAAGCGGCAACGCCAGGCAATGGGAATATGGTCGGCTTGCTATGCGAAAGTGAGGCCGAGGTGCAAGCGGCCCATGCAGCGGCACTTTCTGCTGGTGGCACCAATGAGGGGGAGCCGGGTCCGCGTCCGCAATACGGGCCAGATTTTTACGGGGCCTATGTCCGGGATCTTGATGGCAACAAGATGAGCTTCGTTTATTTTGGCAATGCGGGCTGATCGTGACGAATGGCAGTTGGAGCCCTCAAATCCTCACCGTCGTGCGAGGGCACCGTTTTGTCTCTGCCCTCCCGAAGTTCTGGCCACGTGAAGCGTAGCATTCCTGCTTGGCGGCAATGACAGTCATCGGGGCAGGCGCAGCGACATCACCTTTGTCCGCATTCCCGCCGATTGTTCTATTTGCATTGAACGACCACTTTTGCGAGCGTCGGCCTACTGGAAGAAGTCTAGAGCATTTCCCAAAAAGTCTGAATCGTCTTGGGTTCCCTTTTGTGGTGAATAGTGATTCAAGCTGAGGGCTGGACAAGGAGGCCAGC
>NZ_JBSWYH010000042.1:0-29663 GCF_056161025.1 Roseibium sp. AWQ4_254
CCGAGGCCGTGTTTGAGGACTGTTCAGCTGCGTCCCAGGTTTTGAACGATAAACCATATCGCCCTGCAACCTGCTCCTTGCCGAACAGTCCTCAAACACGGTCAGATCGGTTCCTATCTATTGAGGTTGGTATTAGCCGTCTCACCAGCCCTCCGGAACCGGTTGCTGTCGGCACGGAGGCCGCGGAAAACTACGACATTGTCCGGAAAACCCTGCAGCGGATCACCGGCGACTGGCGGGCGCAGCCTTCCTTGGAGGAACTGGCGCGGGACGCCGGATTGCAGCCCATCCAGCTGCAGCGGGTCTTTGCCCGCTGGGCCGGGCTGACGCCGAAACAGTTTCTACAGGCCATCACGCTGGATCATGCCAAGGCCCTGCTGCGCGACACCGCCAGCGTTCTGGACACCTCCTATGAGGTGGGGCTGTCCGGGTCCTCGCGCCTGCATGATCTCTTCCTCACCCATGAAGCGATGACACCGGGGGACTACCGCGCCCGGGGCAAGGGGCTCAGGATTGCCTATGGGTTTCACCCGTCTCCCTTTGGCCAGGTTCTGATCATGGCAACAGACAAGGGGCTCGCCGGTCTCGGCTTTGCCGATCCGGGGGAAGAAGACCAGGCGCTGGCCGATATGTGTGGCCGCTGGCCTGCGGCCGGGTTTGAAGAGGATCCTGCGGCAACCGCCGCCTATGCAAGCCGGGTGTTTGACCCGGGCCAATGGCGGCAGGACCAGCCCTTGAACATTGTCATGATCGGCACGGATTTTGAAATCCGGGTCTGGCGGACCTTGCTGAAGATCCCCATGGGTCAAGCGGCAACCTACTCTCAGGTCGCCGCCTCCCTTGGCAACCCGAAAGCCTCCCGGGCCGTAGGCTCGGCGGTGGGCCGCAACCCGATCTCCTTCGTCGTGCCCTGCCACCGGGTGCTGGCCAAGGGCGGCACCCTCGGCGGCTACCACTGGGGTCTCACCCGCAAACGCGCCATCCTCGGCTGGGAAACCGGTCTCACCGGTCCGGTGCTGGAGAGCCTTTAGAGGCTCTGGCGCAACGCTGCCAGGAAAACAGACGCTCATCCGGAAACGGCTATGCCGTTTACCCCCATCCCTAACCCTTCCGCCCGCAGCCAGGTTTCGCGCACCCGGCGGCGGGTTTCATGGGACGGTTCTGAAGGAATGTCCCCATCGACTTCAATGACCCGTCTTCTGGAAAAAAATTGCAAAGTCAACGACCTAGGGGCCGAAAGCCGCTTGGCTGCGGACATGAAGACCTTCAGGCTCACCCGTTGCCAGACCGGATCAATGCACCGGCCCTTCGGGCATGGGAAAGTCGCCGGTAATGTCCCAGCCGAAGGAAGCCAGCCGCTCGGCGGCCATGGGGGTCAGATCGCCCGTAATCAGGAAATCGACCCCGGTCGGCGGAAAGGGCAGCCCCCCCATGCCTTCATGGAGAGATGAAAAGGTGTGGGCGGCGGTTTCCGTCCAGGCCACCAGATCCAGCGGCAGTACAATGGCGGCCAGGCCATCCCGGCGCAGGGCCACCGGAATGCCATTGACCTCCCGGATCTGGGACAGGCCGGCAATCGTGCGGTGATAGGTTTCCAGAAGCACCACCCGGCGCAGCTGGAAATAGGCCAGATCCCGGCTTTGGGCCTCCGCCGCCTTGGAGGCGATCAGATCCAGATCCTGGACGTTGGTCATGGCCTGAAACTGATAGGCAATCGCCGCTTTTTCCGAGGCCGTATAGTTGGGATTGGCCGCAAGCCGGGCAATGGTCGCCTCCGAAACTCCGGCCGAACGGAAGGCTGCCGCCGTGCGCTCCTTGAGTTCCGCAGGTGTGCTGTCGACGATCACGGTTCTGAAATTATCCGCCTGTCGGGCGGCAGAGACAATCATGCCCCCGGGCAAAAGCGCAGTGATGGCACTGACCGTCCAGTTTCCGGCCGTTGTCACGCTGGCGGTTTCGTTCAGCTTGTCCGACAGGGGTTTATAGAAGGTGTAAGGATCGACACCGAGATCAAAGGCCAGCTCCCGTTCGGCCCGGGCCTGACCGGTGATCGATTTGGCCAGCTGCGCCGGAGAGCCCGCTTTGCCGGAGACCGCCTCTTCCACGCCCTTGGTCAGACGGCCAAACATGCGCCCAACTCCGGAGACGGTGCTTTTCGCCGTGCCGACCGGATCGGTCACCGTGCTTTCCACGAATTCCACAGGCTTCATGGCCGCCTGCTTGAGGCCATCGACGAAACTGGCGTCATTTTTAAGGCTTTCCAGAGCGATCAGAACCTTGAGTTCGGACAGCCTGAGCTTCAAAAGACCATCGCCTTCCACCTGCTGGACGCCCTGGTCGGTCTGAAGCTGGTAGATGCGCAAGAACCCATCGCTGCGCACCGGTGAAAGCACCGCATAGCCGGGGCCGTTTTCCTTGCCTTCCAACACGACTGCCGGGTCCTGTTCCGGCGGCGTTTCATATTGTTCTGACAGGGAAAAGGCCGGTGCGGCGGAGAAGACCAAAGCGGCCTGAAAGGCGGTTGCGGTCAGAAAAACGGTGCATTTGCTACGCATCAACTGGGCTCCTGAGACTGGTCCCGGCGGCAGCGTCAGTCCGGCGGCGTTCCGTTCCGGGCCAGGGCTTCGCCGGCAAGATAAAGCGAGCCGCAAATCAGAATTCTGGGCGGCTCCCCATCCTTGAGCGCACAAGCTGCCACATCTGCCAGCGCCGCGTCCAGTGAGGGAAAGGGGGTTGCTTCCAGGCCTGCGCAGCGGGCGAGATCAGCCAGCTCTTCCGGCGTTCTCGCGGTCGCCGTGGACGAGATCGGTACCGTGCCCACATGGCGCACGAGACCGTCAAACGGGCGGAAAAAACCAACCGGGTCCTTGGTGGTCAGCATGCCGGACACCAGATAGAGCGGACGCGGCGAGCGCTCCTCCTGCTCGCCCATGAACCGGGCAATCGACACCCCCGCCCCCGGATTGTGACCGCCGTCAATCCAGATTTCAGCCCCTTTCGGGCACATCTCCACCAGCGGCCCTTGAATGACGGGATGGAGCCGCCCGGGCCAGTTGACCGCTTTCAGGCCTTTGGCAATCACGTCGTCCTCCGGCAGCAGGCCGACGGTTTTCAGGGCTGCCAGAGCCAGACCCGCATTGGCAAACTGGTGATTGCCGCCAAGGCTGGGGGCCGGAAGGTCGATCAGGCCGTCCTCATCCTGAAACACCATCCGGCCGAGATCGGGCAGGGCCACAAAATCCTGACCAAATGTGGTCATGGGCGCCCGGCAGCGCGCCGCCTGGCCCTCAATCGCCGCAAGAGCCTCGTCAGCCTGCTCGGCCGACAGCACCGGCACACCCTGCTTGATGATGCCAGCCTTTTCCGCCGCAATCGCCGCCAGATCATCGCCCAGGAATTTTTCATGATCCATGGACACCGGCGTGATCACCGCCGCCAGCGGCCGGTCAATGACATTGGTCGCATCCAGGCGCCCGCCAAGCCCCACTTCCAGAAGCAGGATATCCGCCGGATGCTCGGCGAAGATCAGGAAGGCGGCTGCCGTGGTGATTTCAAAGAAGGTGATCTCCGCACCCGCATTGGCTTCCTCGCAGCGCTGGAGCGCGTCGAACAGAACCGGGTCCGTGACGAACCGCCCATCCGTGCCCAGACGGATGCGCTCGTTGAAGGACACCAGATGCGGAGATGTATAGACGTGGCAGCGCTTTCCGGAGGCTTCCAGCACCGCGCGCAAGGTGGCCGTGACCGAGCCCTTGCCATTGGTTCCGGCAATGTGGAGGACTGGCGGCAGCTTCCTTTCCGGATTGCCGAGTGCGCCAAGCAATCGGTGCATCCGGCCAAGGGACAGGTCGATTTCCTTGGGATGCAGCGCAAGCAGCCTGTCCAGGATTTTCGTGACTTGATCCAAAGCGCCCTCCGAAGGGTCCTTTGTCCTGTAAGTTTAAACGTGCCTGCGGCGGGCACCGCCATCAACTCTGATGGCTGCCCGTTCCTCCCTCTATCGCCTTAGGGGATGACCGCCTGCTTGACAAGCCGCTCTGCCGGATTTCTCCCGCTTATGCCGCAAATAGGACAGTCGGCAGACTGGTGCAGAGGCCGTGCGGCCTGCTCAGCTGACCGGGTCCGCGTCCTTTTTGCCTTCTGCCTCGGCGGCGCCATCCCCGCCGGATCCGTCCGATGCCTCGGCTTCTTCTGCCGGTTGCGGTTTCGGCGCTTCCAGCTTCGGCAGTTCCACGTCCCGTTTCAGCAGAATTCCACAGATCCGGGCGATGGTTTCCTTCATCTCCTGACGCGGCACAACCATGTCGACCATGCCATGCTCAAGCAGATATTCTGCGGTCTGGAAATCTTCCGGCAGCTTTTCACGGACGGTCTGCTCGATCACCCGGCGCCCGGCAAAACCGATCTGCGCGCCCGGTTCGGCAATATGCACGTCGCCAAGCATGGCATAGGACGCTGACACGCCGCCGGTGGTCGGATTGGTCAGGACAACGATATAGGGCAGGCCCGCCTCGCGCAGCATCTGCACACCGACTGTGGTGCGCGGCATCTGCATCAACGAGAGGATGCCTTCCTGCATGCGCGCGCCGCCGGAAGAGGTGAACATGACAAAGGGGGTCTTGTCTTCAACCGCCTTCAGCATGCCTGCCAGAATGGCTTCCCCGGCGGCCATACCGAGCGATCCGGCAATGAAGTCGAAATTCTGCACGCCAATGGTCATGTCCATGCCATTGACCTTGCCTTTGGCGACGATGACCGCTTCCTCTTCACCGGATTTTGCCCGGGCTTCGCGCAGCCGGTCCGTATACCGCTTGGAATCACGGAATTTGTGCGGGTCGGCCTGAACGCCCGGGGTCTCGATATCGGTATAGGACCCGTTGTCGAAAAAGGCTTCCACGCGTTTGCGCGCCGGAATGCGCATATGATAGCCGGAATTCGGGATCACCCAGAGATTGGCTTCCAGATCCCGGTGAAACACCATTTCCCCGGTTTCAGGGTCCTTGATCCAGAGGTTCTCAGGAACCTCGCGCTTTTTCCAAAGGTCGCGGATCTTGGGGCGTACGATAGAGTTGATCCAGTTCACGTCTAACGTGTCCGTCTTTTCGAGTTATGACCAGGGTGAGGGCTCTCAATCCGGCCCGGTGTTTCTTCGCGGAAACAAATAGGTGTCCGCTGCAAATCCTTTAATTCAAACCGTCCGGGTCAGCCCGTCCGGGCCCGTGCACAGCCTGCGGCCAGATCTGCCACAACGCCACTCACCGCTTTCACGGTCTTGTCCGTCGCCCGGCCTGCCTCGTCCAGGCTGTCCTTGATGGCATTAACCAGAACCGATCCGACAACCACGCCGTCCGCATCCTTGCCGATCTCGGCGGCCTGTTCGGCGGTCTTCACACCAAATCCGACCGCCACCGGCAGATCCGTATGGCTCTTGATGCGGGTGACCGCTTCTGCGACCCGGCCGGTATCGGCGATCTTGGCACCAGTAATGCCGGTTACGGAGACGTAATAGACGAAACCGGACGTGTTGGCCAGAACCGCCGGCAGACGCTTGTCATCGGTGGTCGGAGTGGCCAGGCGGATGAAATTGAGACCGGCTTCGAGGGCGGGCAGGCAGAGCTCGTCGTCAGCTTCGGCCGGAATGTCGACAATGATGAACCCGTCAACGCCCGCATCCCGGGCAATCTCCACGAACTGCTTTGGATCGCGCACATAGATCGGATTGTAATAGCCCATCAAAATGACCGGGGTGTCCTGATCCTGGTCGCGGAACCGGCGCACCATTTCCAGCGTCTTGTCCATGGTCTGGCCTGCGGCCAGAGCCCGCTGGTTGGCGAGCTGGATCGGAATGCCTTCGGCCATCGGATCGGAAAACGGCATGCCGAGCTCGATCACATCAGCCCCGGCTGCGGGAAGCGCGTTCAAAACCGCCTGGGAGGTCTCAAGGTCGGGATCCCCCGCCGTGACGAAGGTCACCAGAGCCGGCCGGCCAGCCTCGGCACAAGCCTTGAAGCGGCGGTCGATACGCGTTTCCGTCATTCAGTATCACCCTTGCCGCAGTGAAGGCGGCCCTTGCGTTTCCAGTTCAAACCCTGTGCGATGTAGGGGAGCGGGCCAGCTTATGTCAATCAAGAACCTCCAAAAGCCCTCCTTTTGCCAAGGACGTGCCGTGCCTTGGACGCATACCAGTCTTATCAGACAGACACCCGTCTTACCGGTTTGGAGGTTTATCGGCACGGTCAGACCCCGGCAAAAGGGCAATGCAATGACGGACTAGCAGACCTGCAAAAATATAGGCTGGAAAAGCGCACAAGGTGCGTCTATGTTAGCTCCCACACACACAAGGAGCTGTAAATGGCCCATTCACTTTTTGAACCTACGCCCCCTCCGCTGCATGAGCAGATCTGGCGGCGGGTGCAAGACATCAAGACCAGCATGTCCCAGCAGGTCGCCGGCAATCGCCCCATCGATCACACCGAACCTGCCCTGCTGCAACAAGCCAGACAGCTGGATGCGCGCGGGCGCTACCAGTTGCTTCAGGCCGTTTTGACGGCCAAACCAATCGCACCCCGCAATCCGGAAAGGCGTTAGAGCCTTCCAGCAAGCACACGCCACGTTCTCATGACTGCGGATCGTTTTGTCTTTTGCGGTGTCCTCTTTGTTATCGGGAAGCGAGAGGCAACTCAGGTGAAACGCGGCCTGCCTTAAAGTGGATACCGGTCTGGCCGGTGCATCAAAAAAGCCGCGTGCCAAGAGCATGCGGCTTTTTCAAGCAAACTGCTGAAACCAACAGGGTTTCTACATGTCAAAGCCCAGCATTTCGCCAACGGCAAACACGTCCTTGTCGCCACGGCCGCACAGGTTCATGACCAGGATCTGATCCTTGTCCATCTGCGGAGCCAGCTTGACCACATGAGCAAGGGCGTGGGCTGGTTCGAGCGCCGGGATAATGCCTTCAACACGGGTCAGCAGCTGGAACGCGTCCAGCGCTTCACTGTCCATCACCGGCACATACTCCACGCGGCCGATCTCCTTGAGCCAGGAATGCTCCGGCCCGATGCCGGGATAGTCGAGGCCGGCGGAAATCGAATGGCCTTCGAAAATCTGGCCATCATCATCCTGAAGCAGATAGGTGCGGTTGCCGTGAAGCACGCCCGGCTTTCCAGCCGTCAGCGAGGCGCAATGTTCTTCACCCACAAGCCCGCGGCCACCAGCTTCTACACCATAGATCTTGACGTCCTTGTCATCCAGGAACGGGTGGAACAGGCCTATGGCATTGGACCCCCCGCCCACAGCAGCCACCAGAGCATCCGGCAGGCGGCCTTCGGCTTCCAGCATCTGCTCACGCAATTCCTTGCCGATCACAGATTGAAAATCGCGAACCATTTCAGGATAGGGATGGGGACCAGCGGCTGTGCCGATCAGGTAATAGGTGTCCTCCACATTGGTCACCCAGTCCCGCAGTGCCTCGTTCATGGCATCCTTCAAGGTGCCCGCCCCGGCTGTTACCGGCACGATTTCGGCGCCCAGCAGCTTCATGCGGAACACATTCGGCTTTTGCCGTTCCACATCGGTCGCGCCCATATAGACAACGCAGGGCAGGCCGAAACGGGCGCAGACGGTGGCCGTTGCCACCCCGTGCTGCCCGGCGCCGGTCTCCGCAATGATGCGGGTCTTGCCCATGCGCTTGGCCAGAAGGATCTGGCCGAGACAGTTGTTGATCTTGTGGGACCCCGTGTGGTTCAGCTCGTCCCGCTTGAAGTAGATCTTCGCACCGCCCAGCTCTTCCGTCAGGCGTTCGGCGAAATAGAGCGGCGAGGGACGGCCGGTATAATGCGTGTTCAACGTCTCGATCTCGGCCTGAAAGGCCGGATCGTGCTTGGCGTCCTTATAATGCTGTTCCAGGTCGAGGATCAGCGGCATCAGGGTTTCGGCCACATAACGGCCGCCGAAAATGCCAAAATGGCCGCGGTCGTCCGGTCCGGTCCGGATACTGTTCGCCATATCGTTCACGCGTTTACTCCTTCACCCGGTCCCGCCGGAAATCAGGCGCTTTTGGCAGCTGCCACAAAAGCGCGAATTCGCTCTGCGTCCTTGACGCCCTTGTCCCGCTCCACGCCCGAGGAGACATCGACGGCCCGGGCGCCGCTCTGGCGGATTGCCTCGCCAACATTGTCCGGGTCGAGCCCGCCGGATAGCAGGAACGGTTTTTTCAAATTCAAGGTTTTAAGAAGTGTCCAATCATAGCACACGCCGTTGCCCCCCGGAAGCTCCGACCCTTTGGGCGGTTTGGCATCAAACAGCAGCCAGTCCGCCACAATGGAATAATATTCGGCCCGTTCCAGATCTTCCTGCTCACCGACGGAGAGCGCCTTGATGACCTTCTTGCCATGCATGACCTTGGCGGCCGCCAGCGCTTCCGGGGCTTCCTCTCCATGGAACTGGAAACTGTCCGGATCGACAAGCTCGCGGATGCGCGACAGGCCGTCAGGATCCATGTTGACCGTCACCGCCACGATCTCCGCCTTGCCGCGCGCCATATCGGCCAGCTTGCAGGCCTGGGTCAGCGACACATGCCGGGGGCTCTTGGGAAAGAACATCAGCCCGACCATGTCCGCGCCGGCCTCGAGTGCGGCTTCCATGGTCTCCTCGGTCGACAGACCGCAGATCTTGACGTGAATATCAGACATGGGATCGAGGTATCGCCGCTGGGAAGCGGTTTGTCAAAAGGCGATTTGCCGCCTGATCCAGCAAATTTCCCTTATGCCACTTTAAAGCGTGGTTCCACAGGTCACATGCCGATCTCTTGCCGCCCATCCCCGCGAGGGCGTTCGCCGGTTTCAAAGCCTGCGGCCAGCACAGCGCAAGGGACTTTAAACGAGGCTTTGAGGCTGAAGGCTGCTGCCCTGCCTACGGTTCGAACCCTATGCGAAGCGGATCTGGTTCCGGCCTGCTTCTTTTGCCGCATACATTCTGGCATCGGCCAGGGCGAAAACGGCATCCGGGTCACCATTGACCTCACGCATCATGGCAACTCCGATGGACACCGTCATGCCAATCCTGACCCCCCCGGAGACAAGCGGGTTATCTTCAACCGTGTTCTTGATGGCTTCCGCCACCTGAAGCGCTTCGGCATGGTCGTCCCGGTCCAGAAGGATAGCGAATTCCTCACCGCCAAACCGGCAGACCGTATCGGCTTCCCCCATCTCAGAGCGGATCAAAGACGCCACATGATAGAGGGCCTGATCGCCGACCTGGTGGCCAAACGTGTCGTTCAGCTTCTTGAAATTGTCGAGATCGACTATCAGAAGCGCCATGTCCCGGCCCCCCGAGACATACTGTTCAGCGCTGCGGGTCAGGACATTGCCAAAATAGCGCCGGTTATGGGCGTTGGTCAGTGGATCGAAGACGGCCGCATCATACATTTCCTCCAAGAATGCGATTTCCGTGGAGGACAGCCAGGAAAAGCGCAAGGTCAAATCACCGCCAAGCCGAATGATATCACCATGCTTGATATAGCAGCGCTGAACCCGGCTTTCATTCACAAAGACCCCGTTGCGGGACCGGAGATCGACAATCTGCACGCCGTTCATCGACAGGTCGAACAGGGCATGGCGCCGGCTGACATCCTTTTCCTGTACCCTGATCTCGCAGCGTGATGCGCGGCCGATCACCGTATGCGGCCGGTCAAGAACAAAGGACTGCCCGGCATCCTGCCCGTTGACAAAAACAATACCTGGGCGCCGGCTGAGGTCCGGTGACCGGTTCCCCTCTTCGTCGTCAGCGACCAATGTCTGGTCGCCATCAATAGTAATGTCATCTGCTATCATGAAGCCTGCTATCTCGTTTGTCCCTGACACCGCGTCCGGGGAGCCGCTTCCCTGGGCCGAACTCGAATCCCACTGCGTCAGCAACAAAACGCCCCCTGTCTCAACTTTCCCAAGCTTCCCGCTTCGCCTCGACAATTATGACATTGTAACTTACCAAATCCTATAAAGAACCGTCATTTCCAGATATTAGTAGTAAATAAAAAGTCTGATAGGCTAGACGCTCCGCAATGGGATTACGAAATTTTAACCCTGATCTAGTTTCTTTTCATTTGGAATGATTGATATTTATGACATGTTTTGATAGTCATAAGTTGATAGAATCACTAATATAGATTAGGAGTTGAGAATGTCGTCTACTTCAGATGAAAACCCCGTATACAAACAAGATATCCTGATTGTTTTTGGGGAGGATTATTATCACATTCCGGCGGCTACTTGGAAATCAATGGAAAAATATAAGGTGAGCGAAAATGATCGCGTTAAACACCTTGTTGTAAATGGTGCTGCAGCTGCGAGCATTCCTGAAGTCCCAGGCGAAGCAGACCTTACCATCATGCCGCCCGCCACATGCTTTCTGCTGAATCTCGACGTCATGAAAGGCGGCTACTAAATTTCCATCATGACGCTCTCCTCCCACCAGGATGAGCTTGACGGCCCTGGCCGGGATCCTTCCCAAGGACCCCGGCTTTTTGGTCTAGGCTCACAGGACACCGGCAAAGTCCATACGCGGGGCACCCACCGGCTGATTGCCCCGGAAGAGACCGTTGAGAAAATCCGGCCACACCTTAAACGCTTTGGCATCACCCGGGTTGCCAATATAACCGGGCTGGACACGATCGGGCTTCCGGTGATCGCGGTTTACCGGCCCAATTCTAGATCTCTTTCCGTATCGCAGGGCAAGGGGCTGGACCTGGCCGCCGCAAAGGCGTCCGGCTTGATGGAGTCAATTGAAGGCTATCATGCCGAACATGTGAAACTGCCCTTGCGTCTTGCCCATCTCAACGAAATGCGCGACGTCGGGCCGGTCGCCGATGTCGCCAGGTTGCCGCAGGTTTCCGGTACCCGGTTCGATCCCCAGCGGCCCGTCTTGTGGTGCGAGGGGGAAGATCTCCTCTCCGGTGAGCGCATCTGGGTGCCCTATGAGATGGTGCACACGAACTATTCCTTTCCCCTGCCCCAGGCGAGCGGCGCGCTGCAGATGAATTCCAACGGGCTCGCCAGCGGCAATCACCCACTGGAAGCGGCCAGCCATGCGATCTGCGAACTGGTCGAGCGGGACGCGATCACGCTGTGGATGGTCAGTGGCGGCTCCGGCAATCCGGCACGGGGCATCGATCTGACCACGATTGATGACGATCTTTGCAGCAATGCGCTTGCCTTGCTTGAGGACGCCCAGCAGCATGTCGGTGTCTGGTCGATTGCCAGCGACATCGGATTGCCCGTGTTTTATTGTCTCATAGCCGACAAGACCCCCAATCATCTGGGGGCCGTCTATTCCAGCATCGGCAGCGGCTGCCATGCGTCGAAAGAAATTGCCCTGCTGCGCGCCCTGACCGAGGCGGCGCAAACCCGCCTGACCTATATTGCCGGGGCCCGGGACGATGCGCACCGGGATTTCTTCAAGGCCGCCCGCAATCCCGAGCTTGTGCGCCGCCATCAGAACCACATCCTGCAGCTGGCCGAAACACCCTGCCAAAGCTTCCAGGATGTGGAAACATTCCAGACGACCAGTCTGGCCAGCGACGTGGAGCTGCAGGTCAGCCTTTTGAAAAAGGCCGGGATAGACCAAGCCGTCGCGGTCAATCTCGGCGGACTGGTGCCGGGCATTGAGGTTGTGCGCATGGTGGTGCCCGGTCTGGAAGGCATTCATGAAGCGCCCGGTGCCATGCCCGGCGCGCGGGCACGGGCGGAACTGCAACGGATCAAGGCGGCAGCACAGGCATGAAACCGGTCATTTTTCTAGGCCCGACCTTGCCGGTGGCAACAGCCGCCAAAGAGCTGGCGGCGCAGTATCTGCCGCCGGTCTCTCAAGGGGATCTCTACCGTGCCGTTGAAAACGGTGCCCGGATCATTGGCATCATTGACGGGCATTTCGAGCAGGTGCCTGCGGTCTGGCACAAGGAAATCCTTTATGCCATGAGCCAGGGTGTGCATGTGTTCGGCGCGGCCAGCATGGGCGCCCTGCGGGCTGCTGAACTCGCTGATTTCGGTATGACCGGGATCGGAACCTGTTTTGAGTGGTTCCGTGATGAGCTGCTGGAGGATGACGACGAAGTTGCCATCGTCCATGGCCCGGCGGATGTGGGGTATCCGGTGCTGTCCGAAGCAATGGTCAATATCAGGGCCACACTGGACCGGGCCGTTCAGGACACGGTCATCCCGGCCGAGCTGAAGGACGGGCTGATCCAGGCGATGAAAGCCCTGCATTTCTCCAAAAGGTCTTACCGGGCCGTGGTGGCCGCCGCCCAGCACCTTGCCGATGCGGACACGGTGAACCGCCTGCGTGACTGGCTCTCCACCGGTGCCGTTGATCTCAAACGGCAGGATGCACTGGACCTGCTCAAAGAGGTGGCTGCCTTTGCGGTGGGAGACGTCCGGCCGAAAACGGTTACCTATGCCTTTGAACACACGGACACCTGGGAGCGGATGATCCGCCAGGCGAACCCACCCGGTGGGGAGGAGCTTGCACCAGAACATCTGCTTGAAGAACTCCGGCTCAATCCCCCCGTTTTCGAACAGATTTCAAAATTGGCCATGGCCCGGGCCTTGGCCCTGCGCGCCAGCCGCCGGGGCGGGTCTTCGGACACAGGCCGGTCCTTTGACGCGGTGCTGAACACCTATTTCCTGAAACGAAATCTGGCCGCCCCAGACGCCATTCAGACCTGGATGGCGGCGCAGGAACTCGACACGGACGGCCTGACCGCCTTCATGAAACGCGAGCACGCAAGTGAAAGCGTGCGCTTGGAAACACAAAATGAAATCGAAGCTGCCCTTCCCGACGTGCTGCGGGACCTTGGCCAATATGGTGCCATTGCGGCACGGGCCCGCCAGAAGGCCCGCTGGCTCAAGGATACGGGCCGCGAGGCCGCAGATCCGGCCTCAACAGGCTTGAGCGATCAGGAACTGGTGGCCTGGTTCTTCAAGAAGCGCCTCCAGATGGACGCCCCGGCCCATCTCGACAGCCTGCTCAGAGGACTTGGTCTCGGCAGCCGTCAGGCATTTTTGCAAACGCTTGCCCGGGAATATCATTTCGTGATGTCAGCAGCTCAATCTTGAGCCGCTGACATTCCGAGCATGCACCGCGTTCATCGCGGCTTGCTTTTGTCCTCAGGACTTTGACAGGTCTGCAGCGAGCTGCTCCAGAAAACCGCTCAACGGGCGCGGCGCAAAGTCCAGGATCTCCCGGGCATCGCTGTTGTCGATCACGCAGCCGTCTTCCGAACAGACAAGCATGAGCCCGGCAAAGGTGCTCAGGAGCGGGTCACCGGATGCAGCCATATCTTCAAGCGCTGCGCGCGGTGTGTCTTCGCGCTCCAGAGACCGCCCGGCCAGATGTTCGCACCGCGCGATGATATCGGACTGGCTGACGGCCTCATCGCCGCCGATCTGCAGGATCTTGTTGTAAGCCGCCGGCCGGTCAACGGATGCGCAGACCGCATCACGCACGTCTTCCAGAGCGATCCAGGAAATCGCGCCCGCGCCGCCGCCACAGGTTTTCAAGGCACCGGTTTCCGGATTGACACCCAGCGGGGCCGTCAACCAGCCTTCGCGGAAATGCGGCGGTTGCAGAACCGTGTGGGCCAGGCTGGACGCTTCAAGCCGGGCTTCCACCGCACGCTTGGCCGTCTGCAGTGGAAAATCACCGGCAAACGGTGGGAAGGACAGGTAGATGAACTGAGTGGCGTCGGCCTGTTCCGCCGCCTCAATCAGGTCCAGCTGCCCCTGGCGGTCGACCGTTTCAAAACTGTCGCTTTCCTTGCGCATCCCAACGGACGTTGCCGTGGAAATGACCGCCTTGACGCCTTTGCAGGCCGCCGCCAGCGATCCCTTGTCAGTGAGGTCTCCCAGCACGGTCTCCACACCGAGCTGGGACAAAGCCGCAACCGTCTCCGGATTGCTGTCCGGCCGGACCAGGGCTCGCACCGGTTTTCCGGATGCGGCAAGTTTCTTGCAAATCTCCGAGCCCAACACTCCGGTTGCGCCAACTACCAGGATCATTCCAGTTTCTCCAGTTCAAAAAGGTGGAAACACGTTACAGAAATCCAAGCTCTTCAGCCGCCCGCAGCGCCTCTTGCGCGTGCCGGATCACGTCCTGATCCTGCAAGGCTTCATGAGCTGCAACGGCGTCTGTGAGCGCATCGTTGATGCGGTCCGGCAATTTCATCTGCACCGGGTGCAATAGCTGCTCCGCCGTTTTGGCCGCCTCAGACGGATCTTTGCCGGACACCGCCAGATGAAGGCCGGTCAATAGGCCGGTCCACTGCATGGAATAAATGAAGGACAGGCTGTCCCAGCACGCCTGGGCATCCCGCGTCTTTTTGCGGGCCCCTTCCAGGTCCCCGCGTTTGAGCGCGGCCCAGCCCGAAAGCGCATGGGAAATCCCGACATAATCGGTCATCCGGTCCGCCCTGGCCCGGTCTTCCAGTTCGCGGGCAAGGGTTTCAACCTCCGCAACCCGCTTCATGCGGCGGAACAGAATGGTCTGATAGCAAAGCGCCCGGGTTTCCCCGCTTGCTTCACCGATGGCCCGGTACATGGTCAAGGCAGACTGTAATTCGGGCTCCGCTGCCTCTAGCTCCCCGGCAAAGAGCAGCAGAAAGCCAAGCTCGAACTGGGCAAAGGCAATATCCGCTTCCCCTTGAGCCTCCATGGCAGCCGCCAGCAAATTGGTGCCAAGCTGAACCGTTTCAGAATCCACCTGATAGCGCTGGCGGCGCAACCGGCTCAAGATCTGGGAAAAGTAGAAGCCATAGCGATGGGCCGGACGGCCATGCTCTTCGATCAGAAGGCGCGTTTCGGCAAGTTCTGCATCGACCGCTTCCGCCTTTGCGGACCAGTAATGAACCCAGAGCCGCCGCAGCTTGATGTCGATCTTCTCGTCCATCCATGCGGCATCCGGCTTCTCGCTGGCAACCAGCAAGGCTTCTGCGTCCGAATAGGTGGCCAGTGCCTTGTCATGCTCGTGGGCATCTTCAAAGGTCTTGCCGGTCATCCGGGTCAAACGGACCCTAGTGAGGGCTGGCAGGCCGGGCTCTGCGAGAGCTTCTTCCAGAGCCGCGCGGGCATCTGCGTGCCGCCGTTTCAGCATCAGGAGATCAGCCAGCTTTTCATTCAGCGCGATCAGCTGATCCCGGAAGAAAGCCGGCCGGGTGGCCCGGTCCGGCGCCGCCCGGGAGATTTCCGCAAGCGCTGCCTGCAGATATTGTGTCGCTTCCTCAACCGCATGGTAGCGATGGGCCTCTTCCCCGGCGCGGCGCAAATGATGGACCGCCTTGTCCGAAATTCCGGCGCCTGACCAATGGCGGCCAAGGCGCCCATCCAGAAGCTCGCGGGTGCCCAGCTCGCCTGCCCCGCTGTCAAGCGTCTCGGCGATCCGTTTGTGCCAGCTGCGCCGGATATCCGCTTTGAGAAGGCCGTCGGCCACTTCGCGGATCTTATCATGCAGAAACCGGAAGCCGGTGTTTTCGTCCGGTTCCAAAACCTGCCGGCCAACCAGCTCATCGATCACATCGGCCATGGCTTCCTCATCATAGCCGGTCACCTGGCTGATCAGGCCGATCTCGAACTGGCGCCCAGCCAGGGCTGCGCAATCGGCCGCCTGCCGCGCCTTTTCGCTCAGGCCTGCCAGACGCATGTCGATAAGATCCCGGATGGACTCCGGCAGCGGCAGCGCCTCGTAGCGGGTTTCCAGCTCCCGGTCGGTTCCGGCAAATACCCACTTGCCTTTGGGGCTGCGGGTCAGAACCTGTTCGGCCACGGCGCTGCGCAGATATTCCGCGATGAAAAACGGATTGCCATTGCTGCGATTCATCAGAAAATCGGCAAAAGACTGGGGCAGGGCAGGCACGGCCAGCATACCTTCTGCGAGGGCTTCGGTTTCCGGCCGTGCCATGCGGCTCAGCACAATCTCGCACACCGCAGGCGCCTCCAGAAGCGTGTCCAAAGGCGCGTTGCGTTCTTCGGATCGGAAACTGCCAAGGATCAGAACCGGAACCGCGTCCAGACCGGTCTGGGCCACATGGGATAAAAAGCCCATGGTCAACTCATCCGCCCATTGCAGATCATCCAGGATCAGAAGCAGCGGCTGCTCCTGGGCATAGGCGGCAACAACATCCTTCAAGGCCCTGAAAAGCCGGTTGCGCGCATCTTCGATCGGCAGTTCCGGCACCGCCGGCCAGACCCCCGTCAGGGGACAGGCTTTGATGTTGTCGGAATAGTCCTCCAGCACCCGGCAATGGCCCCCGAGAATGGCCCTGAAGCGGGCGACACCGCCTTCGGTGCAATAGTCGGCAATCTGATCCAGCAGCGGCAAAAGCGGGGACAGGGGTTTTGCGGTGGCATAACCGGTCACGCCCGGGAGGCCCTGGGGCAGGCATTGTCCGCTTGCCGTGGCCATCTCGCTGCGCAAGGCGGCTTTCGCCGATTCAACCAGCTGCCGGGTTTTGCCTGCACCACTTTCGCCGGACAGCAGCAAAACCTGACCGGCCCCGGAGCGGGCCGCTTCCAAGCCTTGGGTGATGCGCCCGCGGCCCCTGGCCCGGTCCACATAGGACGCGCGGTAGAGATAGGGTTTGATCTTGGCAGCAGCGGTCTCCGCACAGGGCCGGGCGCCAAGCTCCTCCAGTACAAGCGCAACATTTTCCGCATAGCCAAGCCGCTTGTCGCGCGTCTTTTCAAGCAGGCTCAAAATAAGCTCTTCAAGGGCTTCCGGGACACCGGCCACCAGATCGGACGGCCTGACCGGGACCCGGTTCAAATGGCCGTCCAGGATCTGCTGCCGCGTACCAGAGAACGGGGTCAGCCCGGTGACCATGAGATAGAGAATACAGCCCAGCGCATAAAGGTCACAGCGGGCATCCAGGGCGTCGCCACGGATCTGTTCGGGCGCCATGAAGGCGGGCGATCCGCCGAACTTGTCCGTCTGATCAATAGACTCCCGGGCAGTGCCCCCATGGGTGTCACTGACCAGGCCGAAATCCACCAGAACAGGCTGGTTGCCACCTTTCAAGAAGATGTTTGAGGGCTTCAAGTCCCGGTGAACAATCCCTTCTCCGTGAATAAAAGAACAGGTCTGGCTGATATGGTGGACAATCTGAAGCGCGTCTGCCAGCCGGCCGGCTGCCGCCTGGGGCCGCTGCAGCCTCGGGGCCATCCCGGCCGGTAACAGGTTCGCGGCGGCCACGAACCCTGGTCCGGTCTCCAGCATCATTGTCTGATCGACGCCTTCGGTTTCCAGTGTGGGGTCTTCATCGTCTTCTGAGGGTGCCGCCGGCTCCGCCTCCCCCCAAAGATGTTTGATCACATCGGCAAGCGTTGTGCCGCTGAGCTGCTCCATTGCATACCAGGGGCCGCCCTCATAGATCCCGTGATCGAGGATCTTGACGACACCTGGATGGTCGAGCCGAGCGAGCGCCCTGGTCTCGCGCCGGATCTGGGCAAGTTTCGAAACTTCCGGGGATGTAACGGTTTTGACTGCGACAGGCCGGCCCGTGTCCTTATGGTGGCCTGCATAGACAATTCCCATATTCCCGCGGCCCATCTCACTCAAAAGGTGATACGGCCCGATCCGGGGCAAGGTCTCCTGGCGCATGAAGTTCAACTCCGCTGCGGACAATGGACCCATCGGACGCAACCAATCCGGACTGAGCCCCCGCGTTCTCCACCTTCCTGTTTATTGGCAAAAGTGACCAATTGCCAGCTCGTCGCGACAAGTTTCGAACGATTTTTACAGAAGCAAACGCAGCTTTCAGCCTCTCTTCCCAAGAGACAGCAAATGGATACCGTAAGAGACGCTCCCGGGAAAGGCGAACGGCCTCTGGAAGCTCCCCGTTCCCGGCACAGTCCGGGCCGGGAACGGTGCTCCAGAGGTCCTTTGGCCTTGGAAAGATCAGGAAACGTTGAAGGCCGCGATGGCGGCCATATTGACGATCTCACTGTCCTTGGCGCCGATGGGAACGATCTGGATGGATTTGTCGAACCCGGTCAGAAGCGGGCCGATCACCGTTGCCCCGCCCAGCTCCTGCAGCATCTTCGTAGCAATCGACGCGGAGTGGAACGCCGGCATGACCAGGACATTGGCCGGACCGGACAGGCGGCAGAACGGATAGGCGGCCATGCGGTCCATGTTCAGGGCCACATCGGCAGCCATGTCGCCATCATATTCAAAATCGACCCGGCGCCGGTCGAGGATCTTGACAGCCTCGATCACCTTTTCCGAGCGCTCGCCGCGCGGATGGCCGAATGTGGAATAGGCCAGCATGGCAACCCGGGGCTCATAGCCGAGCTTGCGCGCCACATGAGCGGCCTCTTCAGCAATATCGGCCAGCTCTTCGGACGTAGGCATATCGATGACCGCCGTATCTGCAATCAGGACCGTGCGCCCGCGCACCAAGGCAAGAGAGACACCGATGACCCTGTGGCCGGGTTTGGGATCAATGGTTGCCTTGACCGTATCCAGAGCCACCGAATAGTTCCGGGTCAGGCCCGTGACCATCGCATCCGCATCCCCCCGGGCGACCATGATGGCGCCCCAGTAGTTGCGGTCATTATTGACCATGCGCTGGCAATCGCGCAGCAGATAGCCCCGGCGCTGCAGGCGGCCATAAAGATATTGCGCGTAGTCCGCGTTGCGGTCGGACAGGCGCGCATTCTGAATCGAGATGCCCGGCCGGTCGATATCGACCCCGGCCTGATGGGCCATGGATTGGATCTCATCTTCCCGGCCGATCAGGATCGCCTCGCCCAGCCCCTGGGAGACAAAGGCCGCCGCCGCGCGGATCACCGGTTCTTCTTCGCCTTCGGCAAAGACGACCCGCTTGGGCTGCTGGCGCACCTTTGAGAAGATCCGCTGCAGCGTTCCGGCAATCGGATCGCGCCGGGCCGACAACTGGTGCCGGTAGGCCTCCATGTCTACTATCGGGTGTTTGGCGACACCTGAATCCATCGCCGCCTGGGCAACCGCCGGCGGAATGGTGGAAATCAGGCGCGGATCAAAGGGTACCGGGATAATATATTCCGGCCCGAATTTCGGCCGGTTGCCCCGGTATGCGGCAGCCACTTCATCGGGCACTTCCTCCCGGGCCAGCTGGGCCAGGGCCCGGGCGCAGGCCACCTTCATGTCGTCATTGATGGTGGTGGCATGCACATCCAACGCGCCCCGGAAAATATAGGGAAAGCCGAGCACATTGTTGACCTGGTTGGGATAGTCGGACCGGCCGGTGGCCACAATGGCATCATCACGCACGGCGGCGGCCTCTTCCGGCGTGATTTCCGGATCCGGATTGGCCATGGCGAAGATGATCGGATTGGGCGCCATGACCCGCAGCATATCCGGAGTCAACGCCCCCTTCGCCGAAACACCGAAAAAGACGTCCGCGCCTTTCATGGCGTCATAAAGCGAACGGTCACCCGTTTCGATGGCATGGGCAGACTTCCACTGGTTCATGCCTTCCGGGCGGCCCTTGTAGATCACACCTTTGGTGTCGCAAAGGGTTACATTCTCATGGGGCACGCCCATGGCCTTGACCAGTTCGATACAGGCAATCCCCGCCGCACCGGCCCCGTTGCACACCACCTTGGTGGTTTTCATGTCCCGCCCGGTCAGGTGCAGGGCATTGAAAAGCCCTGCTGCGGCGATGATCGCCGTGCCGTGCTGATCGTCGTGGAAGACTGGAATATCCATCAATTCACGCAGGCGTTGCTCGATGATGAAACAGTCCGGCGCCTTGATGTCCTCCAGATTGATGCCGCCAAAGGACGGGCCGAGATAACGCACCGAATTGATGAATTCCTCAACGTCCTGCGTGTCGACTTCCAGATCGATGGAATCCACATCCGCAAAGCGCTTGAACAGGACCGACTTTCCTTCCATCACAGGCTTGGAGGCGAGTGCCCCCAGATTACCGAGCCCCAAAATGGCCGAGCCATTGGAAATCACCGCCACCAGATTGCCCTTGGTGGTGTAGTCATAGGCCCGGCTTGGATCATCCGCTATCGCCAGCACCGGCACTGCCACCCCCGGCGAATAGGCGAGCGACAGATCCCTCTGGGTGGCCATGGGCTTTGTCGGGGTGACTTCCAGCTTGCCGGGACGGCCCTGCTGGTGGAATTGCAGCGCTTCGGAATCTGTGAAGCTGACGCTGGTTTTGGATGAAGATTTGTCGGCGGACATGGTGCGGGCGTTTCCTCTTGATCGCGCCACTTAACGGGGCTGGACTTCGACCATATAGACTTGAAAAGAAAGCTCAAGCCGTCCCGGAGCCCGTTTCTCCCCTTCCTGCAGGCTGCCGTTTGCAATCAGTCAGGTCTGGTGGAAAGCGGGCACAAGCACATTTCCCTTTGGATCGATCCCCTTATTCCATCCCGAGCGCTTTCCCTTGAATCCCCGTTGATCTACCAATCAGGCATGAGTGGAAAAAGCGCGCAAAAACAAGCCCCGGCCGACCAGAAGGTCACGCCGATGATGGCCCAGTTTCTTGAAATCAAGACCGCCAATCCGGACAGTCTCCTGTTCTACCGGATGGGCGATTTCTACGAGTTGTTCTTTGAAGATGCGGAAGTGGCGTCCAAGGCCCTCGGCATCACCTTGACCAAACGCGGCAAGCACCAGGGCGATGACATTCCCATGTGCGGCGTGCCGGTGCATGCTGCCGACGATTACCTGCAAAAGCTGATCGCCAAGGGACATCGCGTCTCGGTCTGCGAGCAGACGGAAGATCCGGCCGAAGCCAAAAAGCGCGGCTCCAAATCCGTGGTCCGGCGGGATGTGGTCAGGCTGGTGACCCCCGGCACCCTGACAGAAGAACGCCTTCTGGATGCGGGCGCGAACAACTATCTGATGGCGCTGGCCCGGTTGAAGGGCGGGTCTTTGACCGGCGATGCGGTCTATGGGCTGGCCTGGATCGACATGTCGACCGGCTCGTTCCAGGTCGCGGAAACCGATCACCAGCGGCTGGCTGCCGATCTGGCCCAGGTGGCCCCGCGCGAACTGATCCTGGCGGACAGCCTGCTTCAGGAGGCCGAGCTGCGCCTGACCGCCGAACAGTCCGGCGGGGCTTTGTCCCCGGTTCCACGGGCCTTTTTCGACAGCGCCACCGCTGCCGACCGGCTGGCCAACTATTTCGGCGTCAAGACGCTGGACGGGTTTGGCACGTTCAGCCGGGCGGAACTGGCGGCTGCCGCCGGCATCCTGTCTTATGTGGAACGGACCCAGCTGGGCGAGCGCCCGCCGCTTGACCCGCCCGTGCGCGAGGCCGGGGCCGGGCGCATGCTGATTGACCCGGCCACCCGGGCCAATCTGGAACTGTCCCGCACACTTTCGGGCGAAAAGCAGGGGTCCCTGCTGGCGACCATCGACCGCACGGTGACCGGCGGCGGCTCAAGACTGCTGGCAAGCCGTCTTGCCGGACCACTGGTCAATGTGGAGGCCATCCAGCACCGCCATGATTCCGTGGCGTTTTTCCTCGACCAGGAGCTGATGCGCGAAGGCTTGCGCCAGACCTTGAAAGGCGCTCCGGACATGGCCCGGGCCTTGGCAAGGATCGCGCTCAACCGGGGCGGGCCCCGCGATATTCTGTCCATCGCCCAAGGTCTGGCGGCCGCACGCGCCGTGCTTGACCAGACAGACCATGATGCCATTCCGGCCGAAATTGCGGCTGCGCGGGCAAGCCTTGATCAGGCCCCCCATGATCTGGGCGCAGAGCTTGTTGCCGCCATCAAGGACGAGCCACCGCTCTTAAAACGTGATGGCGGGTTCATTGCAGGCGGCTACCACGCCGATCTTGACGAATTGCGGGCCCTGCGCGACGAAAGCCGCAAAGTGATTGCCAAATTGCAGGCGGATTATTCCGAAGAACTCGGCCTGCGCTCCTTGAAGATCAAACATAACAATGTGCTGGGCTGGTTCATCGAAGCACCGACAGCCCAGACCGACAAACTGACCGCCGATCCCGCCCGGTTCATTCACCGCCAGACCATGGCAGGCGCCATGCGCTTCACGACCACCGAGCTTGCGGATCTGGAGTCCAAGATCGCAAGTGCGGGGGAACGGGCCCTCGCCATCGAGCTGGAGATTTTTGACCGGCTGGCCCAGGCAATCATCGAAGCGGGCGAGGCCATCAAGGCCGCAGCCCAGGGCCTGAGCCTTCTCGATGTCTCTGCCGCGCTTGCAAAGCTTGCCCAGGAAGAAAGCTATGCGCGGCCCCAGGTGGATGACAGCCGGGCCTTTGACATCAAGGGCGGCCGTCATCCCGTGGTCGAACACGCCCTGAAACGCTCCGGCGGCGACAGTTTTGTGGCCAATGATGCGGAGCTTGGTCCGAAAACCGGGCAGGAGACCGGCTGTATCTGGCTGATCACCGGCCCGAACATGGCCGGTAAATCCACCTTCCTGCGCCAGAACGCGCTGATTGCCGTCCTTGCCCAGATGGGCTCGTTCGTCCCGGCCCAGTCTGCCCATATCGGTGTGGTCGACCGGCTGTTTTCCCGGGTCGGGGCCGCCGACGATCTGGCCCGCGGCCGCTCCACCTTCATGGTGGAAATGGTCGAGACCGCCGCCATTCTCAATCAGGCGGGGGACCGCTCCCTGGTCATTCTGGACGAGATCGGACGGGGCACCGCCACCTTTGACGGGCTCTCCATCGCCTGGGCCACGATTGAACATCTGCACGAGGTCAACCGGTCGCGCGCCCTTTTTGCGACCCACTATCACGAGCTGACGGCGCTTTCGGCCAAGCTGGAGCGGCTGTCCAATGCCACGGTATCGGTCAAGGAATGGAACGGGGAGGTGATTTTCCTCCATGAAATCGTGCCCGGCGCGGCTGATAGGTCCTACGGTATTCAGGTGGCCAAACTGGCCGGGCTTCCGGCCACGGTCGTCGCACGGTCCCAGCAGGTCCTCAGCCAGCTGGAAGAGCAGGACCGGCGCGCACCGGCCGAAACACTGATTGATGAATTGCCCCTCTTTGCCAGCCTCGCCCCGCCGCCACCCGGCGCAGGGCCAAGCGCGCCGGACCCGGTGCGGGAGGCCCTGTCAGAGATTGATCCGGATGACCTGACCCCCAGAGAAGCCCTTGATACGCTCTACCGGCTGAAGACACTGAAGACTGCGGAGTAGAGCAGGTCAAATTCAGCCTGAGGCTGAAAACAAAAAAGGCGGCCCGTGAGCCCAGCTCCGACCCTAAGTGTGGTTGCAAGCAAAGCGGCTCCGGCGGCGTTTAGCGACGCAGACATTTGCGCCAGAGAGGTTCGTAAACGCTTCCCGGCCCAACGGGAGGGTCGATCAGTCTGCGGCGAAGGTCTGCTTGGAGCCCATTTCTGACATGATATTTGGTCCTATTATGGACTCAGGAACCCTTCTTGAGGTTCACTCCAATTCCATTGAGGTTCGTAGCCTTCCGTCGCGTAGAGATAAACAGCGGCCCATCGCTTTTTATTAGTCAGGCCATGCCATCGCTCGTCTTCCGAACCCAGAAAAACTCGATATGAAATGCTGCCATTCCCTTTTCGAAATGAAGCCTCCAAGGGCAACAAACTCCGAGGTAGAATGTGGGCCAATCCTACGCCCCTCAAAATCGCCGAGGTCTCTTCCACGACATGAAAAATGTCGAAACCATCGATAGCTCCTAAGTCCAGGACACCCCTCAAATGACCTTCGACAGCGTACGCCAGTGCATCAGGGTCGACCAGATAATTTGAAAACCGTTCACTAATAAACTCAAAGAATGGGGACCCTTCAAGAAGTGTCCGTCTTATAGACATGAAGTCCTCCAGCCGACTATGCAGTCTAATTACATTAACATCGTCAGTCCGCTTTGTCCGCATCGCGGACGTCTGTTCAAAGCGCAGCTAAGGTCTGCTTGGAGCCCAAATTGACCAGTGCTGCGGAGCGTTCGAACGTGAGCTTTGCGCCCCAAAGGGGCCATTGGTGAATAACAGCTCATCCCTTGCTAGCAACCGCTCCATAAACGGAGGTCAAGGGTAAGGAAACAGACTCCGCTGTTGCCGAATGCCCGACTTCGATGTGAAAGGCCTTCGTTACCTTCTCTAAGGACAGGGACCGGAGGGTCGCTTCAGATATCGTCCGGGTGTCGTCCCGAAGTGCTCTCGAAACAAATCGATAAATGAACTGACCGTTTCGTAACCAAGATCAAACGCGACTGTAGTGACAGGTCGCCCCTCAATTAACATTTCCACCGATCTCAGCAGGAGCGACCGCTGACGCCAGGCCGTGAATGTGAGGCCGGTCTCCAGAACAAAACGCCGACTGAGCGTGCGTGGCGCTACACCCGCCCACGCCGCCCACGCTTTCATAGGCCGCCGTTCGGAGGGATCGTCCGCCAGCGCGCGCGCAATTTTCTGTAACCGGGGATCCAACGGCATCGGCAAGCTGAACGGCTCTTCCGGCGTCGAGGCGATCTCGTCCAGTATGACGCCCGTAATATGCCCCTGTGCTTGAGTTGACGGGGGGGCTTTCCAAGTGGCCGCGCGCGCTACCGCCTCCAGAAGGAGTCCCGAAGGACTTATGACGCGTACGGAGTTTGACAGTGTTGCGCACGCCTCCTTTGCCACATAGACGCTCCAGCCGCGAAACGCGCCAGAAGACGTAAGCCAATGCTCAGCATGCGGAGGAAGCCAGACAGCGTTGACGGGAGGAACAATCCAATGGCCTTGATCCGTGCCCACGCTTATCACGCCCCGCAGGGTGCCCAGCAGTTGGCCCTGCTCATGGCTGTGTCTGTCAGTCTGTCGCCGTTCCGCCTGCTCCTGTCGAACGGCCAGTATGACTGGACCTCCACAAGAGGTGAACTGAGAAAGCGCTGAAAGAACGTCAAACATGGCCTCGAAACCGTATTGAATGGCTTTGTTACGTTAGTGGCGCAACAATCAGAAGGCTAATGTCATCTTACACTGGAAACACAGCTTATAATGGTGACCCCATGACGACCGATAAAGCAATGACGCCGAGCGAAGCATACGATCTTTTGCAACGAGTGTTCGCAGTATTCATGAATCCAAAAACCAAGCAGGATGATCTTGCTGAATTTTTGACGCCTGACTACGTCCAGCGGGTTGACGGCAAGCAACTCGACTATAACGAATTTCTCACGCATCATCAGGCCCTTCAAGGAACGATTTCATCGGGAAGTGTCAATTTCGAGCATTTCGTAACGGACGGCGTTTCGGCGGCAACGGTGCATATTGCCGAGGCGGTAAAAAGGAACGGCGAACGAATTCGTTTCAGGGTGATCGCCTATTATCAGTTTTGCGGCAACCGCATCAGCCTTGTCGATGAACTGACCCAACTTCTTAGTGGCGAGCAGGAAGATCGGGATCTGGGGTCTAGAACGATGCCCGCATAGGAGCGCAAACGGGCTTCGTCTCATTGCTGGCGCAGCTGCATTCTCATCGACTGTGCCACGAAAAATGGCAATTTTCGATCGCAGCCACCCGTAAGCGGACAGTCCGCTTACAGCCCAAAGCCGCGATTGCCTCGGGGAGGACGAACGGCAGCTTCGTCCGCTTTGCTGCCGTTCGTTCACGTCGCGACGACTACCCAGTTCTCGTACAACAAACGGCGGCTTTCATGACAAGCTCGAGCACTGGTGAATGATCAATTTGCGGGCGCGAAGCGGGCGATTTGCGTTCATACTGGCGCAGGGCCATGGAAGTCACAGATTCTTACTTGTTTCAAATTATTGAAGCATGCCCGAACCCCGACATGCCCTCTGGACAAAAGGGTTCGGCTTAATCTTTGACTGCACGCCCACATTTAGGTGAGGGGCTAGGCCCGTGAGCCGCCTTTTTCTTAGTCTGTAACCTTGCATCGGATCAATCGGACTTGGTTTCCTGAACCTTCAGCTCTTCCAGACGCGGCATGGACATGATGTTGTAGCCGCTGTCGACAAAATGCACCTCGCCGGTCACGCCGCCCGACAGGCTGGACAGGAGATAAAGCCCTGTGCCGCCGATTTCGTCCAGGGACACTGTCCGGCATAGCGGCGAATTGCGTTTCTGGAAATTGAACATCAGCCGGGCGTCGGACACGCCGGACCCTGCCAGGGTGCGCACCGGGCCGGCGGAAATCGCATTCACGCGGATATTCTGTTCGCCATAGTCGACCGCCAGATAACGCACCGAGGATTCCAGCGCTGCCTTGGCAACTCCCATGACGTTGTAATTCGGCATCACCTTGGTGGAGCCGCCATAGGTCAGCGTCACCATGGAACCGCCATTGGGCATCAGATCCGCCGCACGCCGGGCAATCTCGGTAAAGGAATAACACGAGATCAGCATGGTGCGGGTGAAGTTCTCCCGCGTCGTATCGGCATATTTGCCGCGCAGTTCCGCCTTGTCGGAAAAGGCGATGGCGTGGACCAGAAAGTCGATGCTGCCCCACTTGTCTTTCAACGTGTCGAACACCGCATCAATGGACGCGCTGTCTTCCACATCACACGGCAGAAGCAGCTCGGAGCCAACGGAGTCGGCCAGCGGCCTGGTGCGTTTGCCGAACGCCTCTCCCTGATAGGTGAAAGCCAGCTCGGCACCTTGGTCAGCAAGTGTCTTGGCAATGCCCCAGGCAATTGAGTGGTCATTGGCAACGCCCATCACAAGGCCGCGTTTGCCTTTCATAAGATCGGACATGTATGGTTCCTCAGCCGTGGTAGCGCGACAATGCAAGGGAGGCGTTGGTGCCGCCAAAACCGAAGCTGTTGGACAGCACCGTGTCGAGGCCGGCATCGTCCACCCGCTCCGTCACGATCTCGTCCTTGTTCAGGGCCGGATCGAGCTCGGCAATGTTGGCGGACGCGGTCATGAAGTCGTTCTGCAGCATCAACAGGCAGTAGATCGCTTCTTGAACACCGGTCGCGCCCAGGCTGTGGCCGGTGAGGGACTTGGTGGAGGAGGCCGGCGGCTGGTTGTCGCCAAAGACCCGGCGGATCGCTTCGATCTCGCCGATATCGCCCACCGGCGTGGAGGTGCCATGGGTGTTGATATAGTCGACCTTGCGCTCGCCAAGGGTTTCGATGGCAAGGCGCATGCAGCGCTCTCCGCCTTCGCCAGACGGAGCCACCATGTCATAGCCATCGGAATTGGCGGCATAGCCGGTCACTTCGGCGTAGATCTTCGCGCCGCGCGCCTTGGCATGTTCCAGCTCTTCCAGAACCACAACGCCGCCGCCGCCGGCAATGACGAAGCCATCGCGGGTCGCGTCATAGGCGCGGGAGGCGGTTTGCGGTGTGTCATTATATTTGGAGGACATGGCCCCCATGGCATCGAACAGGCAGGACAGGGTCCAGTCCAGTTCCTCGCCGCCGCCGGCAAACATCACATCCTGTTTGCCAAACTGGATCTGCTCGGTGGCCGCGCCGATACAATGGGCGGAGGTGGAGCAGGCTGAGGTGATGGAATAGTTGATGCCCTTGATCTTGAAAGGGGTCGCCAGACAGGCCGAGTTGGTTGAGCTCATGCCCCGGGTCACCATGAACGGGCCCATGCGCTTCGGCGAGCCTTTTTCCAGAACGATCTGGTGCGCCTGGAACAGGTTTTTGGTGGACGGCCCGCCCGAGCCCATAATCAGGCCGGTCCGCGGGTTGGACACATCACTGTCCTCAAGACCGCTGTCGGCAATTGCCTGCTGCATGGAAATGTAGTTATAGGCCGCACCGTCACCCATGAAGCGCAGCTGGCGCTTGTCGATCAGGGACGGGATGTCGACATCCGGCATACCGTGGATCTGGCTGCGAAAGCCATGCTCGGCATAGTCGGGTGCAAAACTGATCCCGGACTTGCCTTCGCGAAGGCTGGACAGCACTTCTTCTGCATTCGATCCGATGGATGACACGATTCCGATACCGGTGACGACAACGCGTCTCATTGCGGTCTCCTACTTTCTATTGGGCACAAGCGGTATGTTCGCATTCGCCTGAGCCTTATCATAATACGGAAACCGGCGTTCCCAAGAACAGAAACACCGGCCAAAATTCGATTTCTGAGAAAAGCCTCAGGTCTGGGCCAGACCCACGCGCAAATCGGTCGCCTTGTAGATCTGTTCGCCATCGGCTTTCAGCCAGCCATCGGCAATACCCAGAACCAGGCGGCCCTTCATGATCCGTTTGAAGTCGACACCATATTCGACAAGCTTCGCATCCGGCGTCACCATGCCCTTGAACTTGATTTCACCGGTGGACAGCGCCATGCCCTTGCCCGGCAGGCCGAGCCAGCCCAGGAAAAAACCGGTCAGCTGCCAGAGCGCATCCAGGCCAAGGCATCCTGGCATAACGGGGTTGCCCTGGAAGTGGCACGGAAAGAACCACAGATCCGGCTTGATATCGAACTCGGCGCGCGCAAAGCCCTTGTCATATTCGCCGCCCGTTTCGGAGATTTCCGTAATCCGGTCGAACATCAGCATCGGCGGGAGCGGCAATTGCGCATTGCCGGGGCCAAAGAGCTCGCCGCGGCCGCAGGCGAGAAGAGCTTCGTAGTCGTAGCTGGAGCGGCGCTCGGTCATACAGGATCCGTTTTCTAGTTTCCTACCCGGTGTCCCAGGTGGAACGGGTTTGTTTTTCGTTGTGATAGCGGCGCCTTCCTACCACAGGGGAACCAGCACCGAAAGATGTCAGTTACGTGAAATTTCCTGTCTTTACGGGCAATTCGGCCGGTTTTGAGCGAAAGTCGCGACGTCGGATTGCCATGCCGGGAAGTTGCGTCGGACCGGAAAAACTTGCATTTTAAGCACAAGAAATGGCACAACAGGTCAGGAAAGTGCAGGAGACAGCGCTTGAATGGTCCGGTTTGAACTGAAAACAGTCAAGCAAGGCAAAGACTTAAAGGTTGGATCGAGCTGGAATGACAATACACAGCGTACTGGAATTCGCAGACAGAAACGTGACCGATATGCTGCGCACGGCAGGTCTTCGGCCGACGCGTCAGCGCGTGTCCCTGGCTGAATTGCTCTATTCCAAGGGTGACCGGCATATCTCCGCAGAGCTTCTGCACGAGGAAGCCGTGGCCGCCGATGTGCCCGTTTCCCTGGCCACGGTCTACAACACGCTGCACCAGTTCACCGAAGCCGGGCTGCTGCGCGAAGTGGCCATTGACGGCAACAAGACCTATTTCGACACCAACGTGTCCGATCACCACCATTTCTTCATTGAAGGGGAAAACCGGGTGATTGATATTCCTGGTGAAGGCGTTGGTGTTGGCGAACTTCCCGAAGCCCCGGAAGGTATGGAAATCGTCCGGGTGGAAGTGGTAGTGCGGGTCCGCAAGAAGAGCTGAGCATCCTCACGTCCTCAGTGCGGGCCATTGAAAGTTCCGAACAAACACTGCCTCGCGCCGTGACCCGGTGTCAGTTGAACTCTCGACAGAGAAAATAGAGCCCTGTCGCAAAGATTGTCGTTATAATTACGACTTGAGATTTGACTGTTGAAAGAGCGCTCCTGTCGGTGGAGTTCCGCGTCATGATTTTCTCTGCCATGGTTGAAAACCTGAAACGGCGGCCAGTGGAATGTCCGCGAGCAGAACGATCGTGAGCGTCCGCTGAACCCCACCTCCCGCTTTTCGATTTTGCGCCTTAAGTGTCCACTTATGCAAATGGACACTTAAAGGCGCGTGATG
>NZ_JBSWYH010000043.1:0-28995 GCF_056161025.1 Roseibium sp. AWQ4_254
ACTCGGCTTTGGCATGGAAAAGCCCATTGGCATTCGAAGCCAGGGCCGCTTAAATGAGAACTCGGGGCGGAATCAAACCGTGACAGGTCCATGATGGGAGCGCGGACATACTTAATCGGCTTCAATTTCTTTAAGCTGAGCTTCCTGCCAGTCGGCATAAGTCTCGCCGGACTCAGAATTGATCCAGTCTGTTCGACCGTTACGACTTGTTCCATGGATTGCTTGAGAAGCCGCGCTGGGGCTGGTGAAGGCAACATCATCGGTAAACCGCAGAACGCCTGGCCGTTCGGTCTGTGAAAGCTTGCCAGAGGACCTTAGTTGCTTGCGAAACGAGCTGACGGAGCTCAGCAAAGAAGGTTGCTCATCTAGTCTCGCTTCGGAGCCTTGCAGCACGATCATGCGACCATCCGATTCTACGGCCCGGGCAACAATTTGAGGTTTTTTGACTTCAATTCGAAACTCCGGACTTGATCCTCCACCCTCCGTAGGTCGGGTCTGACCAAATACGAAGCGTTTTTCGGCTTCTGCGGTATCGTCCAGGACCGACGATACTTTTGTTCCAGTTTCTAATGCAGCTTCATCAGTGTTCTGTTGTCGCGAAATCGAAGGTGTTGGACGGAGAAAATCCAATCCTATCGAAGGCAAAAGGACACGCAGCTGTTCGGTGAAGTAATTCATGTCGGCGATGTCCGCTTCGGGTAAATAACCGAAATCCGGATTTGTAGCATTTCGGAGTTCGGCACGTCCTTCTTCGTTTACGAGGTCAATCAGGCGACTTTCCAGATAACGAACATGCGCTTTGGTTAAGTTCTGGTCCTTGCTCGTAACAACGCAAACGAAGTCCCAAAAGTCTTTGCTTTCGTCGGAATTGTGCTGGATTAGGCGCTGCCGAACATTGTCTGTTTCGCCAATGTAAACAATTGATCTCAAGGGGTTATCCGGACTTTGACCTACAAGGAGGTACAGCCCGGTGCGTTTCACTTCATCACGTTTCAGGAGATTAGTGATTTGTGTTCTCGGCCCATAAATCACATGGCCAGTCCAGTTCATGATCTCTGCCGTCAAGATGCCTGATGGCGATCCATCAACAAGGAACAATCTGATCGTTCGGCCATTGGCGTTCATACTGGTGGCATCCTATTTTGCGGAAGGCGGTCAACCTCCGGAACGTCTTCAAAGAGTTTGGAAAGCCTGGACAGGGAAATCGGTCGTTGGCCGTTCTTCTGCAACTTCCCGGCTGCATGCCATGCATTTGACCCGGGACCGTTATAAACGACCTTGATTGAGTTGCCTTTGGCACGTTGCAAGACAATCAGGTGATCCGGCTCATGCCGAAGCGCGATGCTTCTACCTTGAGTCAGTTTGATTTCGACGTTCCGGCCGTCACGGGTAGTCGCGTCATGGCCTAGGGTCGAAGCAGCGTTAAGTTCAAGATCGAACATGTATGCTGCGACCACTTCACCGATGCTTCCAACGAGATGACCATCAAGTGTGAATTTTCGACCGGGGAACAGGCGCTCGAGGCCATCTGAAGCAGAATAAAGCGCATCAAGATGCCTTGCGACTTCTGTCCAATCTACTCCCGGACTCATCTCTCGATCCAACTTCAACTAAAAATATAGGTATAACCGCTTAAGACGACTTTAGTTTGTATTCCGGCCTCATTGAAGCTTTTCCTGTACAAACTCAAAAATTGGTCGGAAAACGTGGAAATATTTGTCTTCCAAGCGTGGAATGATATCTTTTGCGAAGCGCTCTTTTTGCGCGTCCGACTTGATGACAACTTTGCTACCGCCACCGGGAGACGGTTCTTCGTCAAAAAATTCTTCTGTCAGCGGATCTCCATAAAACAAGTGCTCAATTTCGCACATAGAGTCGCCACCGAAGCTCACGTTTCCGGGTAAGTCGCGCACAACTTGACTACGTATTTTCTCGTTTGCCGGGAGAGGCAGCATAATTCCGTAGGCGTTCTTGTTGGGTACTTTTTTGATTTGGCCTGCTTCCAAATCATTGACTTCGATTTCATCGCTTAGCCCGTTCCAGTAATCGAACGCTTTGTCGAAATCGAAGAGCCCAAAAACGGGTAAGCCGTTCATTTCGTTGTGTATTCTGTCATCGGTTAGCAGCTGTTTGAGATACGAGCAACTGAACCCGTAAAACGGAATAAAGGGCATTTCCCGATCAAAGCATCTCGCCCAGGCCTCTTTGATAATGATGGGGTCAATGCTTCCTTCGGTGAAGAGAATTGGCTGTGCTTTGAATTGGATCGCATTAATGATGCTGAGTAGCTGTTCGGTCTCTGTATATTTGATGAGCTTATCGCTGAGCTTTTGAACGGCGACCCTCTTGGGGACACTATAAGCATTTACATTACCGTTCTTTAAATCGAAGAACCCAATCCGGTCCTTGTCGTGAGAAATCAGTGTTGCTGCGCTGTGGCTGCTCAGCAGCACATGATTGGTGTCTGCGGCCACGGTTCCCGCGATATCGAGCACCTGTTCCAAGAAGCCGAACTGCCACTCCGGATGAAGAAAGGCATCCGGCTCGTCAAGCAGCGTGATGCAGTTCCTGTCCTTAAACAACTCAGAGATGGCGTAGATATAGATGGATTGAAACTGACCGTCGCTGAAGTCTTTGGCCTGCACAGGACGGCCATCTGTCAGCCCGATGGGAATCGACAGGGACTCAAACATTCCGAGGGTCTTGAGATTATCCAGGCTACGGAAAAGACCAGATGCTGTCTCCTCCGCAAACTTCTCCGAGAAAAGAGCCCGATTTATCCGGATCTCATAACGATCCTTGGCTCGATCATAAAGCGAGTCCCGGGTGAAATCACCCCGCACGCATTCGAGCAGCCGTTCAACGAAACTCAGCGAAATGCCTTTGGCACCCCACAGAAAAGACGCAACATCGCCGACTTCAACCTGGCTGTGTTTGAACGACGGAGCCTTGAGCGTTAGCGTCACAGTTTCTGTCGAAACCTGGATCCCAAGTTTATCGCAGACATACTGACGCGCGGCGCAATCCTCAGGCTGAAGGAGCAGAATTGAGAGCAGCATTTCCTTGTATTCATTGCCAATGCCAATGAAAGCGCGGACTTCATCGCCAGTCCATGATTTGTTGCGCCGCGCATGGGCCTTTGCGTAGCGATCAACAGTCTTGCCAATGGTGTCACTGTGGCCGGAGTAATAGACAATCACATTGTCAGGGATGGGCGCGGTGCCAATGGTGGAACGCTTTGCGCCGTTGACTTCCATCTGCCCGTCTTTGCGCGTTATGCGAATATCTTGCCCGTCAATCTCGTAGAAAAGTTCAAAGTCAAAGCCAATGTCTGACCGTTTCTTTTTCGAGCTGAAGATGAAGTTGAAAATCTCGACCAAGGCTTCAAAGAAATTGGACTTCCCTGTGCCGTTCTTGCCGACAAAGATGTCGAGGAAATTGTCACCATCGAACACGAGAGTGAAATCTCGGAGGTTCTTGTACTTGCTAATCCAGACAGACTTTAAACGCATGTTCTTTCAATGAATTTTCGAGGTGAGAGTATCTGAAACACTTCGCGCAAGCGTATTTGCAGCGGCCAAATCGCGAGAAAGCTTGTCGCACAGTTCAAACAAGCGGTCTAGTTCAGCTACTATCCTTAGTTGTTCTGCATAGGGCGGAATCGGAAATGTCAGAGATGCCAACTCTGTGGAGTTTACGTTTTTGAGCCCCACGCCGTGACGTATGGGCAACTCTATCTGATCTCTGATAAACTTTGAGTTGCTGGCATACCAAAGGAACTGCGGCACAATGGAATCCGGGTCAATTCGAAGTCGTACGAGATAGCCTGCAAAAGCATAGTCTTGATCAAGCTCTGGGACTACGGCAAAGCGTCCGACGATATCCAAGCTTCCATTGGAGCGGATGACCAAAAGATCGCCCTTTTGAAGTCGTAAGTCATCGAGCTCTTTACCCTCCAAAGAGCCGTATTTCATATCCTCAAAACTGACACGCCCGCCTGACACGTTCGGAATCCGCAAAACAGGAGTTAAACTTTCGTCCCGGCCACATTTTTTGGACGTTCCATACCTGAGGTCGGATGCTAATTTCCCCAGATAAGCCCATTGCCAACCAGCTGGGATTTCGAAAGCGGTTTTCCGCTCGTTGATCTTCGAAAGAATGGTGCGATGTCGCGATGTAGCCTTGCGCTTGTTTTCACCGTACAGCCGAGCAAGCAGCTTTTCAGCGGGTATGTCTTGTTCCAGCTGCTTGGTAAGTACACCTTGCAACGCAAGCTCTAGAATAGTTTCTTTCAGACTTGTGATGCTCTCTTCGGTTGTGAAAAGCGTGTCGAAATGAGTTTCAATGCGAGCCCAGTTTTCTGAAAGTTCTTCGGAGGATTGGCTATTTGTGAGAGTGGCGAGGCAGGTTTCGACGAGAATTTGGTGCGCCTTGAGGCTGTCTTCGGTCTGACGCTCCAAAGCATCACACAACGCCATCAGCTCATCCACCTTAGCAACAATGCGGCGTTGCTCGGCTGTTGGCGGTAATGCAATAGGAGTGTCAGTAAAGTAAGAGCGAGGGACCCGCTTTTGTCCTGCGGAGCCTGTCATCACCTTTTCGCCATTATCGATATAGGAAGGTGCTTTCAAATGAAGCAGTATGAAGCGAGCAACCACTGAATCTGAAAATAAGCGAGCCACGTGCAGCTCTGTTGTTCCCGCTCCGATGCCGCCTTTTAGTCTTGAGAAGACGGCAGCTTTGCTGTTTTCGAAGCATGGAGTGATTTTTGCGAGGGCTATATCGCCGTCGGCGAAGTGCGTGTATCCCTTTTTGATTTCCCCCCAGGTGCGATCTTCATAACCATGCTCACCAGTATGGCTTGTCGTGATTTCTGGCATAGGGACAAAAGAAACGATTTCGTCATCAGCCGCTTCATTTTTAGGGGCAATCTCCGCCAAGTCTGATAGGCGCGTCCACGCCCAAGAATGCGGTATCTCAAACCTTGCTTCTCTAGCGGACACCGGACCGACTGATTTTTGATTGCGGATACGTTTCTGCAAGAACAGATCGTTGCGTATTGATTGTGTGGATGTCAGAACTTCAAGAGCCGTTCCATCTTCGGCTTTCTGTTGCGAGAGTTTTCCTCGGACAGCCAGCTCTAGTATTAATTCCCGCAGTTTCTTAATGCCCACGAGGCTAACAGCGCCACCATTTCCACGCCCTGCACTGGACTTCTTCTCGATTGCAGATGTCCAGATGTCCAGATGCTCGGTTAAAAGTTGGTTCACATCCGTCATGAACTAACCCCTTTCAGAGCATCTGAAAGGATTGCTTTCAGTTTCATGCGGAGTTTCTGGATGTCGTCTTGTGCCTTGCTATAAGCCTCCAGCAAATGATCCGGATCGTGATCCTCAACGGCTTCGACATGTGGATTCTTGTCGTCAAAGTTGAAGCCACGTTCCTCAAAGTACTCGACACTGCGCTTCCAAGCTTGCTTAGTTTCCGTGCGGGTTTTGAAACCATCAGCCTCATCACCCCACCAGTCAATTTCAGCCTGAAATTCTGCAAATCGCATTGGTTTTGATTTGTTGTAGTTCGTGACGCCTTCAGGATAGGGATGTTCGTAGAACCAGATGTCTTTCGTAGGTTCGCCCTTGGTGAAAAACAGGATGTTCGTCTTGATACCTGTGTAGGGATTGAACACACCATTGGGCAGTCGAACGATCGTATGCAGGTTGCATTCTTCCAAAAGTTGCTGTTTCAGGCGGGTCTTCACACCTTCACCGAATAAAAATCCATCCGGCAATACGACTGCTCCGCGGCCATGTTTTTTTAGCAGCTTGATTATCACTGCCATGAACAGATCTGCGGTCTCCCGGGTTCGCAGAGTGCTCGGGAAATTGCCTTCGATTCCATCTTCTTCCATGCCACCAAATGGTGGGTTTGTGATAATGCAATTGACGCGGTCCTTATCGCCGTAGTCCCGGTAAGGTTTGGAAAGAGTGTTATCGAGTTTGATGTTTGACGGGGTATCGATCCCGTGCAGGATCATATTGGTCATACAAAGCATGAAAGGGAGTGGCTTTTTCTCTACACCCCGAATGGTTTTCCCAATTGCTTTCCGGTCCTTGCTAGTCGGGGCATAGTTCTCCCGCTTATGGTCAATGGCGCAGGTCAGAAATCCGCCCGTACCGCAGGCTGGATCAAACACAACTTCTTCAAGCTTCGGGTCAACGCGATTGACAATAAACTTTGTGACTGCGCGCGGGGTATAAAACTCCCCGGCGTTTCCAGCACTTTGTAGATCTCTCAGTATCTGTTCATAGATGCCACCGAATGTGTGCCAATCCTCGCTGTTGTTGAAGTTGACCTCATTGATCTTGTTGATCACCTGGCGCAACAGGGTTCCGGATTTCATGTAATTGTACGCGTCGGCAAACACGCGCTGGATGATCAGGGCCTGATCACGTTGTGGGCCTTGAATTTGAACGGGAGCTTTAAGTTTCGGGAAGAGAGTATCTTGCACAAAATCGTACAGAGGTTCGCCAGTCAGGCCCTCTCTGTTGCCTGCCCAATTGCGCCAACGCAAATGTTCAGGAAGTGCCGATTTGAAGTCATCGTCGACAAGTTCCAGTTCCTCTTCGCGATCATCGAGAATCTTCAGAAAGAACATCCAGACCATCTGGCCGATGCGTTGTGCGTCACCGTCAACGCCAACGTCTTTTCGCATGATGTCCTGAATTGCCTTGATGATGCCGGAGATATTTCCCATCAACCGCTGGTCCGCCTGTACAGTTCTGTTTCGAGGTCTCTAACGGCCTCTTCGTAGCGTTCTTTGCCGCCAAAAACATCTTTTATTATTTCCACAGGCGTGCCCACTTCATCGAACGGGGGCATGCGCAAGACACGAGCATCTTCAATGGTTTGAATGCCCTCGTCAGCGTATTTTTCCAGCAACGCCGACAGTACCTTGCGGGCTTGATCTCCATATTTTGCGAAGTAATTGCGTTTTTTTACGTTGTTCGCTCGTTCTGCTCTCGTAAGGGGCGGTTGGTCGTATGCAACATGGAGCAAGAGATCGAAGTCGCCAAAGTCTTTCCCGACTTCTTGAGCGAGGTTCTCTAACAGAACGCCGTGCTCCTCCAACTCTTCGATAATGACTGCCTTCTTTTTCGAGCCGTTCCAACGCTTGATGAAATCGTCCAGCGACGCAAATTCGGTGCGTACCTGCTTGCGTGCAAAATCCTTGTAAGACTCGGTTATTAGGTTTCCGTCGGGGCCGATGAAACTGACCCGTTCAGCGATGATTGCAACATCAAGTCCGCCGACATGGATTTTTTTGACACCATCACTCGTGTCATCGTTGCCGTCGTCATCATCGTCGTCTCCTGGCGGATCAGGAGGTTCCGGTGGGTCATCCGGTTCCGGCTCATATATGACAGCAGGTTCGCCATCAAATTCCGGGTCATTGAAGTGTTCGGTCGCTTTTTTGAAATCCATGATGGTGAAATAGTATTTTCCGTTGTCCTCATCGACTCGGGTTCCACGACCGATAATCTGCTTGAAGATGGTCATTGACGTTACAGTCTTGTCGATCACGATCAGCTTGCATGTTTTTGCGTCCACGCCCGTCGTAAGCATCTCCGAGGTGGTCGCGATGACCGGAAAGCGGCTTTCTGGGTCGATGAAATTGTCGAGTTCCGCTTTGCCTTCGACACTATCTCCAGTGATCCGCATTACATATTTCGGGTTGTCGATAGCCAGATGGCCCGCGGCATTTACGATAGCTTTCCGCATGCGTTCTGCGTGATCAATGTCTTCGCAAAAGATGATTGTTTTGCTGAAGGGATCCGTTGCCCTCAGGAGCTGCATGACGCGGTCGGCAACAAGTTTTGTCCGTCTATTCAGGACGAGGATCCGATCCATGTCCTGCTGATTATATTGACGATTTTCGATTGGAGTCCCCAGGTCATCAACCGCGCCGGGAGGAGGGGTCCAACCAAGAACATCTTTGTCGATATCGATTTTGACGACCTTGTATGGAGCGAGAAAGCCGTCCTGAATACCTTGTTTCAGCGTGTAGGTATAAACGGCCTTGCCGAAGTACGAACTGCTCGAAATGTACTTGGTTTCCTTCGGAGTCGCGGTGAGGCCGATCTGCGTGGCTGAACCAAAATACTCCAGGATTTCTTTCCAGGCAGCATCATCTGCCGCACTTCCCCTGTGGCATTCGTCAACAACAATCAGATCAAAGAAATCCGGGGAAACCGTTTTGTAAGCTTTGTCAGCCTCGTCGGGGCCTGTGAGGGCCTGGTAGAGGCCAAGGTGGATCTCGTAAGCAGGGTCAATCTTACGGTTCTTGATCTTGGTCATCACCGAGCCGAACGGTTTGAAGTCGTTTACCAGGGTCTGGTCAACGAGAATGTTCCGATCAGCTAGAAACAGTATTCTTTTGGCAGCCCCAGCCTTCCACAAACGCCATATGATCTGAAACGTTGTGTAGGTTTTTCCTGTGCCTGTCGCCATGACCAGAAGGGCGCGGTTTTCGCCTTTAGAGATCGCCTCGATCGTGCTGTTGATTGCTTCAGCTTGATAGTATCGAGGTTCTTTTCCCGACCCATCGTCGTGATAAGGCTGAACCAAAAGGTCTTCTCTGGTTCCCTCCAGGCCGCGAAAACGTTTGTACCGATCCCATAAAACTTCGGGCGGGGGAAACGCATCAAGCGCAAGGGATTGCTCGATTGGTTCTCCGGTCGCTGGAAATTTGTTGTGCGATTCAAACGCATCTCCGTTCGAGCTGAAAGCCGACGGAATTTCTAGTATCTCTGCATATCCGAGGGCCTGTTGCATACCTTGGCCGGGAGTGTGCTTGTTGTCTTTCGCTTCAAGTACGGCAACAGGCAGCGAAGGTTCCCAAGAAAGAACGTAGTCGGCGAACTTCTTTTTCTTCTTGTTTCGGGAGGACATATTCCCGCGAACGATAATGGGACCAGGGGTGAGTGTGACTTCTCGCCGAATTTGCGTGAATGGCATCCACCCAGCTTTTTTTAGAGCAGGAGTGATATACAGATCGCAGATATCTGTTTCGCTTAGTTCCTTTTTCTCGGCAGGTGAAAGCAAGCTAATGTCCAGCGATTTTGATTGTCTCTGTTTTAAAAAATATGACACCCAGACAATATAAAAACAAGAAGTTGCAGCCAACTCGTATTTCAATCAACGCAGAAATGCGCCTCGCTGAGTTTCCTCAACCAACGAATATTTTTTGATGGGTGTTTAGTTGGGCGAAGAAAAGAGTTTTACAAAATTAAAAACTAAATCAGAAACTTGCAAAAGAAAGTGGCGGTGAGGGTGGGATTCGAACCCACGGTACGCTCTCACGCACGGCGGTTTTCAAGACCGCTGCCTTAAACCACTCGGCCACCTCACCAAATGCAGCCCGGCGCGCGAAGCGCGGCCACAGCTCCCGTTTCCTTTGTCTGGCGGCGAATGTCAAGAGCCGGATTTCACGGCCAGGCAATTTGCTGAAAAATCATGTGGACCTGCACTGGTCATCTTGAACGGCCTCAATTGGCACGACCCTTGGGACAATCCGGCGCCGTGCACGACAAGCGCTGCGTAAGGCCGTTTCTGAGGTGGGGTCGGAACATGCACCCGGCATCGGAACATCGCCAAAGAGTGGGGCCGCCAGTCCGGTGTCGTGGGCAGGGTTTTGAACCGGCGGCCAAAGCTGGAGGTGGGGTCCAGCATTGCCGTGACAGGGCGGTCACGAGCAATGACGTCACCCTAGCCCGCCGCGCTGAGAGGGGATGTGACCTGCATCACATCCTGCCTGTTTGGCGATTTTTCCAACGCTGTGCCCCTAGCGCAACAGTCAAGGCACACAGAAATACGGATTTTTTCAAATTACATTTCAGTGTGTTAACCAAAAATTTCCTAAGGGATCTCCAGCATTTTTCAAGTTTCCTGTGCGTGGTGCCTGCTTTGGGAGGTCAGCAGTCTCGACGCGGCATTTACTTTCAAGTAATAAACTTGCGATTTAAACAGGCACTATGATCGGATGCATTGCGGGGGCTGTGCATCGATAGGGGACTGATCACAGGATCGGATCGTAGCCTGAATCCAGTGCTTGAAGCTTTGTTTCAGCACCGGGGGATCGCGTAAGCTGCGGGGCCGCCAACGCGTAGTGAGTAGGACGGCAGGGATGCAAGGGACAGACGGCGCCAACAGCCTGGGGGCTGGATCGTCATCGGGTATAGCGACACATCAACCGCGAGATAAGACAGACGGGCAGGCGGGCGGCCGATTGCGCCGCTTCGGGCCCGTTATGCTGGCTGTTGCGGCTGTCACTCTGGTCGCGGCCTGTAGCTCCACTCCCCAGACCAAAGCCAAGTTCAGCCCGAAAAAATACGGCGTCAAGGCGAGCCCTAAAATGGTCGCAGCCGGCAAGCCGGTCCCCAAAGGCGGGGGCCGCTATGTGGTCGGAAAGAAATACAAGATTGCCGGCAAGTGGTATTACCCAAAGGAAGACCCCAACTACAAAAAGGTCGGGCTTGCCTCGTGGTACGGGCCGACATTCCATGGCCGTAAGACTGCCAATGGTGAGATCTTCGACCGCAACTCTCTGACAGCCGCCCACACCACCATGCCGCTGCCATCCTATGCCCGTGTCACCAACACGGCCAATGGCCGCTCGATGATTGTGCGCGTGAATGACCGCGGACCGTTCCACGGCAACCGGATTATCGACCTCTCAGAACGGGTCGCAACCATGCTGGGCACCAAATCCGCGGGCGTTGGCAAGGTTAAGGTCGAATATGTCGGCCGCGCACCGCTGCACGGGCAGGACGAAGCCTATCTGATGGCCTCCTACCGGGGTCCCGGTTCGGTTGTGCCCGGTGGCACACAGCCCGGAACACTGCTGGCACAAGTCACCCCGGAGGTCATTTTCGGCTCGGTTCCAGCTCCTGCCTCACGCCCCTATCTGGCAGCGCTCAGTCAGACCCGCACCGCCCAGACCGTCACCGTTGCCTTTGATCCGGCTATCGCGTTTGAAGCAGGCGGGGCAACCGTCAAGGTGGCGTCCAACAACCATTTCGGCCAACTGCCGACGCAGCAAGCATCCGGCTACGCTTCAGCAAACGCTGACGAGACAATTCCGGTCCCCGGCCGCCGTGTGACGCTTGAGCCCGGAAGTGCCGTCTCCTCCTATGCGGCCAACCAGAGGATCGCAGACGCGCATGAGACCCTGTCCACTCTGTCGACATCCGGTCTTTCCATGCGTCAGCTTGCTGCTAATATACCGGCAGGCGAATAATCGGCACGTCCTCAGCGGCCGGAAAATTTGCCGTTTTAACCGCGATGAAATGTCAAGGTAATCCGGCCTATGCACCTGTCAAACCTCGGATTTTGGCTGCAGCCTCGCACGATCTGCTTAACCCTTTTTACTGCGCTTGTTTCTGTCAGCACGCCCCAGATGGAGCCCGCTCAAGCAAGTGACGGTCTCGATACAAGAGCCCCCAAGGCCTACCTGCTGGAACCTTCCTCAGGCACAGTCCTGTTTTCCAAGGAACCGGACACCCCCTTCAAACCGGGATCGCTGGTAAAGGTGATGACAGCGGCCACGGTGTTTCATCTTCTGAAAGACGGGACCCTTTCGCCTGACCAGCTTTGTAAGGTCAGCGAACATGCCTGGCGTACCGGTGGCGCTCCGTCGCGCACCTCCACCATGTTTGCGGCCATCAAATCCGAAATCGCAGTGACGGACCTTCTCAAGGGGCTTCTGGTTCACAATGCCAATGACGCAGCCATCATTCTGGCCGAATGCGCTGACGGATCGGAAGAGGCCTTTGCCAAACGCATGACAGATCTCGCCCGTTCCCTGGGCATGGCTGGCTCATACTTCGGCAATCCGACCGGCTTTGACGATGTTCCCAGCCAGACCACTGTGCGGGACCAGGCTCGGCTTGCCGAATATATTCTGGAAGAGCATCCGGACTATTATCCGCTGTTCTCCGTCCCCGAATTCACCTGGAACAAGATTTTTCAGCGCAACAAGAACCCGCTTCTTGGCGAGATCCGGAATCTGGACGGGCTGGGCGGCGGCAATGATCCGGAAGACGGGTATTCGGGGCTTGCCTCGGTCAAGCGGGACGGACGGCGCGTGATTGCAGCCGTCGCCGGGCTCAATTCCGACAAGCACCGGCTGCAGTCACTCAATCAGGTGATCGGCGGTGCCTGGGAGTACTATGCCATCCAGACACTCTTTACGGCCGGAGAAACGGTTGTTGAGGGCCGTGTGTTCGGCGGCACGCAAGGGGCAGTGCCCCTGGTCGCCACAGCCGATGTCGACGTGTTGCTCGCCCGGGGTGGCAGCCTCGATTACCGGCTGCGCGTCGTCTATGAGGGCCCTTTGAAGGCCCCCGTTTCTAAAGGCACGCCCGCTGGCGAACTGCGCGTGATCGGCAAGGAGGGTATCGTCTACCGGGCCCCTTTGGTCACCGGGAACGCAGTCAGCGTAGGCAGCTTGATGGACCGGGCCGTTGACGGCCTTCAGGAATTGCTGTTCGGCTGGATCGGTTAAATCGCAAAGCCTATTGTTCGCAGATCTTTGCCCAGCATAACTCGGCAAAGCAGCATCAACATTTGCGCCGATCCCTGCTAAAAGCCATGGCACAGACAGGCACGGGCGGGAATCAGGCGGATTTCCGGGCCAGCTGCCTCAGCGCGTGGTGCAACCAAAAAACCGGGGGCAGTTTGCCAGGACATTTCATTTCATTTGAAGGCGGTGAGGGGGCCGGGAAGTCCACTCAGATTGCCCGGCTGAAAACCTATCTGGAAGGGTTTGGGCACGCTATCACCGTCACCCGCGAGCCTGGCGGGTCTCCGGGCGCTGAAAAGATCCGCACGCTGCTTTTGTCCGGAGAGGCAAAAGATCTGGGCCCACGCGGTGAGGCGATGCTGTTTGCCGCCGCGCGCGCAGATCATGTGGATGCAACCATCCGGCCCGCGCTTGAGCGGGGTGAGTGGGTCCTGTGCGACCGCTATGCGGATTCAACCCGGGTCTATCAAGGGGAAGCCGGAGTGGATCAGGACTATCTGAAGCTGCTGGAAACCGCTGCTGTCGCAGGCACCCGCCCGGAAATGACCATCTTGATCGATGTGCCACCGCAAATCGGTCTGAGCCGTGTGGCCAAACGCTCCAAGACAGATGCCAGCGGCGGCCCGGACAGGTTCGAGGACGAGGCGCTCGCGGTTCATGAGCGCCGCCGGAAACTGTTCCTGCAGCTCGCGCTGGACGAGGCTTACCGGTTCACCATCGTAGACGGCTCCCGCAACACGGATTTTGTCGAAAAGGAAATCCGCAAGGCGGTCTTGACCCACTTTGCAGAGGATCTGAGCAGCCAGGGCCCAGTGCGTCCCGGTGAAGGGGGGCCGGCCTGATGGCGCGCAAAAATGAACCGGCCGACACACCCGAAGTCGACGCCCTTCCGGGCGTCCCGCTGCCCCATGAACGCACGCGGCTGATCGGGCACAAGACAACAGAACAGGCGCTTTTGGACGCCTACCGCTCCGAGCGCCTGCACCATGCCTGGATCCTTGGCGGACCGAAGGGCATCGGCAAGGCGACCCTGGCCTTCCGCTTTGCCAAATTCGTGATCGCCCATGGCGACCGGTTTGGCCCTCAGACCTCACAGGCAACCGATTTGAGCGTGCCTGCGAACCATCCGGTGTGCAGGCAGGTCACCGCAGGCGGGCATCCGAACATTCTGCATCTGCGGCGGCCGTGGGATGACAGGGGCAAGAGGTTCAAGTCGGACCTGCCCGTGGATGAGGTCCGCAAGACCGTTTCCTTTTTCGGAACCACCGCTTCCGCCAGGGCCTGGCGCCTGTGCATTGTGGACTCAGCTGACGACATGAATGCCAGTTCGGCCAACGCCTTGCTGAAGATCCTTGAAGAGCCGCCTGAACGCTGTCTGTTTCTGGTGCTCAGCCACGCCCCGGGGCGCCTGTTGCCCACGATCCGGTCCAGGTGCCGCCGCCTTGACATGACGCCCCTGTCCGAAGCAGAACTCGCAGACGGCCTTCAAGAGCTGGCCGTGGATGCGCCGGGGTCTCCGGAAGATCTCCGCGAAATCACCAGAACCGCCGAGGGCAGCCTCCGGTCCGCACTCACGCTGCTCTCTGGTGACGGGCTGCAGATCGCCAAGGGTCTGCGTCAGCTAGCAAGCCATCCCGGGCAACTGGATCTGGGCGCTGTCCACGCCCTGGCCGATCTGGTGGCGGTGAGGGGCCAGTCAGACAATTGGGAAAGCTTTGAACATATTCTGGAGGCCTGGCTCCACGACAGGATGCGCCAGGACCTGAGAACCGGCGTGCGGGCCGCCTACCGCTTTGTCGAGCTGCGTGACAGAACCCTCAAGGCCATCCGGGACGCGGACGCGCTCAATCTGGACCGGAAGCAGGTGGTTCTTGACTTTTTCTTTGCTCTGAAAGCTGCCTGACCCGCTCAGGGCTTGGGGTTCGGGCCAAGAGAGGCTATCAAGACCAACCGGGCGGACTGGCCAGAGTCGGCCCGAAACCCATATTCAGGATCTTGAATGTTAGTCGACAGCCATTGCCATCTCGATTTTCCCGATTTTGACGGCGAGCGCGCCGAGCTGATCGCCCGCGCCAAAGACGCCGGGATCGGCCTGATGGTGACGATCTGTACCCATATCCGCAAATTCGACCAGATCCGCGCCATTGCCGAACAGCACCCGGAAGTCTATTGCTCGGTCGGTACACATCCGCACAATGCGGGCACTGAACGGGGCATTCCCGTGGAAGACATTCTGGCGCTCGCCGCCCATCCGAAAGTGGTCGCCATTGGCGAGGCCGGGCTGGACTATTTCTATGACAAGGCACCGCGCGAAGCCCAGGAAGAAGGCCTGCGCATCCATATCGAGGCGGCACGTCAAACCGGCCTGCCGCTGGTCATCCATTCCCGCGATGCAGATGATGACATGGCCAAAATCCTGCGCGAGGAAATGGGGAAGGGGGCTTTCCCGGCCCTGCTGCACTGTTTTTCGTCCGGCCGGGATCTGGCCCTGACCGGCATCGAACTCGGACTGTATGTCTCCTTCTCCGGCATTCTCACCTTCAAACGCTCAGACGACCTGCGTGCCATCGCCCGGGATCTGCCTTCAGACCGGCTGCTGGTGGAAACCGACGCCCCCTATCTGGCGCCCCAGCCCAAGCGGGGCAAACGCAACGAGCCCGCCTATACGGCCATGACAGCGGCGGTTCTGGCCGAAACACGCGGTGTCTCCCCGGAAGAGATCGCCCAGCAGACCACGGAGAATTTCTTCCGCCTGTTTCGAAAAGTGCCACGGCCGGCCGCCCTGGCAGGGATATCCGCGCAATGAGCCTCACCCTGACCATTCTCGGCTGCGGCTCGTCAGCAGGGGTGCCCCGTATTGGCAATGACTGGGGCGCCTGTGATCCTCAAAACCCGAGAAACCGGCGTTTGCGCTGTTCTCTTCTGGTTGAAAAACACAGTGAAGCAGGCTGCACACGGGTTCTGATCGACACCGGGCCGGACTTGCGGGAACAAATGCTGGCGGCGGACGTGCCCCATCTGGATGCGGTGCTTTACACCCATGCCCACGCGGATCATCTCCATGGCATTGATGATCTGCGCGCATTCTGGCTGCTCAGCCGGGCGCGGCTGCCAGTCTATATGGATGAACCGACATGGACAAAAGCCCGGTCCGCATTCGGCTATTGTTTCGAAACACCGTCCTGGTCGAGCTATCCGCCTATTCTGGAGCGCCGAGCGATTGATCCGCACAACCCGATCAAGATCACTGGTGCGGGCGGCGCGCTCACCTTCGAGCCGGTCCCCGTCACCCATGGCGAGATCGAGGCGCTCGGCTTCCGGATCGGAAACAGCGCCTACATACCTGATGTATCCGATATCTCGGAAAACAGTCTCAAATGTCTGCAAAGTCTGGATTTATTGATATTGGACTGCCTGCGCCGTTCGCCGCATCCCAGCCATTTTTGCCTGGATGATGCGCTTGACTGGACAGCCCGTATCGCCCCGGTACAGGCTGTCTTCACGAACCTTCATTGCGATCTGGATTACGCTACGCTTGCCGAAGAGCTGCCGGCGCATATCGAACCGGCTTTTGACGGTATGCGTCTGCAGCAGGGCGCTCTGACGGCCCGCACCGGTCAAACGGCCCATGTCGGCTAAAGCCCCAAAGCTGCCAACGCAAGAGCGGCTGACACGCATCGCAATCCATTATCTGGAACGCTATGCGTCCTCGACAGCGAACTTGCGCAAGGTGCTGGAACGGCGGGTCCTGAAAGCCTGCCACCACCATGGCCGCGATATGGCTGACTTCATCACCATGATCGAGGCTGTGGTGGAAAAATGCCGGGCCTCGGGGATGGTTAACGACCGGACCTATGCCGAAACCAAAACCGCCGGGCTCCGGCGCCGGGGCGGGTCCCGGCGCAAGATCGAAGCCCAGTTAAGCGCCAAAGGTGTCGACCGGAACACCATCCAAGCTGTGCTTGACGAACAGTGCGGCAGCGGCACGGAGCTGGAGGCCGCCAGAACCTTCGCCCGGCGTAGACGGCTGGGGCCCTACCGGACCGGTCCGGCCAAGGGGGAGGCAGGTGACCGGCGCGATAAGGATCTGGCAGCCTTGTGCCGGGCCGGGTTTTCCTTTGACATTGCCAGAACCGTTCTCGACGCTCTGCCAGACGACACGGCCGGAGAGGCTTAAGGCCGGTCTTATGCATCGTTTTCATTCAGGAAGATGCAGGCTCGCAACCTAATGTACATTCCCAGAAACGATTGAATCGGGTTCTTAGCAGGCAGCGGCAAACAGGCCGATTTGGCCTCAAAGGCTAACATCCCAATCGGGATTTTACCGCTCTGCTGGTCCTAGCCCAGCTTTGCCTCCTTGGACTTGAAGGACAGATGTCCGACCGCTTGGGGGGCATCAGACGCCTTACGGATGTCGGCCCAGACCTGTTTGTAGTTCGGCAATACGAGCTCATTGACCCCGGGGCCGACCAGATTGCCTTGAGATCCGCCCGGTGCTCCGAACACCATGAACACTTCCGAAATGCGTGCCGTTGGCGTGGGAACCGTCATGGCAAGCACCGCACCAACATCATTGTGGATCTCGACGAGATCTCCGGCTTCGACGCCAAGACCCGCCATGTCATCCGGGTTCATTTCAACGAAGGGGAAGGGAAATCGGTCTTTCACAAAGTCGTTTTCCTGATCCAGGAACCAGTTTTGCCAGTGGAGGTTGGAGCGGCCATTGTTGATGAGAAAGGCATAGCGCTCTTTCTGCTGTTGTTTGCCCGGTGCCTGGAGACCACGCCACCCGGCGGCACAAAAACGCGCCTTGCCGTCGCCGGTCGAAAAAATGCCGTCCGCATAGAGGCGCTTCGTGCCCGTCAAACGGCCATCTGCGTAACCGGTCACCGGCTCCTGCACGCCGTTATTGCCCATCGCACGCAAGCGGTCATAGGTCACATCGGCGCTGACATGGGTGTGGTACCCATCCATGAAGGCATCCTCTTCCCGCGTCCAGTCAAAGCCCTGAAACAGCGCCGCATAGCTGTGGCGGCCGTCTTCACGAAGAACTGCCTCCAGCCGGTTTGCAAGCCGGGCAGCAATCAGACAATCTGGAAGGGCGGACCCCGGAGGGTCCATGTATTTTTCGGTCAGACGCAACCGGCGCTCGCCATTCATGGACGTGAGGTTCATCTCTCCGGATTCTGCAGCTGGCAGCAGGACATGCCCCTGCTGCCCGATCTGGCTAGGGATAATGTCAACGCAGACTGTAAACAGACCACCCTGACCGATCGCGTCGACAATCGCGTCCACAAGCTCGGACCGGCTGGCGCCTGCTGCCCGGTCGATCGCATCGCGCACAAGTGCGGTCCGCCGATTGTAGATCTGCTTGAATTTTGCAGCGTTGAGCGTTGTCTTGAAATGGTCGTTCGCCCACACGTGGTGGACCTTACCCCCACCTTCGATGAGGAGATTGTCCACATAGGCTGAGGGACGTCCGGCATGGGCCGCTGACGGGCGGACATAACCTTCCTGATGTCCGCCAAGGCGGACAACGCCTCCTCCTGGCCGTCCGATATTGCCCGTCGCGAGCCCAATATTGACCAGAGCGCCAATGGTCCGGTAATTGTCGTTACCCCAGATGATACCTTTTTCATAGGGGAAGACGGTCCGGAGCCGGCTGCCGTCGGGTTTCGGTTCGGCAATCCAACGGGCCGCCAGGACCAGAGCGTCCTCCGCAATGCCGCAAATGTTTGCCCCTTCTGAGAGCGATATCCGGCAGGCCTGGCGGGCAGCTTCGTAGCTGACCAAGGCGGCCGGGTAGCGGGCGTCCTCGGCTTGCGCGATCGCGCCGGAATATGTCGTCTGCTCGATGAAGGCGCTGTCAACCCAACCCTGATCGGCGATATAGGTGAAAAGGGTGTTGAAAAGGGCAAGATCTGTTCCGGATTGGATCTGGAGATGCAGCACATTTTCGGCACCCGCGATCTGTTCGCAGGCATTCAAGGTAACCGTCCGCCGCGGATCAACCAGTACGAACCGGGCTGGGGCATGCGCTTCTCCGGGCAGTTCGCGCCGTTTCAGGTCGAGCGTGTCGCCGCGAAGTGCTGGTACCATGTGGTTGAGAAAAAGGTTGGTCTGGGTCTCCAGCGCGTTGGCCCCGGCCATGAAGATCGTGTCCGTTAATTGATAATCTTCGTAACAATTGTTCAGCTCGCCCACGCCCATGTCGCGGGTGGCATGAACTTCCGAATTATAGGCCGGCCGGTTGTGAATGCGGCAGTTGCGCACCTTCATGGCGTCAAAATAAAGCTTGCCCGTGCCCCAGGTGTTTTCATATCCACCTGCAGAGCCACCATGGTCGAACATGGAAACGACCAAGTCGTCCTCATTTTCTGCGTCGATCACACGTGCTGTCACGCGTGCCGCTAGGTCCAGCGCATCGTCCCAGCTGGTTGGCTGCCATGTCCCATGACGCCAGATCAAGGGATCCGTCAGCCGTTGCTGTTGCGTTCCCGTGATATCGGAGCGCCGGTTCTCGGCCATGCGCGCACCGCGCACCGATCCGAGACCGGAATTGACCGCGCAATCCTTGTCGGGCTTGATGACGAGATGCACATTCTTACCATCCTGACGCACCACATTGTGCATGCTGGGCGCATACCAGGCCTCTGTCTCGATTGCCTGCTGCTCATGCAGATCCAGACCAAACACGTTCTCGTCTGGCGCCGGCCCTCCCTGTTTAGAAAGTGGCCATGTATAGGCCTTGTAGCCACATCCAACGATACAATAGTGACACGTCACATTGTGCTGGTTGGCATCGGCGGGAATGACCGGCAAGCGGTCGACATGTCTCTTGAACGCCATGGCGGCCTCCGTCGTTGCTGCTCAGCTTCCGGACCACAAAGTGTTGGACAAACGCCCAAAGATCTGTTCGTCGACGCTTTCGGCGAAGATATCTCCCTGATCGTCAACCCGCAGCCTGAACTGGGCCAGGTTCTGGGTCGCATGACCCCAGATCTGGAGGCCGCCCGCTTCGCAGTCAAATCGGGAAAAATGCCCGGGACAGGTCAGGGTGCGGTCTTCTGCCTGGAAGACCAGTGGCCACCCCATATGGGGACAAAGCGTTGAAAAGGCGACGATATCCTGGTCTGATCCGACACCTCCCTCAACAGGCTGGCCTAACTTCAGAAGAACACCAGGACTGTCCACATCCGGGTAGGTAATCGCAAGTGGTGTATCGGTTTCCAGATCGGAGACATTGGCCAGCCGGCTGGCCGGATAGCGGATTTGGGCCAGTCCGGACTGCGCCATCGCCGGCTCACTTGTGCCCGCCATCGCGGCGGTAACCGCGCCGCCCTTGAGAAAGGTCCGCCGCCCGATCCCAATTCGTTTCGAACATGACATCTCATTGCCCCCTGGATCCTGCTATTCAGGAAATTCTATTAATGAGAGCATAGAATTCATAAACAACCAATAAGGGATTTAATACTGGATCATTTGGCGGCGGTCTCGCATGCCGGTTTCAGCACGCGTTCATCAGCCGGGCTGGCCGGTGTCCAAACTGGCCCGCAGCCGGTCGATCAGCCATTTTCGAACGCTGTCAAAATCCGGAGGAGCCGGCTCCTGCCTTGGCGTCACGAACCAGTAGCCAAACTCGATCGGCAGTCGCAGGGGAAAAGGCTGAACAAGACGGCCAGCGGCCAAGTCATCGGCGACAAGTAATGTACGACCGAGAGCAACCCCCTGACCATTCAGCACCGCCTGGAGCGTTGCTGCATCATCGCCGAGGCGAGGGCCTCGCAAGCCTTGCGGCGCTTTAACGCCTGCATGGCCGAACCAGTCACGCCAGCCCTCCGACATATCGCCGTGAAACAACCGGACATCCAGCAGATCAGCCGGTTCTTTAAGTCTCTGCCGCGCGGCGAAGCCGGGCGTGCAGATTGGACAAATGGTTTCTGCACCAATGAATTCAGCGCTCACATCGTGCCAGTTTCCGCAACCGAACCGGATTGCACCGTCAATCTGTTCAACCCGGAAGTCGATCAGGTGGCGAGAGGCCGAAATCTTCAGGTCGATTTCCGGAAAGGCACTGTCAAAATCCTCCAGCCGGGCCGCAAGCCAGCGCGCAGCCACGCTTGGAAGCATGGACAATGTGATGGTCGTGGCAATCTCGCGCCCCTGGGTCTCAATGAAGGCCTGTTGCAGGTCGGCGAATACCCGCACAAGGCTTTCGGCGAAATTCTTGCCGCGTCCGGTCAAGATCAATCGAGGCCCATGCCGGACAAAAAGCGGGTAGCCGACAAGCGCCTCAAGATCCTTGATCTGCCGGCTCACAGCCCCTTGCGTAACATTCAGATGTTCAGCCGCGGCGGTGAAGCTACCATATCGCGCCGCAGCTTCGAATGCACGCAATGCGCGAAGCGACGTGTTCGTCCATAGAGTATGAGTTTTTCTCATAATGATACGGAGGATAATCAGGGTTTTCTGAAATATTCAACATCTTATCATTGCAGAAACAGGCAGAACACCTCATGCCTGTATGTGAATTTCGCCTGCCGAGTTCGGCGGTGAGCCCGTCTGATCCGGATTGAAGACAACCAGGGATTTTGTCCGTTGTGACCCGGTGAGGCCGGCGCAGAAGGTGGAAGGGCACTGCTGGATGAGCGCAAAAAACCAAGCCTTCACCGGTTGGTACGCGTTGACAGAAAGACTTTGAAGAGGCGCGGCAGGTTGGGCGACAAAGCAAGGCCGACGGCAGAGAGGGCAACAAAAATGACCGTTTCGACCGTGCGACAGGGCCGGCAACTGATTGAGCCGCATATTCGTCTGGCAGAACCAGACGATGCGGCCGGGATTTCAGACATCTATAGCCACTATGTTCTGCATGGCACGGCAACCTTTGAAGAGGTCGCACCTGATGCGAACGAGATGGCGCGGCGGCTTCAGGCTCTTCGTGATCGAAATTACGCCTGCCTGATCGCAGAGCAGGACGACCGGATCGTGGGCTACGCCTATCTCGGCCCGCACAAGGAACGGTCTGCATACCGGTTCACCGCTGAGGACACAGTTTACGTGTCTCCCGATTGGGTCGGAAGCGGCATCGGCACACGTCTTCTCGAAACCTTGCTCGAAGACGCAAGACAGAGCCGACGCTATGCCAGCGTTATGGCCGTCATCGGTGACAGCGAGAATGCAGGTTCGATCGGTCTCCACAGCAAGATGGGATTTCGGCATATCGGGATGGCGGCCGGGCTGGGCTTCAAGTTCGGCCGTTTCATCAATGTCGTCTACATGCAGCTAGACCTCAGGAATGAGAAAATGCCGGAAGAAAGTCTTTAGGTCGGTTCCATCGACCACGGTTACGGCCAGCCGGGCAGGGTCAAACGGCAAGACCATTCTCGCCAGGCCAAGACACTGGCGGACAGTTCAGTAGTGAGAAATGACGGATATGGCGAACGAAAGCTCCGTAAACTCAACAAGTCCTGGCGAGGCTTCGCTGCGCCATATCGTGCCCGATTTGCCGCTTCCGATCTGGATGATTTTGGTCACCCTGTGCCTGTTCATCGCAACGGGGCTTCCGGCCAAGGAAATCGTGGCCGGATTCAATTCAGGCTGGGGTGCTGCGATCGGAGAATTTGCGCTCATCCTGATCCCGTCTTTCACCTTGGCCGCGGCCATTGACCGAATGCGTGTGGAGGGGCCGCCGCTCCTGTCCGTCGGTCTTTCGCCGCTTGCTGCGGCTGGAATGGTGTGTCCGGATACGGCCTACGCCGCTCTGACGCCCATGAGCAAGCGCCGACGGCTTGAAATCGCCTTCGGGTCATTTTCAGGGTTCAAGCTTCTCTTTCCTGCCGGACCACTGATTGTTGCCACTGGCCTTAGCGTCAGCGACGGGTGGATGTTGCTCGCTTGTGCCGCGTTGTTTGTTCCTGTGTTTGCGGTCGGTATCGTGTTTGCCCGCATTTTTGATGAGCCCCCGGAGGTTGCCGCTGGAAGTGGCGTTCGCGCCAAGGGTTCGTTGGCCGTGCTGGTGCCATTCGCCATCTTGTGCGGATTGTTGATCTTGGGCGTGGCCTTCGACTTTTCCGGGTACACGGTGATCGGTTTTCTCGTCAATCCGAAGGGCGCCCTGATCTGCGCAGCCTTCGTCGCCCTGGCCATGATTGCCCGCGGAGAGCGCCGGGCTTGTCTGGAATCTGGACTGCGCCGGAGCGGCTCACTTCTTGTCATCATCGGAGCGGCCAGTGCCATGAGTGCGGCCCTGATACTGGTCGTTCCGCTCGGGTCGTTTTTTGAGGGCCAGAACGGGATGCTGGCCATCTTGAGCCTGTTCGCATTGACGGCCGTTTTCAAGGTGGTCCAGGGCTCCAGCATGTCCACCTTTGCGGCGGTCACACCGATAGCCGCCCCCATCGTGGCCGCCTCCGGCTTGCCCGCCATCGCCGCTGTTCTGGCGGTCTGTCTCGGGTCATTTGTCGCGATTCTGCCCAATGACAGCTTCTACTGGCTGGTGCGCAAGAGCGCTTTGGCCGAGTGCGCCGAGGGGCGAGCAACTTTGGTACTCGCAGGTGGGTCGATCCTGCAGGCCGCTATAGGATTGATAATATTGCTTGCCGCTTACGGGGTGATGGCATCGTGAAGCGGAAACGGGCCGGCGTCACATGCCGTTCAGACGAGGATCGCACGAAACAACAATGCCAATTGCTGGGTCCGGACCCGAAATGGACGGATGGGGGATCGTAATCATGGATGTGAAGGAAGCTGTTCAAGCTGGATACAGCCAGCGCGCAACGGCGAAATCCGCCGTTATGGGACTGGAGGCCGTCACCGTATGCCGCGCCGGAGGGATAGACCGGTCGCTGTTGGAAAATGTGCCGCAGGAGGTCATTGATCACGACTACGGATGCGGAAACCCGACCCGGTTTGCGCGCATGGGCGACGTGGTCCTGGACCTGGGGAGCGGCAGCGGCAAAATCTGTTACGCGTTGGCGCAGGTGGTCGGCAAAACCGGGGCCGTGATCGGGATCGACATGAACCCGGATATGCTCGAACTTGCCCGCCGCAACCAGGGTGTGTTTACCCGCGCCACGGGCCTGTCCAATCTGACATTTGCCCGGGCCCACATTCAGGACCTTGCCCTGGATCTCGAAGCCGCCGATGTCGCCCTGGCCGGCCGGACCATTGGATCCTTTGCAGACTTCGAGGCCCTGGAGAAGGACCTGTGCAATATCCGGGTCCAAAAGCCGCTGATTGCGGACGAAAGCGTGGATCTGGTCGTTTCCAATTGTGTGATCAATCTCGTCGAAACGGGTCAGAAAGACCGGGTCTGGACAGAAATTTTCCGCATTTTAAAACCGGGCGGACGCATTGCCCTGTCGGACAATGTCTCGAGCAAGCCTATCCCAGCCAGATTGAGAAACGACCCTGACTTGTGGGTTGGCTGCTATGCGGGCGTCTATGAAGAGCAGGCCTTTTATCGTGCTCTTGTGAGGGCAGGATTTGTCGGGCTGACCATAGAGAACCGGATGTCTTTCCCGGACAAGACCGTAGACGATATCGAGTTCCGATCAGTAACAGTGACTGCACATAAACCGGCTTCCGTGGCTTGCGGAAAGGCTGATCGCGCGGTGCTCTATCGAGGTCCGTTTCAACGTGTCGAATTGGAGGGTGGACAGACGTTCCAACGCGGCCAGCCAACGCCAGTGAACGCGACGACGGCCGCCCTTTTGTCCCTTGACCCGTTGGTTGCAGCTTTCGAAACCGTCAACGGACTTTCCGGCACGCCGGACGATGGCGGCCAATCAGGTTGCTGTTCCTGAGCGCTGAGGAATATTGCCGGACATCCGGCGATCGCTCCCTGTCGATTTGAGTTCTGATACCTGCCGCCAATCCGGCACGATCTGATCAAAGTTAGAAGGAGACCCGAATGTCCAGTTCAGTTTTGGTGTCCACATTTGAAGGCGGTTATCAGCCGCTCAACGCGCTCAGCGGTCTCGCCGCCTTGCGCGATGCGGGCCATGAAACAGATTTCATTGATGGCTATGTCGACGGCTACGACCTGGAGCGGATTGCCGCCTATGACACGGTCGTGCTGCCGGTCCCGCTTTTCGACAGCCTGACGTCGGCCGTGCAACTTTGCGGGCAGCTGAAGGATACCGGGTCGAAAGCCGACATTGTCATGTATGGTCAATATGCGACGCTGAATGCGCCCTATCTCAGCAGCAGCTATGCGGATCACGTGGTCTCGGGTGAGTGGGAGGTGCCACTCGTCTCCCTGTTCGACCGGTTGAATGGATCCAGTGAGCCGACAATCAATGTTCATAGCCGGGGTGCTGACGGTCCAGAGCGCCGGATGGAATTGAAGGAACTGCGTGGTAAGATGTCCACGCCGCGCCGCACGTCCGCCCCGCCGCTTCACAAATACCCGCAACCGCACCTGACCAAACTCCTGGGTGAGGAGAAGGTCGTCGGCGGGCTCGAACTGACCCGGGGCTGCCACCATAAATGCACCTACTGCTCGGTATTTTCCGCCTATGATGGCAAGGTCAATCTCGGTGACCAAGATGAGATCATGGCCGATATTGATTGGCTTGTTGAAGCAGGCATGGAGCATCTGACCTTTATTGATGCCGAGTTCTTCAATGCAACGCGGCGTAGTTTCGACACTCTCGCGCGCCTCCATGAACGGCATCCGTTCCTGACCTTCGACTTCACGACGCGGGTTGATCACCTTCAGGAAAACCGGGACCGGATGGAAGAACTGTACCGGCTTGGGGTGCGCGTCATCACCTCCGCTCTTGAGTTTCCGAAAGACGAGGTTCTGCGTCAGGTCCGCAAGGAGGTCACGGTTTGCGACCTTGTCGACGCCGTGCGGATTGTCCAGACATCCGGCATCGTTCTCAACCCCACGTTCATTATGTTCAATCCGTGGGTGTCGCTGGAGGATTTCGGCCGGTTTTACGAATTCCTGAAAGAAACCGACATGCTCGATGCCGTCGACCCGGTGCAGTATGAAACGCGGCTGCATCTCTACAAGGGCTCGCCGCTGCTTTTCAACGAAACCGTTGCACCCTTGGTGGTGAAAGAAAACGAGTTTTACTACGAGTGGGAGCATCCCGACCCCCGGGTCGACGAGCTGTTCCTTGCCAGTTTGACACCTGTCGAAGAGGGGCAGTTCAAGCACTGCTGCCTGAAATGCTGATCTCGACCATCTGACTTGACGCTGCAGGGGGAGAAAACGGATGAGCAAGCTTGAAGACATGTTGGTGCTGTCGCGCAAGCTGGCCGCCGAAAGTCCGCAAACGGGGGATCGGCTGCTGTGGAGCGCAGAAGACTATTCCGAAGTGATGTCACGGTTTTTATTCCGCGGTGACCCGAGGCAGGGTGTTTCCATCGATCCGCCCAGCCCGGTGCTGGACGAGATCATGGAGGCTGAGGCGCCTTGCTATGTTGTCTGGTCCGCGCGCACTCCCGACACAGATCGCCTGGCCGGCGCGCCGATCACATCGTCTCGCCGAAAGCCCACAGATCTGAGATTGACAGATGAATTCGTTGATCAGGCACTGGGCGGCCTTCAAGATCTGCATGATGTGCAGGCTCTCGTGGCATCTGCGGGTATTTCCGCTGCACAGAAATGGGTCCAGGACGGGGCATGTGGCTGGATCGCAGCCTCCTTCCTCATGAACACTTTGGACGATGCGGAACTCCGGACAGCGCTTGCGGAGTGCAAACGGGTACTGACGAGAGGCGGTGTTTTTCGGTGTATCGTTCTGGCCGCAGATGAACCGGGAAGCGAGTGCCCGCTGACCTACGCGGGTTATCAGATGCAAAGGATTCCGCTCGAAATCCAAATAGCTGAAGATCTCGCCCAGGCAGGTTTTCACGGCATGACCCTGACCGAACTGGCGGGAACGCCCATCTTGACCTCAGGAGGCGCCGAGCTGCGTCTGTTCGGTGCCGAAGCTTTTCTCGGCACAGCGGAGATCTGCCTGGATCAGGGGGATGCCGCAGTCTATCTTGGCCCTTGGAAATCCGTCGAAGACGATGACGGTCACACCTATCCGCGCGGTGTGCGAATTGCGGTGTGCGAGAAAACGGCTGGCGTGCTCGAACGTGCGCCCTATGCCGGTTCATTTCTCATTCTCAAGGCCCTTGACCCGCCTGCGCCAGAGGCTGCGCCGCTGTTTGATTGCAGCCGGGATGTCACGCGAGACCCGGGAGAAACCAAGGGACGCATTCCGGTCGGGCAGGGGCCAGCTGTGATGTCAGCTGCGCTGGATGAAAACGAATCCTGTGGCCCAGGATGCGACTGCTGAGAGAGCTGCCTGATCCGATCGTTTTGAGTGAAACCCCTGCAGACCGGGCAGATGGGATCGCCAGCCCCTGCGGAATGACGCCATCTACAAGATCCTCCAGACTTCTCTGACGAGCACGGAACACAACCCAATGACTGTTCGATACACCCCTGTCGAGATGCTTGAGAGGCTTGTTTCCTTTCCGACCGTGTCCAGCGACAGCAATCTCGATCTTATCGACTTCGTCGGTGACTATCTTGCTGGACATGGGGTGAAGCCGATCCGGATCCCGAGCTCCTGTGGCCGCAAGGCCTCTTTGATTGCCAGCATCGGCCCCGATCGGCCGGGAGGCGTGCTTCTTTCCGGGCATACCGATGTGGTTCCGGTCCAGGGGCAAGCTTGGACCTCAGATCCATGGTCTTTGATCGAGAGAAATGGCGCTTTGTACGGCCGCGGAACCTGCGACATGAAAGGCTTCTGCGCCGTTGCTCTGGCATTGGTCCCGCAAATGATTGAGGCTGGACTGACGCGGCCGGTCCAAATCGCCTTGAGTTATGACGAAGAGGTCGGGTGTTTAGGTGCCGCACGCTTGATCCCCCATCTCAAGGAGGCGTTTCCCAAGGCCGAGGCGGTCATCGTTGGAGAACCGACAGAACTGAGCGTCGTCAACGGCCACAAGGGCACATGGTCGCTGGTCACGCGGGTGCAGGGCTATGAGGTCCATTCATCCAGGTGTCATAAGGGTGTTTCGGCGGTCATGGCCGCCGCGCGCCTTGTTGCCTGGCTGGATGACCGCATGCGTGAAAACGCCCATTGCGCTGAGACAGAAGGTGGTCACGCAGACTTTGACCCGCCCTACACCACGCTTCATGTTGGCCGCATCAAGGGTGGAACAGCCGGCAACATCACGGCCTTGAAATGCACATTCCCCGTCGATATCCGCACATTACCCAGCGAGGATATGGATGGCTGGTTGTCGGCCTATCGGACATTTGCGCGTGATCTGGAAACCGACCTCAAGCGCGTCCGGCCAGAAGCGTCGATTTCAATCGAAGTCCGGGCCCGTGTGGCCTCGCTTGCGCCGGAGGCCGGGGGGCGCGCGGAAGCGTTAACAACCCGGGCAGCGGAAACGAATGTCATTGAAAAAGCAGCGTTTGGCAGTGAGGCTGGCTTGTTTCAGGAAGCTGGCTACTCAACTGTGGTCTGCGGACCAGGGGCAATTGAACAGGCACATCAACCCGATGAATTCATCTCATGTGCGCAGTTGGCGGCTGGTGAGGCGTTTATCCGTAACATTTTAGATGGGCTCGCGGTGGAAGCGTAGGGCGTGGAGGATAGCAAGTGACCGCAATGGCAGGTGGATGTCGGCTGCGGTCCGAAATCGACATCTCGTCCTGTTCGATGAGAAACAGTTAAGCTCGATCCGGAGCACGTAACTCGGCCCAAATCCTTCGAAGATCAATTGTCACCACTGAGGCAATCTAACTACGCGAATTTAAATTCCATAATATTGATTATGCGCATAACGCATGTAGCAGCCGGTCTAAAGTTACGTGGCCTATTCAGGAATGTCACACTTCTCCTTCTGACAAAACCGCTGGGAGAAGCGGCATTGGCTGGGTGATGATGAGCGAGCGTGACTTGAACAGGATCGAAGTACTGGCCCAGGTCGATGACGGTCATATCCGCGTCTCGACGGCGGCCAACATGATGCCATCCATCCGGCAAAGCGTGAGTATGCGATGACTTTGATGCGGGAGAGCTACAAGGATTTCGGGCCAACACCGGCGGCCGATCGGCACGATCGAAGCCGCCAACGCCTGCTTGCCGCAGTTCATGGAACGTTACAACGCACAGTTTCCAAGGTCCCTGCTCGTCCGGATAACCTGCACCGGGCACTGAATGTGGAACCGGACCGGCCCCAGGAGATCCTGTGCTGAAAGGAGAAGCGTTACGTGACCGCACCGCTTGCGATTTCCTATGAGCGCAAGCGGCTGATCTTGGAGGAGAACGAGGTAACCAGCACCGTTTGTTTGATGATCCGGATTGGACCTGTCCCGGATTTGTACCGCTCCTTTGACTTGGTATTTTGCCACAAAGGAGAATGTTCATGGCATCACGTCACGGCGCGGAGTT
>NZ_JBSWYH010000044.1:0-28089 GCF_056161025.1 Roseibium sp. AWQ4_254
CATCAACGAACTCATGCCTTGGTGTTACGCTGCAAAAGCAGCGTAACAGAGCGCGCCGCCGCCATGAAGACCGGCTTCACCGGACGGACACAACAAATTCATTCCGTTGGTTGAAAGAAATATTTCTGCTGACTGACTGACCAAAACGAATCCAGGCTGAGCACCTCGACAAACCGCCTGGCGGCGTTTCCCGTCCCGAAGGAGACGTCCGCCTCATGGCGCTGCCCCCATTTGGACAAGAGAAAGTCCTTGATCGTGTCTGCCTCAAAGGCTGTCGCGTCGGTAATGGCCCCGGATTGAGAACGCAGATGCTGACGCGAGCCCACATTCAGGCTTGGCAGGCCAAGGAAGGGCGCCTCGCGGACCCCGGCGCTGGAATTTCCCACGATGACACTGGCGTGTTTCATGAGAGAGGAAAAATAGGAGAACCGCATACTCGGCAGGCAGCGGAACCGGTCTTTCGGAAGGCTATCGATTTCCTTGAAAATGTCTTCCCCCCCGGGGTCATTGTTCGGCAGGATGACGACAAAGTTGCGCCCGCTTTCTTTGAGCGTTCCAAACAGCGATTTGGCCTGGGCCGCCATGGTGTCGCGCTCTGACGTGACCGGGTGAAACACAGCGATCCCGAAATCCTCAAAGCTGATTTCATAGTGCCGCTTCACGTCTTCAATCGGAACTTGCGCCCCTTGAAGATGAATATCGAGTTCAGGCGAACCGATGGGAAAGACCGTGTCAGGATCTTCGCCAAGCTTGATGACCCGGTTGCGGGCATCCTGAGAACTGACAAAATGGTAGGTGCACAGCTTGGTGTTGCAGTGCCGGTAGACCTCATCAATCGTCCCGGAGACTTCCCCGCCTTCAATATGCGCACAGCGGATATAGTTGGTTGCACAAACGAGTGCACCGGCAAGCGCCTCGATCCGGTCTCCGTGGAGGATGGTCAGATCCGGCGGATTCTCATGGACCCAGTCCGACAGGCCGATGATCGTTTTGGACAGGATAATGTCCTGGCTGTCGCCAATACGCTGGTTGATATATTCCTGCCGGGACACGCCCTTGATCCGTTCCACTTCCTGCCGCGTGGAGCCGTAGCGCGCCAGCATGTGCATGCCTGTGACGAAGAAGGTGACATCATGCCCGGCATCTCTGGCCGCAACGGCCAAAGGCTCCAGCTTGCCGAAATCGGCTCGTGTACCGGTGAGAAACAGCAGACGTTTCATGGCCGGGTCCCGCCTAGTCTTCCAGATCGTCCCAGCGCAATTGTGTATTGCGCTTGAGAGCATGTTTGAGGGTGCGCCCGACCAGCTTGTCAAAGTCATGCACTGCGATCTCGCCAGTGCCGGGGCGGCGGGCCCAGATATCGGCCTCAGAAATCACGGTCCCAGCGGACAGGTCCCTGTCGGCCACGATGGAGCCCCGGGCGAAGCGGTAGACATCCTCTTCCGGACCGGTACGCCGTTTCGGATTGCGGAGGGCGGTATGGATTTCCCTGGACCGGTCAATCAGATGCCGCAGTTCCGCCGGGTCCATGGAACAGGAAATATCCGGCCCCTTGCGGTAGCGGCTGTCGGTAAAGTGCCGTTCCAGGATGGAAGCGCCAAGCGCAACGGAGGCAAGCGCCATGTCCGGGCCGATACTGTGGTCTGAAAATCCGACGACCGCATCCGGAAACGCGGCTCTCAGGTCGCTGACGCCTTGAAGTGAAACAATCTCCGGCGGGGACGGATAAAGGTTTGTGCATTCCAGCAAGGCATAGGGAATACCGGAGGCTTGAAGAATGCCGACCGATGGGCGGATCGTTTCAAGTGTCTGCATCCCCGTGCTCATGATCACCGGCTTTCCGAACTTGCTGATATGGCGGATCAGGGGCAGATGATCGCATTCTCCGCTGCCGATCTTGAAGGCAGGAACGCCGATGGAGGCAAGAAAATCCGCTGCAGCCCGGGAAAAGGGCGTGGAGATATAGAGCAGCCCGAGGTCTTCGGTGAACGCCTTCAGTTCCTTTTCCGCTTCCGGCGGCAAGGCGCACCGGCGCATCACCTCATAGATCGACACATCCGCATTGGGAGGGAAGATTGCTTTGGCTTCTTCCGTCATTTCGTCTTCAACGAAATGGGTCTGATGTTTGATCATCTCGCAGCCGCTGCGTGCCGCGGCTTCAACCATTGCTTTGGCCGTCTCCAGACTGCCGTCATGATTGATCCCGATTTCGGCGATCACCAGCGGCGGATGGTCCGGGCCAATGGAGCGATGGGCGATCTGCATTGTGACTTCCTTGCACAGTATGTTTGGAGCGCCGGATGCTAAAGCTCGAAAGCGTTTTTTCTTTTGGTCGCGATGAGCATTGCTCCAGTTTCCAGGTCGACCTAGTTCGGACATTTGAATCCATTTGGCTGACGAGGCCTAAAGCCCTATCCGTCTTAGTCTATCATCTGGCGAGAAGTTCTGCTTCCAGCTGGCAAGCCGCTCAAGGATCTCTGGCACCAGGTCCGATACGGTCTGTTCGAAATCGATCATCGTGTGTTTTAAGGAAGGGTACCAAGGCGAATTTTCCTGTCCCAAAGTGAAATGAGATTGTGAGTCGCCGAAGGTCCAACATGGAACGTTATGCGTTGCGGCGATATCGCCAACGCTTGTAGGGGCCGAAATTATCAGGTCGCACAATTCCGACATCGCTGCGGCGTCCATGAGGTTGTTAAACTGATCAACATCCGGGAAATGAACAAACGTGCTTTTTTCACATTTGTGTTGCAAAAACCGGATTTCTTTTTCGACCGAAGCATATTGAAGATTAAGGAAAATGCAGCCTTCAAGATCAAGAATTGGTGCTAATTCAAGGACCGAAAAGTAATTTCTAAGTCGCGATGTATCTAGATTTTTAGAACGCCACGAAATGCCGATAATTGGTCTCTTGTCTGCATCCGTAGGCAATCTTTGATAGAGTTCTTGGACTCTTTCTGGTCTTGCCTTGAGACATGGAAAAATTGTATTTTTAAAAGACGCTATTGTAGGGCGGAAAATGCAGGCCAAATCTGCCATCGCGACGTGAAAATCATAGTCATCAGACGTTGCTTCCATGGTGTCTGTTTCAAACGTCGCAAGTCTGACAGTAGCCTCTGGAAAGCTGTACGCAAACGTATCCAGTAACTTTTGCGAACCTTCAATAACAACGCTTCCGGCGACTGCAATCAATTCGCCAAGGATTGTCGAGGAGCGCAGGGCATCGCCAACGCCCTGATCGGCATAGACAAGAATGGTCTTGTCCTTCAGGCTCTCGCCTGTCCAGCGTGGTTTGTTGAATTTCCGCGACAGAACGGGAAGATTGTCCGCTGCAAAGCGGGCGTGATGGTATTTCCAGCCATTCGTCAGATCCCCAAGACCGAGATAGGCTAGGCTCATATTCCATTCAGCCGTGGGCAGCTCGCCGTCATAAAGTTCCAGACTGCGCTTGAAACAGGCGACAGCTTCACCGTAGCGGTGGTATCCGTGCAGGCAGACACCCAGTGTGATCTGCCGGTCCGGATTGTCCGGGGCGGCCTTTGCAGCGATTTGTGCCGATTCAAGACCTTCAACCGAGTTGCCCTGTTTGAAGCAGATCCGGGCAAATTCGTGGTGGAGCCTGTCGTTGTCTGTGAACCGGCGCAAGGCATGTTTTGTGAACTTGTAGGCCGTTTTCAGTTGCCCCATGTCCTGCAAAGCCTTTGACAGCAGGTAAAACGGTTCCGGGTTGTCCGGATCCAGAAGGCAGCACTTGTTGAAGAAGACGATTGCCTTCTCGTAGTGCTTTTCGTCCCTGAGGGCGACGCCGTAATTGCGATACGCATCCGGGTGGTTGGGATGCTGCTGGATCAGGCGCTGAAAGATCAGTTCTGCCTCTTCGACCATCTCGAATTTGCACAAGGTGATCGCATGAAGGTTCCAGGCGTCAATGAGGGTCGGATCGAGATCGAGCGCCTTGCGGGTCAGGGCCAGAATGCTGTCATTGTCAGATTTGGGAATGTCGGACATGGCCCGGGCCAGGTTCGAATAATAGGGGGCCCGGTCACCCGCCAGATTGATTGCTTTCTGAATTTGGGCAATGGCTTCCATCGGTTTGCCCAATTGCCGGTATGTCACCCCGAGCAGATGATTGGCATCTGGGTGATTGGGGACTTTTTTCAGAACCTGCTGGTAGAGTCGCTGCGCCTTCTTGTAGTCACCGGCCTTTTGCAGCGCCAAGGCTTTGTGAAGCTTTTCAAGGGTCGGATTTTGAGCGGTGTTCAGTGCCATAAGCGTTTGAGATCCGTCGATTCTGAAAGCACAACTTTCCTGAAATCTATCAGTGTGTTCTGGCAGAAGACAGTTTTACAGCGGATTTCAGCGCGCTATCCGCAGTTTTCTGCGTTGGACGCCCGGAGTTTCAAGTTCTGCAAGCAGCGCCTGCAAGCAGCAATCGGGGAAACAGGAAAGTAAAATTGCTCAAAAAACTGTGGCACATGGCGTGAAAGGGCTTTCGGCCTGCTACGGTTTGATGGAAAAGTTGCTCCCGGTACAGCGTCTTGCGGCGTTTGAGAGCGGGCAGTCCTGAAAATGACTTTCACCTATTTTGTCATTGGCGCGGGGTCGATAGGCCGGCGGCATTTCGGCAATCTCAAAACGCTTGGATGTAAGGCCCGGCTTGTGCCCTGGCGGGCGTACGACCCGGCTGAATTCCAGGCAGTCTTGAAACAGCACCAGGGTCAGGTGGCAGTCGTGATCGCCACGGCGACCGGCATCCGCCTGGATCTGGTTTCCCTTTGCGCCAGCCTGTCCGTGCCGGTCTATATCGAAAAACCGGCCGGCTATACGCCGGAACAGGTCCGCCAGATTTTCGCAGTGCCTGACCAGCTCAAGCGGTCTTGTGTTGTCGGGTTCATGATGCGCTACCATCCGCTGGTGGCCCATGTGCTGGATCATCTTCCCGAAAAGATATTCCGTTCGCATGTCCAGGTCGGGCATGATGTCTCCCAATGGCGTCAGGACTGGGCATTCTCGAAAAGCTATGCCGCAAAGCCGGACGGGGGCGGGGTGCTGCTGGACTTGTGCCACGAACTGGATCTTGCCTGTGTGCTCGACCCGGATATCAAGCTTCAGAGCGTGCAATGCCTGGGTCATCAGGACTATCCCGGCGTGGATATGGCGGCCTCGGTCACAGGGTTTGGCAAACGGCTGGGCCTATGCACGATCGAACTGGACTATCTGGCGCCCCGGCTTGTGCGGCAGGGCACCCTGGAGGGGCTATCCGGGAAGCTGGAGTACACTCTGACGGACAATGTCGTGCGCAGTTCAACCGGGCAGGATGAAGAGAAGGTGACGCTTGAGTGCGACAGGAACCAGCTGTTCCTAGGGTTGATGCAGGATTTTGTCACCCTTGCAGAGCAACGTGACGGGCCTGTTCATCCCTTGTGCCCGCGGATGGACCGGGTCGAGACCTCCTGCAGGCTGATCGCCGAGGCGTGGTCGAAGAGAACTTTTGTCGGGCAGATTGAGGCGGACGTTCGATGAGACTTGGACATATCGGCGCCCGGAAAGGCTCCAAGGGCGTTCCGGGGAAAAACATGCAGGAGCTGTGCGGCAAACCCCTGATCGACTGGTCGCTGGACCAGTTGCTGGCGAGCCCCGTCATCGACAAGGTGGTGGTGTCGACAGATGATCCGGCCCTTCTGCGGCATGCTGTCAAGAAAGGAGCGCTGGACATTGGCCTGCGGCCCGCAGAGCTGGCAACAGACGGTGCCTCCAAATGGAGTGTCTGGCAGCACGCCCTTCAAGCTGCCGAAGCCTTGATCGGCCCGGTGGATCTGTTTGTAGACCTGGACTGCACATCGCCGCTGCGCGCACCGCAAGATATTGTGGAAGCGGTCGCCCTGTTCGAAAGCCAGCGGCCGGACATGGTGATGTCCTGCTGTCTTGCCCGCAAGAACCCCTATTTCAATTTGCTGGAACTTGATGAGACCGGGTCTTTGCGGGTCTCCAAACCTTTGCCGGAGAAAATTGTTGCGCGCCAGAATGCGCCGCTCGTTCTGGAGCACGCTGCCTCCACCTATGCCGTTTCGCCTGCCTATCTGAAATCAGCCGGCGCGCTGTTTGATGGCCGGGTCATTCCTTATGAAATGCCTCAGGAAAGGTGTTTTGATATCGACACGGAGTTTGATTTTCACCTTGTGGAGCTCTTGATGAAGGACAAGTGGCATGCCCGATAGGAAAACTGTGTTCATCACCGGAGCTGGCGGTGTTCTTGGGAAGGTCTATATCCGCACATTTCTGGAGCGCGGCATGGAGGTTGTGGCCTCCGAGCTTCCGGGGGAGCGTTTCGACGGTCTGATGGAAACCTTCGGCGAAGAGCCCGGATTTCACTGCGTGGACCTGGATGTGGGGGAAGAGGCCCAGGTGCGGGAGATCTTTTCCGCGCTCAGATCTAAAGGGCTGCAGCCGAATGTGGTGATCAACAACGCGGCCATCACGGGTGAGTTGTTGATGGGACGGGGGGCCGCGTTTCCGGCCTTTGCCGAAACAAGCCTTGAGACCTGGGAGAAGACGCTGAAGGTGAACCTCACCGGCGCCTTTCTCATCGCCCGCCAGATGGACATCGATATTGTCGGCCGCTATCCGGCCAAGCTGATCAATGTGGCGTCCATGTATGCCCTGAACGGGCCACATCACCAGATTTATGAGGGCATGCCGTTCAAGTCTTTCAGCGCCTATTCCACGACAAAGGCCGGCATTCATGGCTTGACGCTGTGGCTGGCCGGATATTGGGCCAAACGGAATTGCACCGTCAACACGATTGCGCCCGGCGCTGTCTTCAACGGCCATTCTGATGAATTCCAGAAACGGGTCGGAGATCTGATCATGCTGGATCGGATGGCCGCGCCAGAAGAGATCGCAGATGCCATGGCATTTCTGGTCTCAGATGAGTCCCGTTACATGACTGGCCAGATGGTCAATGTGGATGGTGGCTTCAGCGGCTGGTGACGCGCGCGCATTGGTCTGGCGTCAATTGAACGGCGCTCTGGCGGCCCCGAGATTTATTTCCGGGCTTCGCAGATCAGCATTACTTCCTTGGAAAAGCGGATGAATTTGCTTTTCGGTTTCAGCCAGTCCGGACAGAAGGTGCGCGCGGCCCAGACCGCCGCGCCCATCCAGGGATAACGCCAGTAAATGGGGAGTTGAATGAAGCGTCCTGCCCGGACATCCCGGAATCCGGTGATCTTGTGAATGTCGGAGACGGCTTTCAGGGTGAAGGCCGTGCGGTGGGTGAAATCTCCATGAAAGTCCACGATGTTGTATTTCCAGTCGGGCGTCATGGTGATGATCGTGCCGCCCGGTTTCAAAACCCTGAGCGCTTCGGCCAGAATACGCTCCGGATAGTAGAAATGTTCGACGACGGATTTGCTGTAGATTACGTCGAAGAAATTGTCTTCATAGGGCAGGGGGGCTTCCAGGTCGCCAACGCGGATATCCGCGTCGGGACACAGGGTCTTGGCACTGTCTGACTGATCAAAGCCATAGCCTTCAGAGCCCAGGGCCATGAACCCTTGCAGGAATTCACCGCGCCCGCAGCCAAGATCCAGAAGCCTGGCGCCCGGGGCCAGCTTGTTGCGCTCCCACAGATGGGCCGTAAGCAGAAACGGATACTGGGTAAACGCCTTGTGCCCATAGGTGACATCCAGATATTCGTTATGCGGCCGCGCTTCGTTGCTGTCTTCGCTCATGTCTTGCCACCCGGTTTCGTGCCGGCGGAGCTCTGGATGCAGAGGTCCTGCCTTGCAAAGGTTCCGGTGTCAGAAGACGCTGTTTGATCCTTCTGAACCCATTGGAAGCCAGGATCGAAGATGTCTGATCACTTCGGCAAGAGCCACAGGGCGAGACTGCCTGAAAACACCGGACGTTTCCAGAAACCTAGTTTCCTTCGCAATTTGCTGCAAGAAACGGCTGACGCCAAGTCGGAGTTGTCCGCACTTATCTTCATGGAAAGAATTGGGAATTCGCCTGTTGCCTGATGAGCCGACTTTGCCAGCCAATGCAACATTGGCCTGAATCTTCCGAAATCCATCCACCCATCCCGGGAGGGTGGATCGACCTTTACAGGCGGTGCGACATAGCGGCACCAGAACCTGTCGGTCGAGAGATTGCCGGACTAGCGCTCTGGAAAAGAACAGACCCGGCACAAAACTGTCGGGGTTTTGCACGAGAATTTCGGGAAATCATACTTCGTTCGCTGCATGTTCCTGCATGAAACTGCAATAGCATTGACGGGTGGTTTTCTCTAACCGTTGATTTCATTTAAGAAAAAATGGTGGGCGATACTGGGATTGAACCAGTGACCCCTCCCGTGTGAAGGGAGTGCTCTCCCGCTGAGCTAATCGCCCTTGATGCAAACAGCGTGAGCGGCTGTCTAAGGGATCGGCACCGGATTGGCAACCACTTTTTTGTTCCAGCTGTTGACCGTTGCCCCGGCGGGCCGGGAAAAGCTGGCCGCAGAAATCAGAATGAGCCTCAGACCGGGTGGCCAAGGGCCTCAACCGCTTCAGCAAGCTCGTTGAAATGAGAAACAACCTTGTCCGGGCCAAGCTCCTGAACGGGGACGGGCGTATAGCCGAAATCGACTGCAATCACGGGAATCCCGGCATTGCGGGCGGCGTTGATGTCAGTGCCGCTGTCACCGATCATGATCGAGCCGTCAACAGTGCCCCCGGCCCGGAGGATGGCCCCGTGCACCGGCTCCGCATGGGGTTTTGAGACATCAAACGTGTCGCCGCCGACCACCGCATCAAAATAGCCGGCGAGATCCAATTCGGCCAAAAGCGGCACGGTCAGCTGTTCCGCCTTGTTGGTGCACACCGCCAGCTTCCAGCCTGCCGTCCGGAATGCCTCAAGCGCGTCGGTGACCCCGTCGAAGGGCCGGGTGTGAACGGCAAGGTTTGCCGCATAATGCTCAAGAAAGTGCCGGTAGAGCGGGGCAATCGTCTCTTCGCTCCAGGAGACGCCGTTAAAGTCGAGACCGCGCTGCAGCAGCACCTTGGCCCCCATGCCAACCATGTGCTGGACCTTGTCCTTGGGGATGGCCGTATGCCCGTGCGCTGTCAGCACCGCGTTTAATGTGGCGACAAGATCTTCCATGGACGACACGAGTGTGCCGTCAAGATCGAAAACCAGAACGGACATGAAACCCTCGAAACGGACTGAAAAAGAACGGTTCCTGCCTAGCCGGAATGATCCGGGCACGCAAGGGGCGGAGCAGCTGACCAATGCCTGGCTGCCGCAGCCCCACCGATCTTTTAGACTGCCGGTCTCTTGAAGCTGTCAGAGTTTGTAGGCGGTGCGGAAGCCGCCCCAGTGACGGCCTTCAATCAGGATCGGGGCGTCAATTTCCTTCATCCACACAATCGTGCCGCCGCCCATGTCCCGGGCATAGGACTGGATCAGATAGGGCCGGGTGTTGCGGGCTGCGCTCAGGCCTGCCCGGTCGTCAAAAATCCGTTTGTTGCGGCAATTCGCCGTGTTCCAGACCGGATCGTCAGGCCGCTGCGGCTTGGAGAAGACCAGATTATGCACCGGCAAATAGCCATTGCGGTCGACAGCCGCGCAAAAGGCCATGCCATTGGGTTTGCCGGCCGCCAGTATATCTTCCTGAATCTCCGGCAGAACGGTTTCCAGAAATGGCAGGGCTTTTGTGGAGACCTGTTGCGGATTGGTGCCGTCAATAGGCCGGTAATTGGTGTCAAAGAGATCGTCCAGTGACAGCTGGCGCCGGGAGAGCAGCCCCGCCATTGCCTCAACCACCCGTCTTGCCCCGTCCCGGGCGCAGCTGACATCCCGGGCATGGCGTTCCCGGAAGGTGGCAATCTTCTGGAGGAGGGCTTCCTGAAACGCCGGTGCGGGCCGGTCGAAGCAGCAATGATAGCCATTTTCAGACACAGCCACGATCCGGGCGCCGGTGCGGCCAAGACCAGCCAGCTCCAGTTGAAGCTGTTCGCCTTGCCGCAAGGTTTGCCCATTGGGTATCTTGAAGAGGACACCACCCTCTGAAATATCAAGGGTTTCAATGGCCGCAGAGGCCGTGCCGCCCGAAATGGTACCGGGCATTTTGACAGGCAGGCGGTCGTGGCGGCGCCGGTTCCCGGCTTCCGTCTGGCGGATCATCATGGTGAACCGGCTTTGAAGCGCGCGCGAGGTGGTGCTCATCTGTGCGCCGGTTTCACGGGCCATGGCGCCGCCATTTTCCGCTGCCACCGCGCTGTCGGATATCGCTTCGGCGGTCAGCACCACGCCTTTGGCAAAATCTGCCGTCTTGTTGGCTTGTTCGCCAATGGTGTTGGTGGTCTCAGCCTGTGAGCGTACTGCATCTTCGACTGCTGCAAAGCTGGGCCGGATCTTGCCCATCACGTCAATGATCCGGTTCACTGACCCGACGCTGGCTTCAGCTGATTGGTTCAGTCTGGCGATATTGGCGACAATCTGCTCAGTTGCGGACTGGGTCTCCACCGACAGGGCCTTGACTTCGTTGGCGACGACCGAAAAGCCACGTCCGGCCTCGCCGGCGCGCGCGGCTTCAATCGTGGCGTTGAGGGCCAGCAGATTGGTCTGTTTTGCAATGTCGGAGATCAGGCCGACCACGTCAGCGATGTCGGCAATCGCGTTCTTTAAATCCTGAACACCCTGATTGGCTTCATCGGCAATGTCACGTGCTTCAATCGCAAGCTGGTTGGAGACCCCGACCTGGGATCCGATCTCTGTGCTGGAGGCAGACAGCTCTTTGAGGGACGAGGCCAGGCTGGCCGCGTTTTCATCTGCTGCTGCGGATTGGTCCGATAAAGAGCTCGTGTCGTGCCGGATCGCTTCCAGACGGCTGGTCTGGCTTTCCAGCCGGTCCTGAACCTTGTCCGCAGCAAGAGTGATCGCCTTGGCGGCCACTTGAAGATCGTCTTCAAGGCTGTCGAGAACAAAGGCAAGCTGGTCAGGAGATGGCTCCGTAACGAGGGAAACAGCCTCGACGGGAGATGTGTCATTTTCACAACTCTCCGCAGAAGTATGAGGTGTCTCTTCTGAAACGGGATTTGAATCACGACTTCTTTTGAACAGTCTCATCGGGGTCCAATCTTTCCCGAGTGCGTATCTTTCGAAAAACAATCTCAATTCAATCTAAATTCATGGTTAATGATGTTTAAAATTTTTCAATCTCTCGTAGAGGAAGAAAATTACTTTGCACACTAATGGGTCTTCGGGCAGCGGCGCATGCCACACCAAGCGTGACGTGTTTTTGACCGAGATGGCAGGGGTGCCCAAAAAGCGCCTGTTTTCTGGGAAGGTATGACGCGTCCGGGGTGTTTGCATCGGGGCAGGTCGAGGTTTCCTGCCAGAAGGCGGGAAACACTCTGGACCGGCAGAGGCTGGCCATGGTAAGCACCCGGCGATTAGAAAAGCACCGGCCACGACCCATCCGCTCGGGTGGTGGTTGAAGGGGAGACGATGAGCGATCAGGATAAAAAGGCGGCCGCTGAACGGGCTGCAGAAGATGTGACGCCGGGCATGCGCCTGGGAATTGGAACCGGATCGACCGCGGAATTTTTCGTGCGGGCGCTTGCTGAGCGGGTGCGTGCGGGGCTTGAGGTTATCGGCGTGCCGACATCTGAACGGACCCATGCGCTTGCAGAAGAACTGGGAATTCCGCTCAGCACTCTGGATGAACTTCCTGAGCTTGACATGACCGTGGACGGGGCCGATGAACTCGACCCAAACCTGACCCTGATCAAAGGTGGCGGTGGGGCTCTGCTGCGCGAAAAAATTGTGGCAGCTGCGTCCCGCCGGATGGTTGTCATTGCCGATGCGGGCAAGGAAGTGGCCACACTGGGGCGGTTTCCGCTGCCGATTGAGGTTGTGCCCTTTGGTCTGAAGGCGACCGGGCAGGCGATTGCACACTGCCTTGAAACGAGCGGACTGCCGGCGAAGCTTGTTCTGCGCGGCGGGGCGTCCGATCCGTTTGTCACAGATGGCGGTCATTATATTCTGGATGCCCATCTGGAGGCGATCCCGGATGCTCCGGCCCTGGCGGCCCGGCTTCTGGAAATCCCCGGTGTGGTGGAACACGGACTGTTCATCGGACTTGCAACAAAGGCTTACGTGGCTGGTGCGGAAGGGGTCAAAACCCTGACGCCAGCCTGATGTGTTTGGATTTGGCTGTCCGCGCTGTCGCCGGAGAGCCGTCTAGGAGTAGAAACATGAAACTGACAAGAATGTTCCCGAGCGCAGCCGTCTTCAGTGCGGTTCTGGTGGCTGCTAGTCTCACAAGCGGCGCCGTCCAGGCGCAAGACGCCGTGTCCCCGAGCCATCTGGCCGAAGCCAAGCACGTTGCGGAAGTGACCAAGGTTCTGGAACCTTTTGACGACATTCTGCCGATTCTTGCCGAGCAGACCCGCACGGCTTTCATCCAGTCCCAGCCGACCCGTGCCGAGGAAATCATCGAAGTCACGCAAGGCGTTGCGATCCAGCTGGCCGCGCGCCGCTCGGAGCTGAACCAGGCGGTATATGAAGCCTGGGCGAACAACTTCAGTGAAGAAGAACTGCGGGAGCTGGCGGCGTTCTACAGCACGGATCTGGGCCAGAAACTGACCAAAACCCTGCCGGTCGTCACCCAGCTTTCCGTGGGTGCTGCCCGCGAATGGCAGGACAAGATCTCCACCGAAATGGTAACGATGGTTCAGCAGGAACTGGCCAAGCGGAACGCGGCTGAATAACCAGCAGGCCAACGCAGGTCTTCCACTTTTCAAAGACCGGCCCAAAGCCGGAATGCGGGTCGCAATCGCGGCCCGTTTTGTTTGCCTGCCTCTTTCCGGAAAGGGCTGGAGACATCTTGTCTTGCAGGACGGTGGGCTTTGTCCTATCTGCGGACAGGTTTGACTTCTCAACCGTCCGTCCGGGCAGCGCTGTGCCGCCCGGTACACCAGCCGGCGGCGCACACGCATTCACGACGAGGCACTCATGAGCGATTACGACTATGATCTTTTTGTAATTGGCGGCGGATCGGGCGGGGTTCGGGCGGCGCGTATTGCCGCGACCCACGGGGCCCGCGTCGGGATTGCCGAGGAATACAGATATGGCGGCACCTGTGTCATCCGTGGCTGTGTACCCAAGAAGCTCTTTGTCTATGCGTCGAAATTTTCCGAAGAGTTCGAGGATGCGGAAGGTTTTGGCTGGTCCGTTGGCGAGCGTACCTTCGCCTGGGACAAGCTGATCGCTGCCAAGGATCAGGAGATCACCCGGCTGGAAGGCATTTACCGGCGCAATCTGGAGCGCACCAATGTGGAGGTGCATGACAGCCGGGCGGTGCTGGAGGATGCGCATACGGTCCGGCTGTTGTCGACCGGCCAGACTGTGACCGCGAAATACATTCTCGTGGCCGTGGGTGCATCTCCGAATGTGGACACCAGCGTGCCTGGCATTGAGCATGTGATCACCTCCAATGAGGCGTTTCATCTTGCTGAGCTGCCCAACAAGGTCGTGGTGGCTGGCGGTGGCTATATTGCGGTGGAATTTGCTGGCATTTTTAATGGTCTGGGTGTGGAGACCACGCTAATCTACCGCGGCGAGGAAATCCTGCGCGGCTTTGACCGTGATCTGAGAACCACCGTTCGCCAGGAGATGGAGAAGAAGGGCATCAGGGTGATCCTCAACGACACCTTCACAGCCATTGAGAAACGGGCAGACGGGTCTTTGTTCGGCCGCACAAAGGGCGGACTGACACTGGACGCGGACAAGATCATGTTCGCCATTGGCCGCAATCCGCACACGAAAGATCTGGGCCTTGAACAGGCCGGTGTGGAGATGGATGCGATCGGCGCCATCAAGGTCAAGCCGGATTCCAGCACCAATGTCGCCTCCATATATGCGGTCGGGGATGTGACCAACCGGGCCAACCTGACGCCGGTTGCCATCCGCGAAGGCCACGCCTTTGCCGATACGCTTTTCGGCAATACGCCTTGGACTGTGGATCACAGCCTGATCGCAACCGCCGTCTTTTCCCAGCCGGAAATGGGCACGGTTGGCCTGACACAGGAAGAGGCCCTGGAGCGCACACCCAATCTCGATATCTACAAATCCAGTTTCCGGCCAATGAAACACACCCTGTCCGGGCGCGATGAAAAGATGCTCATGAAGATGATCGTCGATGCGGACACCCAGAAGGTTCTGGGCGTGCATGTGGTTGGGCCTGATGCGGGTGAGCTGGCTCAGATCCTGGGCGTGACCTTGCAGATGGGGGCCACCAAAGCGGATTTTGACCGCACCATTGCGGTCCACCCGACGGCTGCGGAAGAGCTGGTGACCATGCGCGAGCCGACCGAGCAGCTGCGCGGATAAGCCTCTTCAAAGGGCCGCAGGATACCTTGCGCAATGGATGATGACCTGCTTGACCGCGCTTGGAGGGGCTCAGGCCAGGAGCGCGTCGCAGGTCGATACGGGGGAGCGGGTCAGACGTGCGGCAACGTCCGAAGTCCTTCCGCGTGCGGCCTCCGGTAACCCACTCCCGCCCAACGGACATCATTGCACCACATGCCCGGTCAACCAGACCGGGCCGCGTAATGCGCTTAGCCGTTGGCTTTCTTGAGAAAGGGCGGCTTGCCGGTGTCAGGGGCCGCCGGGTCCTTTGGGCGGTTGCCGTCCGGCAAGTCGGAAAAAAAGGAATAACGGCTACGCCCTTGGTCTTTGGAATGGTAGAGCGCGGCGTCCGAGCGGGAGACGATGTCTTCCGCGTTGGAGCCGTCTTCCGGTGCGCGGGCAATGCCGATGCTCAGGCCGATCCGCGCGCTTTTTCCCTCGCTTAAGGAAATGGGGCGCTGTGCAGCGGTGATCAGCGCATCGCAAAGCATGCGCATGCGGTGCCGGGAGGTGTCTTTCCGGAAAATGATCATGAACTCGTCGCCGCCGATGCGGCAGACGAGCCCTTGCCGTCCAACCGCCTCGCTGAGGCGGGCCGCCATCTCCCTGATCACCGTGTCCCCAGCCGCATGGCCATAGGTGTCATTGACGTCCTTGAATTTGTCCAGGTCGCAATGGAGCACCGCGAACCGGTCATTCGGCAGGGATCGCACGGAGCTGGCCAGAACCCGGTTGAACTGCAGCCGGTTGCCCAGACCTGACAAGGTGTCATGGAGGGCCAGATAGCGGTTCTGCTGTTCGCTTGCCTGCAGGGAACTTGTCAGCCGGCCGATCCGCCATGCAATCCCGAAAGCCAGTGCGGCCAGAGCCACGCTCAAGAGCACGATCACCGGAATGATCGTGGGCCAGATGGAGCTGCTGGAGGAAACGCTTTGCCAGTGGAAGGTCCCCAGCGCCTCACCATTCCGTGCGAAGACCGGATGCAGCGGCCCGTCCACGGAGGGCAGGGCATCACTCGTGAAGCCGAACTTTGCAAATTCCAGGTGGGAATTCAATTCCCTCAGCAGCGCCGCGTCCAGATAAAGGGCAGACAGCAGAATCGTTGGCGGGCCGTCCGGCAGCGTCGTTTTGTAGGCGTCGGGAATGACGGGCATGGCTCCGTAAAGAGCAGGCTTTCCGTCAATCAGGACAAAGCCCATGGAGGCGTAGTCGGTCGGTTCTATTCCCAAAAGCGAACGGTGCCCGAAGCCGCCGGGCACGCGCACGCGGTTCCTGCCATATTGGTCCCTTAGATCATTCAAGATGGCGGCAATCGCGGGCGTTTCGGAGACGGGCCGTGAAATGATGTGGGTGTAGTCGTCAAAGGATTCGGCCAAAATGGTGCCGTCTCCGGAGATCAGCATGATCTTGTTGTGCCGGTAATTGGTCCACAATGCGTCAAAGCTTTCGCGGGCATAGGCGGGGGTAAAGCCGCGTACCAGCTGGTCCACGGACCGGTCGGACAGGGTGATGCGCGTTTGTTCGCGGATGATCGCCCGCAGCTTGTCCGACAGCACGCTCTGGAACAGACGGTCCTCGTTGGCGATTGCCTGACGCGTGGAGGCTTGCGTTGCCACATAGCCTACAAAAAGCAGGGAGACGGAGGTCACGGCAATCAAAAGCCCGGCCAGCACAAAGGCCAGGCGGGAAATGTGCTGCCGGGCGCGGGCCGGAGCCTTGTCACTGTATCTGCGCCGGAAGTCCGTCACGTATGGGGCTTTCGTGTCATCGGCAGGGATCTTAAATTCAGTTCTGTTTTTGTGATTATATAAATATTACCGTAGAGATGGAAAGTGATCGAGAGTAAGAAGCCACAGAAGTATTTAATTAAAAGTGTTTTTTGTTTTCGAATATTGTTTGTTGTTACAATGTAAAATTTGAGGTATATTTTTGAATTTTCGGATGACATTGATCTGTATGAAATAACCTCTTTTTAGTTTCCCAAGAGGTGGTTTTCGTTATGGCAAGCGCAGCAGCGCTTTGGCGCTGCGGCTTGTTTTGAGCCGTCCCGGCCCACGCGCCGCGATCTTCTTTGTCCCAGGATCTGCATGCCTTCGGAAGGACCCAGCGCCTCGGCCGGAGCAGCGCGCTCTTGAATACCAGAGGCCGCTTGCTGTGGAACTATGGCCTCTTTTTCAACTGGGACCAGCTGGTCCCAGTTGAAAAAGAGGACAAGGCTGTGGCCGCGTCACAGACAAAGGGCCCGGCACTGCGGGGCAGGCGGTTTGCTATGGCCGCACGGGCCTCCGTGTCGGATGCGTTGGTCTTGTCTGTCAGATCCGGTCTCGGAGTGCCCTGACAAAAACCTCGATTTCCTCTTCAGTGTTGAAGGCATGCATGGAGGCGCGCACGAGGGCTTCAAGGCCGCGATGGGGCAGGTCGATGCGTGAGGAACTGGCCCGGCTTACCGACACATTGATGCTTCGCCCGCCAAGGTGCGTTTTTGCCAGGCGGGCCTTGATCTGCGCAGGCGTTTCCCCGTCCAGGGTGAAGGTCACGATGCCCCCTTTTCTGGCGCCCTTGTCCTGCACCGTGGCTCCGGGCACGGCCGACAATTCAGTGCGGAGCTGGGCCCCCAGGGCGCAGTTGCGGTTGCCGATCCGTTCCATGCCATAGCCGATGGCATAGCTGACGGCGGCTCCAAGGCCGATCTGCCCGGCTACATAGCGTTCCCAGGTTTCGAAACGCTGTGCGTGGGGCACCAGCTCATAGGTGTCGTCACTGGTCCAGTTCGCTGCCTGAAGGTCAATAAAGGGCGGCTCAATCTGGTCGAGCACCGCATCGCTGACATAGAGAAAACCGGTCCCCCGCGGCCCGCGCAAATATTTGCGCCCAGTGCCCGACAGCATGTGGCAGCCGATCTCACGAACATTCAAGGGGATCTGCCCGGCGGACTGGCAGGCATCCAGAAGATAGAGACAGCCCGCATGGCGGGCGATCTCCCCCACCTCTTCGGCCGGATTGATCAGGCCGCCAAAGGTGGGAATGTGGGTCAACGCAATCAGGCGGGTCCTGGGGGTGATCGCCGCTTTCAGGGCCGCCAGATCAATCTGGCCATCGGCGTCATCCTCCACCAGGTCGATGTCAATGCCCTTGCGCTGCTTCATCTGCAGGAAGGCCATATAGTTGGACACATATTCCGCCCGGCCGGTGACAATCCGGTCGCCGTCGCGGAAATCGATGCCGTAAAAGGCCATGTCCCAGGCGCGGGTGGCATTTTCCACATAGGCGATTTCCTGGGGCATGCAGCCGATAAGGGCGGCAAGGCCCTTGTAAAACCCCTCCATGGCGGCGCTGGCCACGCTTGCGGCCTCGTAGCCACCCAGGCGGGCCTCCAGCTCCAGATGCTCGGTGACCGCGTCCAGGGACGGCTTGAGCGCAAGGCCCGTGCCGGCATTGTTAAAGTGGATCAGCTGGCCTACACCGGGCGTGTCCTGCCGCATGGCCATCACATCCTGTTGGGAAAGGGAGGGAACGATCATGGGACACCTTGCCTTTGGAAAACGGATGTTGCGGGAAAAGAGAAAGGACAGTTAGTGACAATCACATATTTTGGATATGGTTCTCTCGTCAATGCCGCAACGATCCCGGCCGCGGCTGAGATGACACCCGGAACCTTGCGCGGCTGGGTGCGCGAATGGCGGGTCTGCGGCGAGGGCGAAGACGGCCAGGGCCGCTGCGCGCTCAGCATCCGGCCGGAGCCGGGGGCTGAGATCTGCGGGGTGATGGTGCGCGAACCCAAGGCCCGCCTTGCGGCGTTGGAACAGCGCGAGCAGCGCTATCAGAAGATTGAGGGCCAGGGCCCGGCCTTTTCCTGTGACGCGCTAGGGGCCCCAGGGCCTGAGGATCTCTTTGTCTTTGCTGCAGCGCCTGAGCACCGGCGCTGGGGCAGCGCAACCCATCCCATTTTGCAAACCTATCTCGACTGCGTTCTGGCGGGCTTTGACCGGCTGTGGGGCGAAGCGGGCATCGCCCATTTTCTGGACACCACCGACGGCTGGCACGTCCCCATCCTGCGCGACCGTGCCGCACCCCGCTATCCAAGGGCCGTTCTGCTGGACGAAGCCACGCGGGGGCGGATCGACAGGGCTCTGGCTGGCCGGGATCTGGTGTTTGTTGAGGAGGGATAAAGAGCGGTCCTTGGGCGTTCTGGACAAGTAGCTTGATGACTGCCTCCTCTCACACTTGACCAACGAGCACTGCGTCATCCTGAGGAAGGCCAAAGCCCTCCCACATCCTGAGGAGGTGCACAGCGCTGTCTCGAAGGAGGGGCAGCAGGCTCAAACACCTGTGGCCCATCTTTCGTGACAGGCCTATGGCCTGCCTCAGAATGTGGGGGGCTTTGGGCGGCGTTCATCGAAACGGTCTTTGCTTTTGCGCGCGTCAGGACACGAAAAATGGCTGGCAGTTTTCTCATCCCAACCCTTGCAGCGCGTATCCGGCAAGATAGGCGATCCCGGCGGCGGTGAGGCCGATGGCGGTGGTTTCCAGTCCGGAGCGGAGCCAGGATTTGGTCGACCAGAAGGACTTGATCGAGCCGATCAGGAAAAAGGCGGTGCCCGTCAGCGCTGTTGTCAGAAGGCCGCTGGCGCCCAGATTGAACAGGAATGGTGCCAGCGGCAGGCTGCCACAAAGCGCAAAGGCGGCAAAGGTGGCCAGCGCGGCCAGAAGCGGCGACCGGGTGGGCGCAGTAAGGCCGTATTCCGCCTCCATCATAGTGTCCAGCCAGGTCGCCCGGTTGGAGGTGACGAGGCGCACAAGAGCCTCCAGATCCGCGCCTTCAAACCCCCTGGCCTTAAAAATCTGCCGGATTTCTTCCCGTTCGCCCTCCGGTTCTGTTGCAATGTGCTTTTCTTCAATTGCCCTCAAGCGGGCATAGTCTTCTTCTTCCGACTTGGAGCCGCTGTAATTGGCCGCAGCCATGGAAAAGCCGTCGGCCAGCAGATTGGCAATGCCGAGGATCAAAATAATGCGCGGGGGCAAACTGGCGCCGACGGCACCTGCGACAATGGCAAAGGTGGTTACCGCTCCATCAATGCCGCCATAGATCCAGTCGCGCAGATAGCTGCCCCGTGGCTTTTGCGATAGCCGGCGGGCAATGGCATCGGGCCTGTGGCTGTGCTCCAGTCGCGGAGGTGGCATCGGGCGATCCTTAACCTTGCGTCAGAGGTACTCTGACGGCCCTTTTCAGCTCAGGCCATGATCCGGATCAAGGCGGTTTGAAGCTTTGTTGGGGCGGGAAAGTCGGGTCCGGGCCGGAAACGGGCGAATTTGGCGGATTCCCCTGTGGCCTTGGCGGGCGGGGGCGTGTATAAGGCCGCACGTTTGCGTTCATCAGGCAGACAGAAAAGATCATAAAATGTCGCGGACCGGGCCCGAAAAGCAACGACAGGCCGGTCCAGTAGGAGTAGGAAAAATGGCGGAGAAGTGGAGCCCGGACACTTGGAGATCGAAACCGATCCTGCAGGTGCCGGAATACCCGGATCAAGAGGCTTTGGCGGATGTGGAACAGCGCCTGTCGACTTATCCGCCGCTGGTTTTTGCAGGTGAAGCGCGCGCGCTCAAGAAACAGCTGGCCGATGTCGCCCAGGGCAAGGGATTTCTGCTTCAGGGCGGGGATTGTGCCGAAAGCTTCGCCGAGCATCATCCCGACCATATCCGCGACTTCTTCCGGGTGTTCCTGCAGATGGCCGTCGTCCTGACCTTTGCAGCCAGCCAGCCTGTCGTGAAGGTCGGCCGGATTGCCGGTCAGTTCGCCAAGCCGCGCTCGTCGAACACGGAAAAGAAAAACGACGTGGAACTGCCGAGCTACCGGGGCGATATCATCAACGATATCAACTTTTCCTCCGAAAGCCGCATTCCCGACCCGAACCGCATGGCCATGGCCTACCGTCAGTCTGCGGCAAGCCTGAACCTGTTGCGGGCCTTTGCCCAGGGCGGGTTTGCCAATCTGGATCAGGTCCATCAATGGATGCTCGGGTTCATTTCGGACAGCCCGCAAGGCCACCGCTACAAGGAACTGGCGGACCGGATCAGCGAATCCCTGGCCTTCATGCGTGCCTGCGGCATCAGCTCTGAAAACGTTCCGCAGATGCGCGGCACTGATTTTTTCACCAGCCATGAAGCGCTGCTGCTGGGCTACGAAGAGGCGCTGACCCGCGTCGATTCCACCACCGGCGAATGGTACGCCACCTCCGGGCACATGATCTGGATCGGTGACCGTACCCGCCAGCCGGACCATGCCCATGTGGAATTCTTCCGAGGCATCAAGAATCCGATTGGTCTGAAATGCGGCCCCTCCCTGACGCCGGATGGCCTGATGGAGCTGATCGACATTCTGAACCCGGAAAACGAGCCGGGCCGGTTGACCCTGATTGCCCGCTTCGGCGCCGACAAGGTGTTCGACCACCTGCCGCAGCTTGTGCGCGCGGTTGAGCGGGAAGGCAAATCTGTGGTCTGGTCTTGTGACCCGATGCATGGCAACACGGTGACGGCCGGGGGCTACAAAACCCGTCCGTTCGACCGCATCCTGAAGGAAGTGGAAGCCTTCTTTGCGGTCCACCGGGCAGAAGGCACCCATGCGGGTGGCGTTCATGTGGAAATGACCGGACGGAATGTCACCGAGTGCACTGGCGGTGCCCGGGCTTTAACCGCCGATCAGCTTGGTGACCGTTACCATACCCATTGCGATCCGCGTCTCAATGCGGATCAGGCCCTTGAACTGGCCTTCCTGATCGCGGAAAACCTGAAGAAGGAACGGGACGGCCGCAAGGTTGAACCGGTTGCGGTCAACGGCTGACGATTGCGCGGACTCACTTTACGTTAACCGAAAGGGCGGCTTTGGCCGCCCTTTTTGCATCTTCCGCCGGATTTCCGCCGGTCCGGTGCCCTTCGGTAAGCCGGATTTAACGCCCTCGGTCTTATATGTCGATAGGTACATTTTGCGGGGAGACGTAACATTGCGGGACAAGTGGGATCTTTCCAGGATTTCCTGCCTGATTGCGGAAGACAATCCGCATATGCGCACCATTTTGCGCTCTGTGCTGTCCGGCTTTGGCATCCGTTCGGTCTATGAAGCCAGTGATGGCGCCGAGGCGCTGGAGATGGTGGTGGACCGGAAGCCCGACATTGTTTTGCTGGACTGGATGATGAACCCGTTTGGCGGCAATGAGTTTCTCAGAATTTTGCGCGGCGATCAGGATCTGGTGATCAGCACCGTGCCGGTGCTGGTGGTCACCGCCCATGCCAAACGCGCCACCATCCTGGAAGCGCTCGGGATCGGTGTGCATGGCTTTGTCGCCAAACCGATTGCCCCGGCGATCCTCTACAATCACATCGGCGAAATTCTGGAGCGCCAGCAATTGACCGGCCGCTCCAAAGGGGTGATGGGCACGGGCTCAGAGAAAAAGACGCGTAAAATGTCCATCGCAGGGCTGCCCGGCCTGAACGCCCCGGTCCCGCCTGCAGCCGCCGTTGAGGACAGGGGCATGGCGTTGCTGCTTTAAGGATGCTGCAGATTGGTGGTGTCGATCTGCAAGATTTAGAGAGTGTAGCAGAAGCACATCCGGAAAAGTTGTGTCCGGATCGCCTTGTCTCCTTTTGCGCGTATTAGTATGCTGACTTTCCGTGCAACAGCGAAAGGAGTGGAAATGGGGTTTGGGCTCGCCGGATTCTACGCGATTTTCTGTCTTGCAACGATCTCCGTCGCGATCGAGCCTGGACCGGTTCAACTACGCCTTGCAAAAGAAACCGCGCTTTATGGCCGTTTGAATGGCCTCGCCCTGAATGTAGGCACGCAGCTTGCCAATATTCCAACCCTTCTGCTGGTTGTGTTTGGCCTGAGCTACATAGTGGAAGCCGGAACGCTTGTTCTGGATATTCTGCGCTGGCTTGGAATTGCCTATCTGGTGTGGGGCATTGTGTCTCTTTTGCGCAGGGAACCGCCACTCGACGGCTCTGATGGTGCTGTTGAAAAAGGAGCGCTGCCACAAAAGAGATCGGTGCGTCCAATTTGGAAAAGTATGCGCACAGGCTATGTGATGCAGATGTTAAATCCGGCGCCCTGGGGCTTCTTTGCCGCCTTTCTGCCGATTTGGGTAAGGCCAGAGCTGGCTATGTCCACATCTTTGCAGCTTGGGAGTCTTGCCGGGGCATTGCTGGCAATATTCTTTCTCTGTGATGTCGTGTTTGTGCTGACAGCAGCCAAGATGAAATCGGTTCTCGGGAACAAACGGTTTGCAGTCAAATGTCTGAAATGGCTTGGAGCCAGCTGGCTGGGAATTCTGGCGTGCAGGCTCGCGCTCGACCGGCATTGAGTTTCCCATAAGCTGGCTTGCCAGATTTGAATGATTGCCAGCGGTTCCCCTTGCGGCTAAATCAGGGGGAATGATATCTCCTGGCGAACTTCCCATGATTACTGATCACTTCCGGCTGGCCGTTGCACAGCTCAACCCGACCGTCGGCGATGTGGCCGGCAACGCGGACCTGGTCCGCACGGCTCGGCGTGAGGCTGCTGAAAAAGGCGCGGATCTGGTGCTGGCCTCCGAATTGGTGCTGGCCGGCTATCTGCCGGAGGACCTGGTGCTGAAACCGGCCTTTGTGGAATGCTGCATGGAGGCGGCTGAAGAGCTCGCCCGCGAAACGGCTGATGGCGGGCCGGGCCTTGTCATCGGCTCCCCCTGGAAAGGGGAGGACGGCCAGGTCTATAACGCGGCCCTGCTGCTGGATCAGGGTGAGATCCGCGCAATTCGCTATAAATATGATCTGCCCAATTACAGTGTTTTTGATGAAAAGCGCGTCTTTGCCGCCGGGCCGCTGCCCGGGCCGGTGGATTTTCGGGGCGTTCGTATCGGCCTTCCGATCTGTGAGGACATCTGGAACGATGAAGTCTGCGAGTGCCTTGCAGAAACCGGCGCGGAGCTGCTGCTGGTGCCCAATGGCTCGCCCTATTGGCAGAACCGGGCCGACGAGCGGCTGCAGGTGGTGGTCTCCAGAGTGGTCCAGACGGACTTGCCGCTGATCTACTGCAACCAGCTTGGCGGGCAGGATGAGCTGGTGTTCGATGGTGGCTCCTTTGCCCTGCAGGCCGACCGGGCGCTGGCCTTTCAGCTGCCTCAGTTTGAAGCCGCGCTTGGGATCAGCGACTGGAAACGGCAGGGGGACGGCTGGATTTGTGAAGGTGGACCGGTAGCCAAACTGCCCGGTCTGGATGAAGCCAATTGGCGGGCCTGTGTGCTCGGCCTTGGCGATTATGTCACCAAAAACGGCTTTCCCGGCGTGGTGCTGGGTCTGTCGGGTGGCATCGATTCGGCCATCTGCGCGGCCATGGCCGTTGATGCGCTGGGGGCGGACAAGGTGCATGCGATCATGCTGCCCTACCGCTACACGTCACAAGAAAGCATCAAGGATGCGGCGGCCTGCGCGACTGCGCTCGGTATCCGCTACGACACCGTGCCAATTGCCGAGCCGGTCGAAGGCTTCCGCTCTGCTCTCGGCAGCCTGTTTGAGGGCACGCAAGAAGACACAACGGAAGAAAACCTTCAGTCGAGGGCACGCGGCGTCATCCTGATGGCGGTGTCCAACAAGTTCGGCCGGATGGTGATGACAACCGGCAACAAGTCGGAAATGTCGGTTGGCTATGCCACGCTCTATGGCGACATGAATGGCGGCTACAACCCGATCAAGGATCTCTACAAGACCCAGGTTTATCATTTGTCCGCCTGGCGCAATACCATCCGGCCGGAAGGGCTGAAGGGCCCCGGCGGGGAGGTGATCCCCTCCAACATCATTACCAAGGTGCCGACGGCGGAGCTGCGGGAAAACCAGACGGATCAGGATTCCCTGCCGCCCTATGACGTGCTCGACGATATCCTGTCCTGCCTGGTGGAAGAGGAAATGTCGGTCAGCGAAATCGAGCAGCGCGGTCACGACAAGGCCCTGATCCACCGGATCGAGCATCTGCTTTACATTGCCGAATACAAGCGGCGGCAGGCGCCTCCGGGCGTCAAGATCACAGACCGGAATTTCGGCAAGGACCGCCGGTATCCCATCACCAACCGGTTCCGGGACCGCGACTGATCTGAAAGGCCGTTGCAAACGGCCTGGGGCAGAGCGTTTGTCCGGGACCGGCCGTCTTCAGAAAGGCCCGGCGCGGGCTGGCGGTTTCCTGGCATGACCTATCTTGTGTTTTTGCGCGACAATGCGCGCTGGCTGTCGGCCTGCTATCTGCTGGCGCTGTTCTCCGGCTTCGGGCAGACCTTTTTCATTTCCATGTCCGCAGGAGATCTGCGCGCCGAATTCGGTCTCAGCCATGGGGAACTGGGTCTGCTTTACATGCTGGCGACCCTCGGAAGTGCCTTGACCCTGCCTTATGCCGGCAAGACCCTGGATCACTTCCCGGTGCAGAAGATCGCGGTTGTGGTGATGGCCGGCCTTGCCCTGTTCTGCCTGGTGATGGCCCATTCCTTTTCCGTCTGGACCGTGGCGCTTGCCTTTTACGGCCTGCGACTATGCGGGCAGGGCATGATGACCCACACATCGATCACCGCCGCCGGGCGCTGGTTTTCCGCCCAAAGGGGCCGGGCCATCTCCATCGCGATCCTTGGTTTTCCAAGCGCCGAGGCCCTGTTTCCCCTGTGTTTCGTACTGCTCAGCGGCTGGATCGGATGGCGCTCTGCCTGGACTGTTGGCGCGCTGGTGCTGATCTTTCTGGCCATGCCGGTTCTGTTGGCGCTTCTGGCCCGGGACCGGGTGCCGACCGCCGGGGAGATGGCCGCTGCCAAGGCGGAGGGGCGTCAGTGGACACGGGGCGAAGCCTTGCGCGATCCAAGGTTCTGGCTGGTCTCCTGTGGCATCAACGCGCCCGCCTTTATCGCAACGGCGGTCTTTTTCCATCAGGTCTATCTGGTGGAGTTGCGAGGCTGGTCCCTGGAAGTCTTTGCCAGTGCGTTTCTGGTCATGGCCTGCGGGGTTGTCTGCGCCTCGCTGGCGATTGGCCCCATGATCGACCGCTTTTCTGCACGGCGCCTTTTGCCGTTTTCCCTGCTGCCCCTTAGCGCAGGCTGTCTGGTGCTCGCACTGGTGCATCAACAGGCCGCCGCCTTTGTGTTTTTAGGCCTGATCGGCATCGGCAACGGCATCAACAGCACACTGGTTGGCGCCTTCTGGCCGGAAGTCTATGGCACACAGCATATGGGGGCGATCCGATCTGTCGCCTTTGCCTTCATGGTGTTTGCCTCGGCAGCCGGGCCCGGTCTGGTCGGCTGGCTGATCGACCTCGGGGTGTCTTTCGATCTGCAGGTGCTCGGTATGGCGTTCTACTGCCTGGTTTTTTCCGGAGGCCTTGCGCTGGCCTCCAGAGCCTACGGAGAACGGTGAAGGGGCCTCGGAAACCTGAGTGACACCGCATGCGATGCATCACGAGACGGCGCGCGGTGCCGGACGAAACCCGTTCAGGTTCGGTTCAGACTGGATGCTTAAGCTGCGGCATATCTTGAAAAATGGCCTGCTTTCGGCTATCTTGGGTCTATGGAGATTGCTCAGATGATGAAGAAGATATCCTTTACTGGCATGATGCTGGCCGCTCTGCAATTTGCGAGCGCTGTGGCTCAGGCGACGCCGTATCTGCCGCAACCCTGATCCAGCGCGTTTTGAGGCCTACACTTTAGTTTGGTGAGCCTCTTATTGAAGGCGCGCGAGCCTCGCCTGGTTTCGATTCCGAAGGTTGATCAGATTGTATCTGAGTTCGGCCTGAACGCTTTCCAGTTTCAGGGCGCTCAAGTCTTTCTTGTCTTCATCGGTTGCCTCATTGCGCGCCAGGACTTGCAGAGCAAGCGTGGCCGCATTGTCGATCAGGTCCAGCCGGTCCCTCAGCCAGGCTAGATGATTGGCCGAGATGTTCCGCTTCGCCTCGCTCATGCGTTCTTCGTAAAGCGCATAGATATAAAGGAACGAGGCCCGCTGCTGCCGCACCAGCGCCTCGGGGTGGCTGAGCACCTCAATCGTGCAGTGCAGGTCGATATTGGCAATCACCTCCGCCAGATGCCCGGCTTCCTTCTCATAGCGCTCGTTGAAGTCGGGATGGTCCAGCGCATGCTGAACGAAGAGAGACTGGACGCTGTAATAGAGATAGCTGAAGGTTCCGGCCTGCCGTAGGGTGAGGGTCCCGCCGTCATAGCCGTCTTGGCTGCTGGCAAGGCTCTTGTCCGGACACTCATAGCGGAAGCCCGGGTCATTTTTAAAACGGGCGTCCACCAGGGTGCCGGAAGTCCCGGCCAGATGATTGCCGAACAGGGAGGTGTGGGGAATCCGCTGGTCGATCCGTTCAATCAGGTGAGCGTAGAATTTCAGATTGTTCAGATGCATCTCCAGAATGTCCGGCGGCGGCGACCGGGTTTCGGTGATGAAAAAATCTTCCACCATGAAGATCACGTCAAAAAGAGCCCGTTGCAGGTACCAGAATTCCGGGGCTGAGACATCGGCTCGCTTGAAGCGCGTCTTGAATTTATCGACATCCGCATTCAGGGTCCGGATCGCTGCCAGCTTCTGATTGTCCATGTAAAGCAGAGACGCATAGATCGTCGCCAGATAGGGGCGCAGCGAGACCGAGGCCACTTTGAGATCGTCCGGAAGCTGGATGGTGTTGATGTTCAGGTCGGCACAGGCGCTCACACCGTGATAATCTTCCCCGAAGGTTTTGATCTCGGTAAAAGCCGCCCTGATCGGCTGCATGGACGGCGCGTCCCCTGCGTTGAATTTGCTCACGACCTCTTCCAGCCGGGCCTGAATCTGCTGTTTCTGGCGGGTCTCTTCCGTAGACAGGTCTTTGCCTTCGAAATCCTCAAGGGCAATCAGATTGAGGTAAAGCGCCCCGATCAGGGGCCGGAATGGGGCCACACGGTTGAACAGATAGCGCCTGTCGTCGGTTTTCTCCAGCGACCCGGCAATACAGTCGAACAGGGTCTTGAAAGAGGCCTCAAAACCCATGGTGACCGTGTAGTGGTGTTTGATTTTCTGAAGCTTCAGGGGCGCCGCCGCTTCGGGGGGCGGCGCTGGCGCTGCCACCGCCAGTTCAGCCGGGAAGGCCCGGGTAACGGTTGCAGCCGCGGCGCTGGCCAGAACGGGGGCGTCTGGCAGGAGCGCGGCAAGCTCCGGATTATGCGCTTTGATATAGGCATAGTCGCGCTTCATGGTGCCGATCATGCCCTTGATGGGCCCGAACCCGCCCAGGAAGAAAGATTCCTTGTTGTTGCTATCATTTTCGGTCTTTTCGGTGTTCACCGACTGGGCTTCCTGTCCGCTGGACTGGCGGGCGGCAGGTTTGGCAAGCTGGAAATTCACCTTGCCGTCATTCAGGCTGACGGAGCGCAGCAACTCGTCCAGCGAGGCGGTGGTCATTCCGGCAATCAGCAGGAACACCAGCGCCACGCCCTCGATCTTTTCCAGAAGGGTCAGTTTTGTCTCGGCCGGACGCCGGTAATTCCTGGAGACCCAGACCGCCAGCAACCCGCCGAAGACAATGCCGAGGATAAGCTTGGCAACAATCTGGGAGGTCAAAAATTCATGCCAGCGGTCACTACTGTCCGGGAAAATTCTGATTTAGGATAAAAAAGGCCCGTTTTGTAAGGAGATCGTCTAGAATCGTGGTTGCAACGCCTGATT
>NZ_JBSWYH010000045.1:0-26632 GCF_056161025.1 Roseibium sp. AWQ4_254
AGATGATCGGACAAACTGAAAAGACTGCTCGGATCCATGAAAACACCTCCATGATCGAAGTGAATCAGAAATCACCTCCAATGGCGAGGTTTTTGCGGGTGTCCAGCTGGGCGTAATCTTGCAAATTTCCGTCCGCAGCATCAGCAGCGGTGTAGAAGATCAGGTCATCCCCGTTTTGCAAAAAGCCCAGATCGGATGATGAGGCACCCTGGAATACGAAGGCATCGTTGCTACCAGAGCTGTCCGAGATAAGAGTTATGCCCGTGCCGTCATGATAGAAAGTATCGTCACCCGCACCGCCGAACATGGCGACGGCGCTCGTCGACTGATCGAAGAGCGCATCGTTGCCATCTCCTCCATCAAGGATATCTCCTATCCCGGAGCCGGTGCTGGTGCCGCTCAGCAACGTATCATTGCCGGCGCCACCGTAAAGTGCGTCGTTCCCGCCAGCCCCGTTTAGTATATTCGCTCCACTATCTCCGGTAAGTGTATCACCCAGTTCTGAGCCACGCAGGTTTTCAATCCCGGTCAATACATCGCCAGCCGCATCGCCGCCTGTTTCTGCAAGACCGTCGCCAAGATTAACTGTGACACCAGCGGCGGAGCTATTGTAATAGGCCCAATCGATGCCGTTTCCGCCAGAAATTATGTCGGCGCCACTGCCGCCAGAGAGAATGTCATTGCCATTGCCACCGTCGAGCTGATCGTTGCCGGCGTCACCACCGAGGATATCATCGCCATCCCGGCCAAGAAGATAGTTGGCATTGGCATCGCCAATAATCGTGTCGCTGTATGCGGAGCCTGAGATGTTTTCGATATTGGTGAGCGTGTCACCCTCAGCCTCACCGCCACTTTCAGCAAGACCATCATTCAAAATTACCGTTACGCCAGATCCTGAGAAGTCGAAATAGGCTGTATCGATACCAGTTCCGCCATCGAGTTCGTCGCTTCCGGCGCCGCCAATCAGATTGTCGTTTCCGGCGCCGCCATCGATCTCGTCATCGTCGTCACCGCCGTAAATTTCGTCGTTGCCGGCGTCGCCTTTGAGGTAATCGTCACCGTCGCCGCCGTAGATCGTATCGTCGTCGTCACCGCCATCGACATCATCATTGCCTGTGCCGGCAACGATATAGTCATCTCCGTCGTCACCGTCGATGAAGTCGTTTCCAGCATCACCGTAGAGGGTATCGTCGTCATCGCCACCACGGATGATATCGCTGCCAGCTCCCCCAGAGATGGTATCTTCGCCTTCATCGCCGGAAATAATGTCGTCACCATTCCCGCCGTATATTTCGTCATCACCCGCACCACCATCAATCAAGTCATTTCCGGTATAGAACTGACCAGTGATGGAATCGTAGTCGCCGTGGATCGTATCATCGCCTTGGCCGCCGGAAATTGTGTCATCACCATCACCGCCATAAAGATAGTCCCCACCGTTATCTCCCCAGATCCGGTCATCGTCGTCATTCCCGTTGATGGTGTCGGCATCGCCGCCGCCGGAGATCTGGTCTTCGCCGGATCCGCCACGAAGGTCATCGGACCCTGCTTCCCCGTTGATGGTGTCGTCATCCGCTTCGCCATCAATAATGTCCGAGCCATCTCCGCCATATATGCGATCTTCGCCGGAGCCGCCGAGAATCGTGTCGTTTCCACCATATCCGTAAAGAGAATCGTTTCCGGCCAAACCCGCAATTAGATCGCTGTCCTGGGTGCCGGTTAGATAATCGGAGTTGTCTGTTCCAATAATGTCAGCCATTAGTCACAATATCCTTGGTTGTAGACGCGGGTTGCGCAATCTCAATGAATAACGGCTCTTCTTAACAGAACATTAAAGGTTGTCTGTCAATGGTTGTGCAATCTTTTTCATCATGTGGACGCGAACATGGTCTCCTCCCTCACGATACAATCGCCGGTAAATCTTGCTCAGCAACATGCGGCCGCTTCGGCAAAAGTGAGGGAGTTGACGACAGATCAGCAAGCTCCGGAAGAGCAAGTAGAGAGCGCAATTGATCGGTCCGGAAATATAAAGGATATCAAAAGTCCATCTCCTAGAGACGATTCTGTCTTTCAAGCAAAGGCAGATGCTGAACTAACGCTGATCACAGCTAAAAGCCGTGAAAATTCAGCCAAAATCAGAGATTCTTTAAGGGAACGAGTCGATTTCCTGGAGAAGACCGATCCGGTTCCGGCACGAGTTCTTGAGGGGGATGAAGCAGAGGACGCCAGGAGACTTATTTCGACGCTCCGGGCCAATATCGTTACAGAGGATGGCCTTAAAGGGTACATCGTGGACGATCTACGATATGACCTCCGTCCGGATGGTACTATCAGTGTTAACGATGCCGCTGTCCCAACCAGCGAAGCTCAAAAGCAAGATGAACTATCCGCATTTAGAAAATCCCTGGTGGAACTGGAACGCTCGACCGGAGGTTTGTCGCAAGAGCAGCTTCAGCAGTACGTTGTCTCCGCTCAACAGGCATTGGAAAGAGCGCAATCGGCACAGACCTTCGATATTCGGGTCTAGGTGTAGCGACTTGCATCTATCCGCGCCGTCCCGCTGTTCGCACGCAATGTGATCCGGTGTCGATGATTGCGATCCCGTTGCAAATAATCTGATCTCATTCGCAATTAATGTGAGTTTGAAACACCGGATACGTTAAAAAAGCGGGAAGACCGTTTTCTGTTTTGGCCCCGCGACCCTTTTTAACCAGATCAGATGTCGAAGCCGGCCTGCGCGGCAGCGGATTTCAAAGGTTTTTCCGGACGGGCGCCCACATGGCTGATGACACTGGCAGCGCAAACACAGCCCAATTCGGCTGCTTCCCCAAGAGTGTAGCTGCGGGCAAGGCCATAGAGGAAACCGGAGGCAAAGAGGTCGCCCGCCCCGGTCAGGTCGACAACGGTGTCAACTGCCTGGGCTGGAACCGTCACGGTCTCGTCTCCCTGAAACGCCATGGCGCCGTTTTCACCAAGGGTCAACGCGGTCAGCGCGCCGGTGCCGCGGGCTGCGGCAACGGCAGTGTCGAGATCTGCGGTCTCATAAAGGGCCTTCAGCTCATGCTCATTTGCAAAGATGAGGTCGACAACCTTGTCGGTAAGCAGGGCGTGGAATTCGCTGCGGTAGCGATCGACACAGAAGGAGTCCGACAGGGTGATGGCCACCTTGCGGCCGTTCTGATGTGCAATTTCAGCGGCTTTCAAAAAGGCCTTCTTGGCTTCCTCCGGGTCCCAGAGATAGCCTTCCATATAGGTCACGGCTGAGGCGGCTACTATATCCGCGTCGACGTCAGAGAGACCGAATTCGACACAGGCGCCCAGATAGGTGTTCATGGTGCGCTCCCCATCCGGAGTGATCAGGATCATCGAGCGGGCCGTCGGCTTGCTGTCTGTCAGGCGCGGGGTGTTGAAATGGACCCCGGTGCCGTTCATGTCATGGGCATAGGCATCGCCCAGCTCGTCTTCGGCAACCTTGCCGAAATAGGCGGGTTTGCCGCCAAGCGAGGCGATACCCGCCGCCGTGTTGCCGGCGCTGCCGCCTGAAATGCGCACGGTCTGGCCCATCTTGTCGAACAGGCGCACGGCCTCCTCCGTATCGATTAGGCGCATGGAGCCCTTGACCAGATTTTCCCGGACGAGGAAGTCTTCTTCCACATGGGCAAAAACGTCGCAAATGGCGTTGCCGATACACAGTGCATCGAATTTCGTGTCGGTCATGAATACCTCGGTTGTCGGCTGCCAGCCCAAGGGGCGGCTTTCAGGATCAGGTTTGCGGGGTCGGCCGGAGTGCCCGGTTGGCCTCCGGTTCCTTGATTTTGTCCCGGAACGGGCTGGCGCGGTAAATGCCGAGAACTTTCAGCTCCGCACAGAAGAAGGCGAGTTCTTCCAGGGCCAGACCCACAGCCGGGTCTTCCGGATGGCCTTCCACATCCGCGTAGAACATGGAGGCGAAGAACTGGCCCTCCAGCTGGTAGGATTCCAGCTTGGTCATGTTGACGCCGTTGGTGGCGAAGCCGCCGAGGGCCTTGTAAAGCGCGGCGGGCACGTTGCGGACCCGGAAGATGAACGTGGTGATCACGGACTGGCCGTTATGGGCCGCTTCCATCTTGTCCCGGGACAGGATCACGAAGCGGGTGGTGTTGTGGGCAGCGTCTTCAACATCCCGGCGCAGGATGTCGAGGCCGTAGATCTCGGCCGCCATTTCCGGGGCGAGGGCGGCAACACTCTTGTCGCCCAGCTCTGCCACCTGCCGGGCCGATCCGGCCGTGTCACCGCCGACAACGGCGGTCAGGCCAAGCTCACCGATCACATTGCGGCATTGGCCCAGGGCATGCACATGGCTCTGGACCCGTTTCAGGTCTTCAATCCGGGCGCCCTTTGGAGCCATCAGCTGAAACCGGATCGGCATGAAATATTCGCCGATAATATGAAGATCCGACTTGGGCAGCAGGTGATGAATGTCCGCAACCCGGCCAGCGACCGAGTTTTCAATCGGGATCATGGCCAGATCCGCCGTCCCGTTGGCCATGGCCGAAAAGCAGTCTTCGAATGTGGCGCAGGGAATGGCCTCATAGTCGGGATAGACGCTGCGGCAAGCCATATGGGAGTTGGCTCCCGTCTCGCCCTGAAAAACGATTTTCTTTCTGTCGGTCATGGTCTTTTCATTGGGTTCAGTCTGGGGCTGGGGTTCATAGAAATGGCCTGAAGGTCCGCTTTCAAAGACCCGTTAAAGGGTCAGGTAAGCCGCCCGGGCGCGTTCCAGGTCCCCCGGTGTGTTCACATCAAGGGGGGCGCTGTCAATGATGGACACGTCAATGCGCATGCCGTTTTCCAGGGCACGCAGCTGTTCCAGCTTCTCACGCTGTTCCAGCGGGGCGGGGGCCAGCTCTACAAACCGGTTCAGCGCCGGACGGCGGTAGGCATAGATGCCGATATGCTGGTAAAGCGGCCCGTCTCCGGCAGGGGCCGTTGCCCGGGTAAAGTATAGGGCGCGATGATGCCCACGGCCATTGGGGGTCGTGATAGCCTTGACGAAACTGGGGTCCTGGCGGAATTCCGGTTCGGTGATTTCAGTCATGATCGTTCCGATGGCCACCTCCGGAACATCCAGGGGCGTGAAGGCGGCACGAATCGCTTCCGGTGCGATCAGCGGCACATCGCCTTGAACATTGAGAATAGTATCAAACTCACCTTGCGGATCCAGAACGTTGACAGCTTCCTGGATGCGGTCGGAGCCGGAGGCGTGATCCGGGCTCGTGAGCACCGCCTTGCCGCCGTGGTCGCGCACGGCCTCGGCGATCTTCTCGTTGTCGCAGGCAACGGCCACAGGCCCGATATCTGCCTGTTCCGCCTGCTCCAACACTCTGACAATCATTGGTTTTCCGCAAATATCAACCAGTGGCTTGTTGGGAAGGCGGGTTGCGGCAAGGCGTGAGGGAATGATCACGAGGGCTGCAGGCAATGGGGGTCTCCAATTCGCGGTCCGTTTGAATCCCAGCGGAAATTCATTAGCCGCGTCCGTTTGTCATATCCTGTGTCCTTTTAAAGCTATGGACAGCAAGGTCAAAAAATTTGTACGGTCCTGCCAATTGGGAGAAGCTGATGGGAGCTGCAATCTTGGTTGCAGGTCCAGGCACGTATGAGCTTGGAGCCGGAGAGATATGGATGCATTCACGCTGAACAAAGCCGCCGGAGCGGTTTTGATGGTACTTATTCTGACGATGGGGGTAGGCATCGTTTCAGACATTATCTTCCACCCGACTCTCCCCGGCCAGCCAGGTTATGAAATTGTTCTTGAGACGCCGTCCGACGATACCTCTGTCGTTGAGGCCGAACCGGACGTGGTGCCGATTTCCGAGCGTCTTCTGGCTGCATCTGCAGACAATGGCGCCAAAGTCGCCAAGAAGTGCGCGGCCTGCCACAGCTTTGACGAAGGCGGCGCCAACAAGGTTGGCCCAGCTCTTTGGGATATTGTCGGGCGCAAGCCGGGCGGTCATGCCGGTTTCGGCTACTCGTCCGCCATGGTGGCCTTCGGCGAGTCGAACCCGGAATGGACCTATGAGGAGCTGGACCATTTCCTGGAGGCGCCCAAGAAATTCATCAGCGGAACGTCCATGGGCTTTGCGGGTTTGCGGAAACCCTCAGACCGCGCTGACATTGTTGCTTACTTGAGAGAATTGTCGGGCGCGCCCAAGCCGTTACCGTCCGAATAACGGCCTAACTTGAAGAGAACGTGCAAGAAACGTGTAAAGCCGGGTCAAGACCCGGCTTTTTATTTGAGGTGAAAGAAAAATTAACAAAATTTCCGCTACGTAGTATTGTTCAGATGTGGGGAAAGCGCCGGATAAGGGCCTGATGGGCAGTCAGTTGACACAAAAACTGATGACACGATCCAATGGAACCTTCGTGGCGTCCATTGTTGCGGTTATTTGCTTTTTCATCGGAATTGCCGTCACCGCCCATGTGGGCCTGCTGGTCCGCAACGAACTCCTGCAGCAACATATGCAGGAGGTGCGGGCTGAATTGTCCGAAGCGCGGGCACGGCTGGAGCGGGAAATCAGCCGGACGGTTGCCCACGGGTTTGGTCTTCGAGGCTATGTGGTCCAGTTGTCGGACACTTCGTTTGAAGCCTTTTCCTACATCAACATTGCTACAGAACTTTTGAATGAGAACCCTGCGATCCGCTCCATTGGGCTTGCCCCGGAGAATGTGGTCAAGGCGGTTTATCCGATGGAACCGAACCAGGCTGCGATCGGACTGAACTACCGCTCCAACACCGCCCAGTGGCCTGCGGTCGAGCAGGCGATGCGCACCCGGGAGGTCGTGATTGCCGGGCCGGTGGAGCTGGTTCAGGGGGGGCGCGCGCTGATGATCAGGATACCGGTCTTTCCGGCGGATTATACCGGACAGCCGGTTGCTGAGCGCCGCTACTGGGGCATGGCAACGCTGGTCGTCGACTACGAAAAGCTGATGGACCTGTCGGGCATTGCCCCTCAAATGGACGGGATACAGGTGGCCCTGGTTGACAAGGGGCCGGACGGAACCGGCAACACATTGGTGTTTGGCGACAGGTCCCTTCAGGGGGGGGGCGCTCTCTCTTTGCCGCTGCTTTTGCCGGGGGGGCTCAACTGGGCCTTGCTCGGCTTTCCGGACGGGGGCTGGTCCAGCACCGGCAGGGGCGTATGGATTACACAGTTTGTCGGCAGCCTGATTTCGCTCATCTTTGGCGTGATGGCCTTTCTGTTGATCAGTGAGGTCTACAAGGTTCGCTCCATGGCCCTGCATGATCCGCTGACGGGGCTGGCCAACCGGCGGCTGCTGCAGGAGCGTATGATGCAGCTCGCCACCATGTGTGAACGCTCCGGGGCCGGTTTTGAAATCTTCTATGTGGATCTGGATGCCTTCAAGCCGGTCAATGACAGCTATGGCCATTCGGTGGGCGATCAGCTGCTGGTTGAAATCGGCGAGCGGCTCAAGTTGCACACCCGCCAGTCGGATACGGTCGCCCGGGTGGGCGGGGACGAGTTTATCGTCCTGACGCCCGGCAATATGCGGCGCCAGGAAAAGGAAACCTTCGTCAGCCGTCTGTCGGAGGGGGTCATGCAGGCGTTCGAGTTTTCCGGAACCTCGATCGATATTCGCGCAAGCATAGGTAGTGCGAGCTATCCTATTGATGCCGCGAGTGTTGAAGATCTTTTGCGCGTGGCTGACAACCGCATGTATGCACAAAAGGCCAAAAACAAGGCGGTTGCTGCAAAAAGCGCCCCGCAGGCCAGTTAATTTTCTGTCATTTTGCTATCCGGAGCGTGACCTTTGTCCGGTGCATCCCTACACTGCGTTCCAACCGGCCCTATAAATCAAGACGATGAGGGCGGAAATAGAACAGGACGGAGAAGCCGATAGTGTCTGGATGGTGCGCGTGGAACGGAACGGCTGCTGCAGCAGCCTTTGTCGCCTTCTTGTCCGTTTCCGGAGCAGCCCTTTCGCCCGTCCATGCGCAAGAGCCTGACTGGCGCCATGCAACGGCCTATAACGGCACGCCGAAATACGGTCCTGACGTTGCCCATTTCGATTACGTCAATCCGGACGCGCCCAAGGGCGGCAGTGTGCGGCTTGCGATCACCGGTGGTTTCGACACGTTTAATCCGCTGCCCCAGAAGGGTAACCTCGCGCCCTTCATGCTGTTCTTTTACGAGACCCTGATGCAGCCGTCCCTGGACGAGGCGGATATCAGCGCAGAATACGGGCTGCTGGCGGAGGCGGTCCGCTATCCGGACGACTATTCCTGGGTGGAATACCGGCTCAATCCGAAGGCGAAATGGCACGATGGTGCTCCGGTGACCGTGGATGACGTGATCTGGTCCTTCGAAAAATCCATCGAGCTCCGCCCACGCGATAAATTCTACTATCAGAATGTTGTCTCTGCCGAAGCCGCCGGTGACCGGGTGGTCCGTTTCACCTTTGATACGACAGGCAACCGGGAGCTGCCAAAAATCATGGGCCAGCTTCAGATCCTGCCCAAACACTGGTGGGAAGGCACCAATGAGAAGGGGGAAAAGCGGGACATTTCCAAGTCGACGCTGGAGGCGCCTCTCGGCTCCGGTCCCTATCGCATCAAGAGTTTCACCCCCAACCGGGAGATTACCCTGGAGCGGGTCTCAGACTATTGGGGCAAGGACCTGCCGGTGCGGGTGGGAACCGATAATTTTGACGAGATCCGCTACATTTCGTTCCTCGACCGGACCGTTCAGTTTGAAGCCTTCAAGGGTGATCAGGTCGATTTCCGTATTGAAACCAGTTCCAGCCAGTGGGCGAAACGCTATGACTTTCCGGCCGTAAAGGACGGGCGGGTGATCAAGGAAGTGTTTTTGGACAAGTCGTCCGGCGTGATGCAGGGGTTTTTCCTGAACCTGCGCCGGGACAAGTTCAAGAACCCGGATCTGCGCGCGGCTTTGAACTACGCCTATGACTTTGAGACGACCAACAGGATCGTGTCGGCCAACCTGCTCAAGCGGGTCAATTCCTATTTCTGGGGCACGGAACTGGCCTCGTCCGGCCTGCCGGAAGGCAAGGAGCTTGAGATCCTGGAAGAGGTCCGCGACCAGGTGCCGCCGGAGGTGTTCACGCAAGAATACAAGAACCCGGTGGGCGGCGATCCGCGCAAGGTACGTGCCAATCTGCGCGAGGCGGTCAAGCTTTTGAAAAAGGCGGGCTATGAGCTGAAGGACCGCAAGATGATCGATCCAGCGACCGGTGAACAGCTCAGCATCGAATTTCTTTACCGGGACAAAGGCAGCGAACGCACATTGCTGCCTTATTCCAAGAACCTTGAAAGCATCGGCATCAAGCCTGTGCTGCGCCTTGTCGATACGTCGCAATATATCAACCGCGTGCGCAGCCGCGATTTTGACGCAACGGTGCTGGCGATCGCTCAGTCCTTGTCTCCCGGCAACGAACAGCGCGAATATTGGGGCTCGGCCGCAGCCGACAATCCCAATTCCCGGAACTATATGGGCATCAAGAACCCGGCCATTGATCACCTGATCGACAAGATCATCTTTGCCAAGGACCGGGAAACGCTGGTGGCCGCGACCCACGCACTCGACCGGGTGCTCTTGTGGAATCATTATGTCGTGCCGCAATTCTCTTCTGATGAAACCCGCACCGCCCGCTGGAACCGCTTTGCGCATCCCAAGGCCATGCCGGAATACAGCACGGGGTTTCCGACGATCTGGTGGTATGACACGGACCTGGCGGACAAGACGGGAGCAGCAAAATGACGGATCTGGGCCATCCCTCCCGGCGGACGGTGCTGAAACTGACCGGGGCGGCAGCTCTTGTCGGCTCATTGCCGCTCGGCCTCAAAAATGCTGCGGCCGGCGCCGGGGCCCGTCACGGACTGTCCGTGTTCGGGGATCTGAAATACGGGCCGGATTTTCCCCATTTCGACTATGTCAATCCGCAGGCGCCCAAAGGGGGGCGGTTCGTGTTCACGGCCCCCTACTGGTATTACAACCAGAATGTGCTGACCTATAACACCTTCAACTCCTTCATCCTGAAAGGCGATGCGCCGCCGCGCATGGAAATGTGTTTCGACACACTCATGGTGCGCGCCTATGACGAGCCGGATGCGGTGTACGGGCTGCTCGCCGAAACGGTGGAGATTTCGGCGGATGGCAACACCTATATCTTCAACCTGCGTCCCGAGGCCCGGTTTCATGACGGCTCGAAACTGACCGCAGAAGATGTCGCCTTCTCGCTGATGCTGTTGAAGGGCAGCGGCCATCCCCAGATCAGCCAGAACATTCAGGGCTTGCAGGATGCGGAAGTTCTGGATGAGCACCGGGTCGGACTGCAGTTCAGCGGCACCCACTCCCGGCAGTTGCCGTTGCTGGTGAGCGTGCTGCCGATTTTCTCCAAGCGCTATTACACGGCCTATGATTTCAGCCAGAGCACGTTGACGGCTCCGCTGTCCTCCGGGGCCTATAAGGTCGGCGAACATGCGGTGGGCCGTTATGTGGAGTATCATAAGGTCAACGACTATTGGGCCAGGGATCTGCCGGTTCTGAAGGGGCAGCAGAATTTTGATGTGGTCCGTGTGGAGTTCTACCGGGATTCGCAAGTCGCCTTTGAAGCCTTCAAGAAAGGCGAGATGAATTACCGGGAGGAGTTCCGGTCGAAAATCTGGTCCACCGAATACACGTTTCCGGCCTTTCAAGACAAAAAGGTGGTCAAGAAGCAAATTCCCGACGGCAATCCGTCCGGTGCCCAGGGCTGGTTCATCAATACGCGGCTGGAGAAATTCAAGGACCCGCGAGTGCGCCGGGCGCTCAGCTATGCGTTTGATTTCGAGTGGTCGAACAAGACCCTTTTTTACGGTCTTTACCAGCGCACAGAGTCGTTCTTTGAAAATTCCGACATGAAAGCGCAAGGGCTGCCAGCGCCGGAGGAACTGGCGCTTCTGGACCCCTACCGGGATCAGCTGCCTGAAAGCGTCTTTGGCGAAGCCTACCTTCAGCCGGTCAGCAATGGCTCCGGATTTGACCGGCGCTTGCTGCGCGAGGCGGGCAAGCTGTTGCGCGAAGCGGGCTATGAGCGGCAGGGCACCCAGCTGATCGGGCCGGACGGCAAGCAGTTGACGATTGAGTTTCTCAACAATTCCCCCGCCTTTGAGCGGGTGACCAATCCCTATATCAAGAACCTGGAACGGCTGGGCATCAAGGCCTCTTTGCGGCTGGTGGACGCCGCGCAATACCAGTCTCGTTTGAACGATTATGACTTTGACATCTGTTCGCGCCGCTATTCGCAAGAGGCCACCCTGACGGAGCAGATCAAAACGTCCTGGGGCTCCAAGGCTGCCAGCACGCCGGGCACCTATAATATTGCCGGGATCGCCGATCCGGTGGTAGACGCCTTGATTGAGACAATCTTGAAGGCCACAACCCGCAAAGACATGACTGTCGCGGCCCGGGCGCTCGACCGGGTGCTGCGCTCCGGCCACTATTGGGTGCCACAATGGTTCAATCCCTTTCACAACATCGCTGTGTGGGACATGTTCGGCCATCCGCCCGAACCGCCGCGTTACTTCTTCCCCGTAGAAGATCTGTGGTGGATAGATGCGGAAAAGGCGGAAAAAATCGGCAAAGCCGGGTAATCTTCCCCTGACGTGTGAGCCGGTGTGAAACGGCCAAGAAGAGGAACAATAAGACCCCCATGGGCGCCTATATCCTTCGCCGTTTATTGTTGATGATCCCGACCCTGGTCGGGATCCTGGCGGTCAATTTCCTGATTGTTCAGTTTGCTCCGGGCGGCCCGGTGGAACGGGTGATCGCCCAGCTGCAGGGCACGGACGTTTCGGCGACGTCGCGGATCGGCGGGGGAGGCGGGGATTTTGCCGGTGTTGGCAATGATGCCTCGGGAGGCGCTGGGGCAGCGTCTGACAGCATCACCTCCAAATATCGTGGCGCCCAGGGGCTCGACCCGGAATTCATCAAGCAGCTGGAAGCCCAATTCGGGTTCGACAAACCGCCACTGGAGCGGTTCCTGACCATGGTCTGGAACTATGCCCGGTTCGATTTTGGTGAAAGCTATTTCCGGGATGTCCGCATCATCGATCTGATTGCCGAGAAACTGCCGGTCTCCGTCTCGCTGGGGCTCTGGATCACACTGATTTCCTATGTCATCTCGATCCCGCTTGGCATCCGTAAGGCGGTAAGTGACGGCTCCCGCTTTGATGTGTGGACATCGGCGGTGATCGTGATCGGCTATGCAATCCCGGGTTTCCTGTTTGCGATCCTTCTGATCGTGCTGTTCGCGGGCGGCTCCTTCTGGGATCTTTTCCCGCTCCGGGGGCTGACGTCCGACAATTGGGCCTCCCTGTCCTGGCCGGAGCGGATCATCGACTATTTCTGGCACCTGACCCTGCCGCTGACCGCGCTGGTCCTGTCGGCCTTCGCCACCACCACCCTGTTGACCAAGAACTCGTTTCTCGACGAGATCCGCAAACAATATGTGGTCACCGCCCGCGCCAAGGGGCTGACGGAAAAGCAGGTGCTTTATGGTCATGTGTTCCGCAATGCCATGCTGATTGTGGTGGCCGGATTTCCCGGTGCGTTCATCTCCTCCTTCTTTGCCGGATCTTTGCTGATTGAAGCTGTCTTCTCCCTGGACGGGCTCGGGCTGCTGGGCTTTGAATCGGTGATAGACCGCGACTATGCGGTGGTGTTTGCCATTGCCTATATCTTTGGCCTGATGGCCCTGGTGATCGGGCTTTTGTCTGATCTCACCTACACCTGGATCGATCCCAGGATCGATTTTGAAAGCCGGGAGGTGTAGGCGTGGACAAACGACTTCAGAGTGAACTGGAATCTGCCGGCTACGATGTTCTTAATCCCTTGCCGGAAGAGACGGCCCCGCCGCCGAAAAAGACCAGTCTGTCACCGATCAACCAGCGCCGGCTGGCCAATTTCAGGGCCAACCGGCGCGGCTACTGGTCCTTGTGGATCTTCATGGTCCTGTTTGTGCTCGCGTTGTTGGCGGATGTCTGGGTGAATGACCGGCCGGTCCTGATTTATTTCAAGGGGGAGTTCCTGTTCCCGACATTGGTGGACTATCCGGAAGACCGGTTCAATGATGACGATCTGGCGCTGGCTGTGACAGATTACCGTGACCCGTTCATTCAGGATCTGATCAACGAGGATGGCTGGATGATCTGGCCGCCGGTGCGCTATAGCTACAGAACCGTCAATCTGGAAGTGCCCTGGACGGCGCCGACGCCGCCAAGCTGGATGATGGACACAGAAACGCGCTGCAGCGGCTATCCGATGGGGGCGGACGACCCGAATTGCATCATCGGAAACTGGAACTGGCTTGGAACCGACGATCAGGCACGGGATGTGTTTGCCCGTGTGGTCTATGGCTTCCGCGTGTCGGTGCTGTTCGGCCTTGCGCTGACACTGGCCTCCTCGGTGATCGGCATCGCGGCCGGGGCCGTTCAAGGTTATTACGGCGGCTGGGTTGATCTGCTCTCCCAGCGCTTTATCGAAATTTGGACGGCGGTGCCCTCCCTGTACCTCATCCTGATCGTATCGTCTTTCTTCGTGCCCGGCTTCTGGACCCTCTTCACCATTCTGCTGGCCTTTTCCTGGGTCGCGCTTGTGGGGGTCGTTCGGGCGGAATTTCTTAGGGGCCGGAATTTTGAGTATATCGCGGCGGCCCGGGCGCTGGGCGTGTCCAACCCGGTGATCATGTGGCGGCATCTGCTGCCCAATGCCATGGTGGCCACACTCACCTTCATGCCCTTCATCCTCAACGGGTCGATCTCGACCCTGACCGCTCTTGATTTTCTTGGCTTCGGTCTTCCGGCTGGCTCCGCCTCCCTCGGGGAGTTGATGGCCCAGGGCAAGAACAATTTGAGCGCCCCCTGGCTGGGCATTACAGGGTTCGTGGTGATTTCCCTGATGCTCAGCCTCCTGATCTTTGTCGGCGAGGCCGTGCGCGATGCGTTCGATCCGCGCAAGAGCCTTGGGTAGGGGCGGCAGATGACAGACAAGACGCTGGTTTCGGTAAAAGACCTGTCGGTCGCGTTCACCCAGGAGGACCGCGAAACCCTTGCGGTCGACCGGATTTCCTTTGACATTGCCAAGGGCGAAACTGTGGCGCTGGTGGGCGAAAGCGGGTCGGGCAAATCCGTCTCGGCCCTGTCAGTGCTGAAACTTCTGCCCTATCCGGCAGCCTCGCACCCTTCGGGCGAGATCCTGATGAATGGCCAGGATCTGCTGAAAGCGTCCGACAGCGAAATGCGCAAGATCCGGGGCAATGCGGTGTCCATGATCTTCCAGGAGCCGATGACCTCGCTCAATCCGCTGCATATGGTGGAAAAACAGATCTCGGAAATCCTGACGATCCACCGGGGCATGGGCGAAAGCCAGGCGCGGCGGCGGGTGCTGGAACTGCTCAACGAGGTAGGCATCCGCGAGCCGGAAAAGCGCTTGAAATCCTATCCGCATCAACTGTCCGGCGGGCAGCGCCAGCGGGTCATGATTGCCATGGCGCTGGCCAATGAGCCGGATCTTCTGATTGCCGATGAACCGACGACGGCGCTGGACGTGACCGTGCAGGCGCAGATCCTGGAGCTGTTGAAAAAGCTCCAGCGCCAGCAAGGCATGGCCATGCTGTTCATCACCCATGACCTTGGGATCGTGCGCAAATTCGCCGACCGGGTGTGCGTGATGACCGATGGCCGGATTGTCGAACACGGCCCGGTCGCGGAGATTTTTGACGCGCCGAGGCATGATTATACAAAGCACCTTCTGGCCGCCGAGCCCAAGGGCGCGCCGCCGGCAACGGATACAAGCAAACCTGTTGTGGTGGATGCGGAGGATCTGAAGGTCTGGTTCCCGGTCAAGCGCGGCTTCTTGCGCCGCACGGTCGATCACATCAAGGCGGTGGACGGGATCGACATCAAGGTGCGCGAGGGCCAGACCCTCGGCATTGTCGGGGAAAGCGGCTCGGGCAAGACGACCCTCGGCCTTGCCATTTTGCGCATGATTTCCTCCACGGGCCGGATCTCATTCAGCGGTGAGGACATTCAGGAAAAGTCCTGGAAAGAGATGCGGCCCTTGCGCAGGGACATGCAGATTGTGTTTCAGGACCCGTTCGGGGCCTTGTCTCCGCGCATGTCGATTGCCGATATTGTGGGCGAAGGCCTGAAAGTGCATTTTCCAAACCTGTCTGCGGGGGAGCGGGATTTGAAAGTGGCGCGGGCCCTGGAAGAGGTGGGCCTGGATGCGGCGACCTGCAACCGCTATCCGCATGAGTTTTCCGGCGGCCAGCGCCAGCGCATTTCGATTGCCCGGGCCATGGTTCTGGAGCCGAAATTCGTGATGCTGGATGAGCCCACCTCCGCGCTCGACATGAGCGTTCAGGCGCAGGTGGTCGATCTGCTCCGGGATCTGCAAAAGGCCCATGGCCTTGCCTACCTGTTCATTTCCCACGATCTGAAAGTGGTCCGGGCCTTGGCGAATGAAGTCATCGTCATGCGCCAGGGCAAGGTGATGGAAGCCGGGCCGTCAGAACAGATTTTCGACTCCCCGAAAACGGATTACACCAAGGCGCTGATGGCTGCCGCATTCCGGCTGGAAACAGCCCCGGACGGCGTGGTCGGGATCTGAACGAGCTTCAGAGGTGTTTGTTGGGCTTGGTATTATGAGGTTACCCGGTGCTGGCCTGGTGCAAGGACGGGCTCTGAACATAGCGCAGGCAGGCTTCCTGGCTCATCGGTTTTGAGAAATAATAGCCTTGGCCGAGCTGGACACCGGTCCGCTGCACCAGCTCCAGCTGATGCTTGTCTTCAATGCCCTCAACAACCACGTCCTTGTTCAGGCCCTTGGCCATTTCGACGATCTTTTTGAACAGAAACAGCTTTTCCGTGTCGTGGGTGATGTCTTTCAGGAACGAGCGGTCAATCTTTATCTCGTCAAAGACCAGTTGCTGCAGATAGCGCAGGGAAGAATATCCGGTGCCAAAGTCATCCAGGGCGACGCGCACCCCGCAGGCGCGCAGGCTGGTGAGGCTTTCATTGACCGAAGCTACATTTTCCACCAGAACGCTTTCCGTCACTTCCACTGTCAATTGCTCCAGGGGCAGACCGGCCCGCATCAGGCAGCCGACAATCTTGTCCGCGATTTTCGGGGTGCGGAAACCGAGCGCAGAAATGTTGGAACTGATGCGCACAGGCGTTCCGGATTTTTGTGACGCGCCGACCGCAAATCGGGCCCCTTTGGCAAGGATCGCCAGATCCAATTCGACAATCGTGCCGGTCTCTTCCGCGATCCGCACAAATTCATCCGGCGGCACGGGCTCTCCGTTCAGTTGCCAGCGGGCAAGGGTCTCGAATTCGACGGCTCTCTCGCTGGCCAGGCAAACCTTGGGCTGTAGGGCAACGTCCAGATCTCCCCGGCGGATGGCCTGGGGCAGGGTTGCGGAGATAAAGGAGCGCCGTTTCAGGTCCCTGAGGATCTGATCGTTGAATTGACGGTACTGGTTCTTGCCGTCCTTCTTGGCCGCATAAAGGGCCGCGTCGGCAAATTTCAATAGATCGCCCGTGTTGCGCAAGGCCCCCGCGCCGCAGATGGAAAGGCCGACGGAGCAGCTGGGGCGGATGGAAAAGCCATTGTGGCCAACCTCGTGGCAAACGGTGCCGACAATCCTGGTCCCCAGATCCTGCATGGACGGGACCTCATCGGATTCCGGCATCATCAAGGCAAATTCATCTCCGCCAAGCCGGGCGGCAAGGCCGCTGCCTTGCGTTGCAATTTGTTTCAGGCGGTCTGCGACGGCCACTAGCACCGCATCGCCCGTATCGTGCCCCATCGTGTCGTTGATGGTCTTGAAGTCATCCAGGTCCACCAGTGCCAGAAAGAACACCCGGTCGCGCTGGCTCGGACAGCCGGTTTGAAGCCGCTCCATGAACACGGCCCGCCTGACAAGGCCGGTCAGACTGTCATGGGACAGCACAAAATTGGTCTGGGCCTCGGCCTCCCGTTTTTGCCGCTCCAGCTTCACCTGGCCTTCCAGTTCCACCAGAGCCCGGGTGCGCCGGGTTTCCCGGCGGGCGAGCAGGTGATAGCCCAGCAGCATCAACCCGAAGGCAACCCCGGCATAGATCAGGGTGCGTACGACATGACCGGTCAGGTCCGATTCAACGACAAAGGCGCCCATAATGTCGCCGGTCTTGTAGTAGGTTCCACCAAGTTCCCGGTTATGGCAGGCGACGCAGCTTTCCGATTTGGCAACTGTTGGAAAGATGGACCGGCCCATCACCCGGAAATGTTCCACACGCAACTCGTCGCGGATGGAGGCGTCCTTGTTCTTGGAAATCTCTGTAATCTGCGCGGCTACGCGCGGATCAGGCTCCACAGCACCGAGTTCCAGTCCAGGCGGGCCGGGTACTCTGATTTTCAACGGTGCGTGGGTCGTGTCGCCCGAGCGGACGTTGAGGAAATTCTCAAGCCCCATCCGGCGGAAAGAGGCTGGGATGGGCATGCCGCCGGAATGAAACTCCGAATATTGTGTGACAAAGGCGTCGGCCAGCTGCACGATCCGGGCCCGGTCATGGGCCTCGGTCCGGTTGAACTCCCAGACGGAAATGGCAAAAAAGGAAAGAGCAAGCACAAAGGCTCCGGCTGTAACGAGCGCGGCGGAGCCAATACCTTGCTGCTTGAACAGTTTCATCCCCATCCCGTTTCACAAGCGTTGAAGACAACGCTACTCCCATGATCTTGTGCGTAGATTAGACGATGCCGAGTTACTAAAAAATTGATCAGCAAAAACAATATTTAAGATATCCAAGTATTTATTTGATATCTTGAATTGTTGTTGTGATAAGTTCGCGTATTTTGATAGATGGTATTTTGATGGGTGTAGGCGGATATTTGCATTAAAAAGAACGGCTTATTGAGTGCATTCTGTTTCGTTTGAGTGTATTTTTCCGTAAGGGAAGTTATTAAATTTTTCTGATTTTAATTCAAAAATAATTGAAAATTTTTGCCTAACCTTGGGAAGAGAATGCGCTTTGAAATAATGGTGGCAATACTTTTAACAAAATGAAAAGATGAAGCTTGCTCGGAAAAAAGCGGTTTCGATTGGTTGATATTGGTATCACCCCACCCAGCAGGTGGCGAAGAAACCGTTTTTCTCCTGGTCCTTGCCGATGGAGCGGCGCGTCTTGAACCCGATCAGCCCGTCGGCGCCACCCACATCATGGCCAAGGCCTTCCAGCCGTTGCTGAAGAGTACGCACTGCACCGCGGGTGGTCTCCTTCATGGGTTTCCAGTCCGCCACAAAGGCCCGGTTGTTGCCATAGCGGTCCGCCAGATGGCCGACAAAGAGCGCATAGGTATCGCTTTCATTATAGTCTTTCAGGACATAGAAATTCTGGGTCGCAATGAAGGCCGGGCCATACCGCCCGGCGGGCAGCAGAATATTGCCCGCCTGTCCCAGTTCATGTTGGGGGAAGGGTTTGCCGCTGACCCGCCTGACCCCTTCACGCACAAACGCTGCAATGGCCTGCCGGTTGTCCGGCCCTTCCCGGGTGCAGGAAACCGTGTCGGGCAGCACGACCTCATACCCCCAGTCCCGGCCCCGGGCCCAGCCATGGGCGGACAGGTAATGGGCAATGGAGGCCATTGTGTCGATGTCGGAGGTCCAGATATTGCGCTTGCCATCGCCGTCAAAATCAACGGCATATTTCAAATAGGAGGAGGGGAGAAACTGCGGTTGTCCCATGGCCCCGCCCCAGGAGCTTTTCATTCTCTTGCGGGAGACATCTCCGTTCTGAAGGATCTTGAGCGCGTCGATCACCTGCGTTTTGAAAAAATCCGGGCGCTGTCCCATGAAGGCTTGCGTTGCCAGAACTGTGAGCGCGTCATAGGGGATCTTGGCGCCGCCATACCCGGATTCCCGCGCCCAGATTGCCAGAATGATCCGCTTGGGCACACCATAGCGGGCTTCAATCCGTTTCAGGGCAGCAGCATGTTTCTTCATCAGGCGGCGGCCGCCTGGAACGAGCGCGTTGAATTGACTGTCCCGGAAATAGCGTTGCGGCGACCGGAATTCGGCCTGGAAGTTGACTTTGGGCGGGCTGCCCTTGCCCCCTGGCCCCACGAGCCCGGGCAGGGAGGCGTCCGGGGTCAAGCCGGCCAGCTCCCGGTCCAGCGTCTTTTGCGAGATACCGGCCGCGCGGGCGGCTGGAACAATCTCGGAGCCCAGAAACTGCCGGAACTGGGCATCATATTTGCCCGCTTGGGCCGGAGCGGCCAGTCCGGTCAGGACACTCAACGTCACGGCGGCAAAAACAGGCAGGTTTCTGATCACGCTGCGCTCCGGCTCACAAGGCTTCAACACTGGAAAACGTCAGGTCAGAATAAACCCGGCCGCCAAAAAAGAGAACCGGCCCGGCCAGGTTCTGAACAGGGACTGTCAGACTTCGGTCCAGCGCAGGGCATCCCCGGACCGGGTTTGAAGCCGGTCCTTCTCGAACCGGTACCAGCAGCCACCACGCTTTTGATCATGATGTCTGGAAATCGGGACATTCAGAAGAAAGCACATCAGCAATGTGCCAACAGCCCCATGCCCGGTGAAGAGAACCGGGCATGTCGCTTCCGTTTGATCCAGAACAGCGCGGACACCGGCAACAATGCGGTCCTGCGCGTCCACCGCCCGTTCCCAGCCGGACATGGAGACCTCAGGGCGCGCGAAAAACCGGTCTGCGGCCTGTTCAAACTGGTCAGGCGGCAGGAAACCGGTCGCCGAGCGGTCATTTTCGTGAAGGTCCTCGCGGATGCCGACAGGAACCTTGTGGATCCCTGCAAAGATCTGCGCCGTTTCAATGGCTTTTGTCTCGGCACTGGAGACGATCTTGGAAATGTCCTTGGCAAAAGGCAGGCGGGCGGCAGCCGCAGCCCGCTCCTGCCCGAGTGGGGACAGGCCCCAGTCCGGAACCGGCTTGGCCGGATCAATCACCACCTCCGGATGGGTCAGGTAAACACACCAGGACATTAAAGGCGGCCCTCCAGCCAGCCGGTGATCAGCTCATAGGCAATGGAGATGGACGGGGGAATGCGGTGGCCTTGCGGATGGGTGCCGTCGAGCATCTGGCGCACTTCAGCACGGTCGCACCATTTGCAGGCTTCCAGTTCGTCATCCGCAATGTCGATTTCCAGTGAGGTTGCGGTGCCAACGCAGCCCAGCATCAGATTGGCGGGAAACGGCCAGGGCTGGTTGGAGACCAGCTGCACATCCCCCACCTGGATGCGGCTTTCCTCATAGGTTTCCCGGCGCACGGCCTGTTCGATGGTTTCACCCGGCTCCATGAAACCGGCCAGGGTCGTATAGACCCCCTCTGCCAGCCGGGGCGGGCGCCCCAGAAGGGCCCGGTCCCCCGCAGTGATCAGCATGATCACACAAGGGTCGGTACGCGGAAAATGCTGGGCGCCGCAGGAGGGGCAGTCGCGCCGGTATCCGGCCTCCGCAAGCACGGTCTTTTCACCGCAGCGCGAGCAGAACGGATGGGTGCGATGCCAGTGAAGAAGCGCCCGGGCCTGGGCAAGGGCGCTGAGGCCCTCCGGCGCAATCTCCCGCTGAAGCGCAAGGGAGCGCAGGTCGTGGAGCTGAAGAGCGGGATCGGCTTCCAGCTCCTCCTCTGACCGCTTGAGAAAGGTGGCAAAAAGCGGCTGGCCGCTGTCCGGGCGTAGCCCGAGAAAGATCATCTCGTCCTCAGACGCCCCGAGCGCAAGGGCCGGGGCAAGGCCGTGGCCGAGATCAGGCGTGCCCTCCGCAGCCGCAAACACCAGGGACCTGTCCGCCGACAGCACAATGCGGGTCTCCGGCCGGTGCAACAGTCCTCCAATATAGGATGTGTCTCCGCGCCGCTCCGACTGCCGGTCGAGACTGTTGTCGATGAAGCTCATCTCCAGAGGCTGGAGACTGGCGGCCGATGACTGCATATTCAAGATCCCTGGAAAGTGGGCAGAAGGGAAAGCCTGCCCGTGAGACTGTGCCTGTACCCTATAGCATCGTGCGATAAGTCTGCACCATTTGACCGGATCTGAAGGTCGTCTGATTTTCCAGCGCGTTCAGAACGAACTTCAGAGTCATGGGCGTGGCTGGCGAGCCTGTGTTTCGAGTGTGGTTTTCGGAATTGAAATACGCTAGGGCGCGCGCTGCACAAATCAGGCGTATGTCAATGCCACCACACTAGGGCGGCACTGGCAGCCTGTCCAGCGGAGGCCCTGCCCGGCAATGCTCGTGGCGGGACAAGGGGGCGGCGCGTCAGACAGGCGTATCAGGCAGGCATGTCAGATAGGCGTATCAGGCAGGCGCGTCACCGGCACTGGCCAGAGCCTCCTGCACCTTTTTGATCATTGTACCGGCATGCTGCGGCTCATAGCTTTGGGGCGGCACGGCGCCCCAGACCGGGTTCGGCCAGGCCGCATCGTTGCGGAAGCGGGCGATGATATGCACATGAAGCTGGGGCACCTGATTGCCAAGAGCGCCGACATTGAGTTTCTCGCAGTCCGTTGCGGCCCGCAAGGCGGTGCTGACGCGGGCAATCTCCCGCATGAGCTGCACCTGGTCCGCGTCCTCAAGATCGGTAATCTCCACCAGATCCGGCTGGCGCGGGATCAGCAGCAGCCAGGGATAGGTGGCGTCCTTCATCAGCCGGAGGGTGGACAGGGGCAGGTCGGTCACGGGAAGGCTGTCGCCTTCAAGACGCGGATTGAGGGCAAATGCGGTCATCAGAAAGGGCTCCTGTCAGAAACGGACGGCAAGATACAGCCTGGCCGGGCCTGTTGGCGAGCGTGTTTTCCCGGCAAAGAAAAACTTGTTCTTTCCCCTTGCCAAACCCCCTGGGGCTTCTGATATAAGGCGCTCGGGAGGTTGGTGGTGGACGAGCCACTCGCCAACCGGGTCAGGTCCGGAAGGAAGCAGCCCTAACGAGCCTCGGCACGGGTCGCCGTGCCAGCCTCCCACCCCTTCCTTTGAAAACCACATGTTCTCCAAGAGATAAAATGGCGCCCGCAGAGCCTGGTCACCTGACTCTGACGTTCGTCACATTTCCCGTCAGGCTCCGAACGAACATCAGGTTCAAGAAGGTGACTGGCAAGCCTGTGTTTCGAGTGTGGTTTTCGAATTTGAAAGACGCTCCGGCGGTGACTGCTAAAATGAGGCGTATTTCAAAGTCACCATACTGGTGTGGCCGCAAGCAAATCGGCTCTCGCGCCCTTTGCTAAAGCGGAAGCATTGTTCCGGGGCAGTTATATGTTGCGATGCAGGTTTAGGCTCCCGCATTTGGCGAAACAGCCATTCGCGCGCCGTAGGCTCGTCGTCGCTTCCGGCCCTTTGCTGCCATAGGCTGTGATCTCATTCAATGACAGCTTCGCGTCCGCATTTCAGTCATTCGTGCCTCCTACCGTATTGCTTGCAAGCTGCCATTCGTCTCGACCTACCTGATGCTCAGTATGTGGCGGCAAGCGTTTTTGCCGGCTTCACGCACAACGTGCGCTCGAAAAGGTCTTGTTCGCTGTCTTGACTGTCCGATTGTTAAATTCGAGCCTTGCGGATACGAAATCGCAGCAAAAGACAATGTCCGCAAAGGTATGCCCCTGCGGACGAGGCGTTAAACTTCTCAAAGATTTGGGTACACCAATTTATGGACGCTAAATGACCACACTTGAGCTGTGCCAAATAGGTATAGTTTTGTGTACGGCATTCCCGTATGCCGCCTTAAGCCCATGCCGACTGTTCCCGTTGTGACAGGCTTTCGCTCAATGGCTGGTACTTATCTGCTGGATGGGGACTTAGAGTGCCTATGGGGGAAACTGGCCTGCACTATTGCTATGATACCCCTTCGAAAAAATTTGTCAGATCTGAATGTGGAGATTGCCCCGTTGTGGTTCCCTTGCCTGCGTAGTTTTGAGTGTGCCTTGCAGAGCTGCCCGATCTAATGAAAAGTAGATGTAGAGTCTGCGAACATTCAGTTCTTGGTTGCTATGCATTCGAGAAGTTGCTTCCATGGATCAATAAAGAAGGGGGAGAGACTTCGTGGCGACTGCAAGCAACAACTCCTGCGATCGCGAACACACCATCAGTCTCAATGTCGTGTTTGGGCTCTTTTGTTGAGTTCGCTGCAATTTGAACGAAATCAAACTATGCGGGACGTTTTGGACGGTTCGCACTTGCTGTGCAAATTGCGGTTTATGGGCAAGCGCGAAGTGCATTTGCTTTAATATTGGAACCGTTGCAGAAGTCATTACTTTTGCAATACCTCACTTATTCTCGCAAAAAGCGGGGAAAACGTAGGACAAGGCCCGACAGCAGGCAAGACCATAGTTAGCTGCTCTGCCCGAAGACGATTGGGCCGTTGATTTTAAACAAGCACACCAGCCCATCGACTGGAAGGTGTCGATTGATCCAGTCCCAACTAAATCTGGAGATTCTTTTCCGATAATCTTTCTCTTAGCAGCGGGGCAGCGAAATCGACAAAAGCACGCACCCCGGGACGCGTGTGCCGATTTGCCAGTCGGAATATATTCACAGGCACGCGGTTGTCGTCGTACTCACGCAAGATCTCAACGAGCCGCCCTTCTGGAAGCGCATCTGCGAGCTGGTACGAAAATGCCCGGGTGATACCCAATCCAAATTTTGCGGCAGTGATGGCGGATTCCACATTGCTGGTTGAGATCCTTGGTCCAATGCGCACGATCCTCCGGCCATGATCGTTGCTCCGAAACGTCCATCTGAGGTCTCCGACCATGCTCTGGGCAACGATGCAATCATGCTGTTCCAACTCGGCAGGATCTTCAGGTATTCCATTATGGGCCAGATAGTCGGTCGAGGCGCACACCACCTGGCGCAAAATGCCCGCTCCAGTAACGAGATGCCCGGTATTGCTCAATTGGCCCACCCGTATCGCCACATCCACACCCTCTTCGAGAAGATCAACCCGCCGGTCGACAAATTCCAGTCTCACCTTCACATCCGGATAAGCACTAAGAAAGTCGCGAACAACAGGCAGAACGTGCAGTCGGCCCAAAGCCACGGGAGCTGTCAAACTCAAAGCCCCCGAGGGAACTTTGGTTTTGGTTGAAATTTGGGCTTCAGCGGCTTCAAGGCTGTCAAGGACACAGCGAGCTGTCACCAAATAATCCTGCCCTTCCGGCGTCAGAACCATCCGACGCGTACTCCGGCTCACCAGACTACAGGCCAAATGTTCTTCAAGCTGACCCAGAATACGGCTGACATTGGTCAATGGCTCGCGCAGCGCACGCGCGGCACCCGTCAAACTTCCGGCATCAGCGACAGCAACAAAAATCGTCAAAGCCCGCAGGTGGTCCATACATATTTCCAAAATTTGAAATTCTATTTTCCAACTATTCCATCTTCTGGAAATAAAAGGAATATGCAAAAAATTTGCAATGGTAAAAACACATCACGCATGGGGAGGAAGTCGTGAAACTATACGATGTTGAATTATCTGGTAATTGTTACAAAGTCCGCCTGTTTTTGGCGTTGATTGGCCATGACTACGAACTGGTTCCAGTCGATTTTCTGGACGGAGAGCATAAAAGGCCTCCGCTGAGCAATCTTAATCCATTTGAAGAGATTCCCATTCTCACTGATGGCGACCTAACCTTGCGCGACTCTCAGGCAATACTCATTTATCTCGCCAAAAAATATGGTGGCGAAGCCTGGTTGCCTTCCGAACCTGCGTCCATGGCGACAGTTATGGAGTGGATGAGCACGGCTGCAAACGAAATTGCGCGCGGCCCGAACGATGCCCGCCTGCATGACAAGTTTGGCTATGACCTTGATCACGGTCTCGCAGCAACAAAAGCCGCGCGTGTTTTGGGCCTGCTCGAACAGCACCTTGAAGGAAAAGAATGGCTCGCTCTTGGCAGACCAACCATCGCCGATATTGCCTGCTTCCCATATGTGGCTCTTGGCCACGAAGGACGTGTGCCGGTCGGTGAACATCCGAATGTGCAAGCTTGGATAAATCGTATCAAGGCTTTGCCGGGCTTTATTTCCATGCCAGCTTTGTGAGTGCGCCATGGGCTTTAAGGTAACAGCATATGAACATGTCGGGATCCGTGTTTCTGACCGCGATATATCCAAGGCTTTTTATGAAAAGCTTGGCTGGCGAGAAGAAATCAACCTTCCCGAACATCACGCAAACGAAATGGTGAATGACGCGGGGGTCTATATCAATCTCATTTTCAACGGGGCCAAACGAGCAAAGAATGCGCTGATGGACGAGCCGATCAAGCTTCCCGGTATCACCCATGCCGCCTTCATCGTCACGGACCTTGATGATTTGATGGCCACCTTGGAACGCGAAGGCATCCCTCTTAGCGGAGGGCCCTTCATCTACAGTGATCGACGCCGCCTGATTTTCATTCGCGACCCGGATCGCAACGTTCTGGAATTCAACGAAATCCTGTCCTAGGCCCGTCAAACATGGTCAGGACACTCAACCTCATTTACAAAATGGTTGAGTGTCCGCCATGCCCTCTGCGCTAATCCAAGCGCGCTTCCTTCTCGCGCCGTTCAAAGTCATAGAACTCGCCAGTTGATGCCAATTGGCAGATGCGCAGTGGTGTGCCATCGTCGCTCAGTTCCACGATACCGATGCCAGATGCGTTCAAAATGCGCCGTCCTTTGGGGTGTCCCCAACGGCTTTCTTGGAACGATGCGCATGCCTCTGCGGCGTTTCAGCCAATTGAGAGGTGATCGCGGAGAAAAGAACCACCGATTGCTGTGATCCAGAAATGCCAGAAGCCTGTCCGGCCATTTGTTCTTGATGCCGCTGGAGCAAATCTGCCAGATTTCGGGATTTTGATCACTTTGCCCTGTTCTTGATCGTCGACCATTGCGCAATTGAACATCAAAAACGAAGGAATAGTGCACATCCCCCGAGAGAATAACGAAGTGCCTCGGTGTGCTGCGATGCTGGAAAATGCTGAGGATTGCACTGGCTATTCCGTGATGCGCCATCCAATACTCAGCGTCAACCATTAGAGGTTTGCCGATAATCTTGAACAGTTTCTGGACAGCCTCGAAGAGTTTGACACCAAAAATAGGCGCCGCGGAAACGAGCAAAACCGCATCCTTGTTGCGAAGCCGCGCCTGCAGCTCAGTTGCAGCTTCCCAGTCCAGCAATCCTGAACGATAATGACTGTTGCGTTCAGACCGCCATCGACGGGTTCTTGTATCCAATGCAATAAGCGGCGGGTTTGTAGGCCACTCAAAATCCCAATGCTGGTACTCAAGGATCGTATCAATAGCCTTATCATGCGAGCCTGTTCCGGGGCGTTCCAGAACTTCGTTGAAAATCGCGGATTGATCGGCACCAATTCTCTTGGGACGGTTGCCCCAACCCTTGTTGATGCCGTAGGCAATCAAAGCGTTGCCAATGACCCGGCGCAATAAGGGGTGATCATAGGCGGCCTCTTCCCATGCCAGCGACAAATTCCAGTCATCCGTGTCCGTCCGGTGAAGCCGGTCTTCATGGCGGCGCCGCGCTCTGTTACGCTGCTTTTGCAGCGTAACACCAAGGCATGAGTTCGTTGAT
>NZ_JBSWYH010000046.1:0-24042 GCF_056161025.1 Roseibium sp. AWQ4_254
GGAATTGATCTGGCGGCGGGGAAGATGCTTTATGATCTGATGAAAAACGCTTAGGGTCATTCTTGGGTCCGTTTTTGGGAGAGATTCTGAATCAGACGTTGCAACCACGATTCTAGACGATCTCCTTACAAAACGGACCTTTTTTATCCTAAATCAGAATTTTCCCGGACAGTAGTGGTGATTGGTATAAGTCCACGATGATGCATCCGTCTGGGAGCATTCCTGCTGCCAAAGGCCGGGATCTCCTCCCCGGTCGGCACAAGACTGCGGTCCGTTTTCACAAGCGGTCACTTTTGCGCGCAGCTCTGTTGCTTCTTCCGGGGCAACGGAGGACACTCCGCTCGTCTTGTCAGGTGATTGGGTGTCATGACCTCATTGTCTCAGTATTTGCGATACATCCTTCAGGGCGGGCCGCCGGAGACCGGGCTGCCGGAGCGGGTGCGTTCCGAAATCCGCGGCCGGGAAACCTCGTCAGAGCGGCTGATCGGCTGGGTTCAGCTGGGGCTCGTGCTGTTTTTCTCAACCCTTTATGTCATCGCGCCGAGGGCGGAGGGCGCAGCCGGGTTCAACTTTGTGCCCTTTGCGCTTGGGGCCTATTTCCTGTTCACCATACTCCGGCTCATGTTGTCCTACCGCTATGAGCTGCCGCAATGGTATCTCCTGATTTCCATCGGGGTGGACATGGCGCTGCTGGTGGGGCTGATCTTCTCCTTTCACATTCAATATGACCAGCATCCCGCCTTCTACCTGAAAGCGCCCACCCTGATGTATGTGTTCATTTTCATCGGCTTGCGGGCGCTGCGTTTTGACCCGAGATTTGTTTTGACCACCGGGCTTGTGGCTGTGTGCGGCTGGCTGGGGCTTGTCTTTTATGCGGCCTTTGCGGATATGGACGGTATGCGGGTGACCCGCAATTATGTGGAATACCTGACCGGCAATTCGATCCTGATCGGCGCGGAGCTGGACAAAACCATGGTCATCCTGACGGTGACGGTCATCTTGTCCGCCGCCTTGTACCGGGGCCGGTCCATGCTGTTTGAGGCAACGAAAGACCACGAGGCCGCCAAGGATCTGCGCCGGTTCTTTGCTCCGGAAGTGGCTGCCTCCATCACCGGGGCCCAGACCGCGCTGGAAGCCGGGGAGGGCACGTTGCGCGAGGCGGCCATTCTTTACGCCGATATCCGCAGCTTCACCGCCACATCAGAAACCCTGGACCCACAGGCCGTGTTGTCGGTGCTGGCGCAGTATCAGAGCCTTGCAGTTGATGTGATCAATCAGGAAGGCGGGCGGGTGGACAAGTTTCTCGGCGATGGCATTCTGGCTACTTTCGGCGCTGTCCATCCGTCAGACACCTACGCTGCGGATGCCTTGCGGGCGGCCGAAAAGCTGGTGGCCTGTGTGGCGGTGCAGCAGGACCGGTTCCAAACCGCAGGCTGGCCGGGGCCGCTTCGCATCGGAACGGCCGTTTCGGCCGGGACCGTCACGGCCGGTGTGATTGGTTCGAAAAACCGGCTCGAATTCACAGTGATCGGGGATGCGGTCAACCGGGCTGCGAAACTGGAAGACGCAAACAAGAGCCAGCGCTGTGCGGCGCTGACAGACCAGGCCACGTGGCAACTGGCCCTTGAGCAAGGATACGAGCCTGGGGCCGCAGAGCCGCGCCCGGGTGTCCATGTCGCCGGTATCCGCCATCCGGTCGATCTGGTGGTTCTGGCTGGTGTGCAGCCATTTCCCGCTTGACCGAATCTTTCTGGCCAAAAAAGTGTGTACGGCTTGAGCAGCCCGAAATGCGCTTGACCCGGTGCGGTTTCTCGGACACTTTGCATGTTCGTGTTGACGTTTTCGTCAATATATATAGAAAAACTGATATAAGTCAGTATTTTGAATGAAGCGGGAGGTTCGCTTGAAACTGGATTCATCACTCGCAGCTGTCGTAACGGGCGGCGCATCGGGGCTTGGGGCGGCGACCGCCAGATTGCTGGCTGCAGAAGGCGTGAAGGTCACCATTTTTGACCGGAACGTGGAACAAGGCAAAGAGGTGGCTTTTGAGATTGGCGGCCAGTTCGCGGATGTGGATGTGACCGATCAGGCCAGCGTTGAACAAGGCTTCGCAGTGGCCCGCAGTGCCCACGGGCAAGAACGCATTCTTGTTAATTGCGCAGGCATTGCCCCAGTGGCCAAGACCACTTCCCGCGGCGAAGCCCATCCTATGGACATGTTTGAAAAGGTGATTGCGGTCAATCTGATCGGCTCTTTCCGCTGTCTTTCCCAGGCCGCGACCGGCATGGCAACGCTCGATCCGGTCACGCCGGATGGCGGGCGCGGGGTGATCGTCTCCACCGCGTCGGTTGCAGCTTTCGACGGTCAGATCGGCCAGGTCGCCTATGCGGCCTCCAAGGCCGGTGTGGCCGGTATGACGCTGCCGGTCGCCCGGGACCTGTCCAAGCTGGGGGTTCGCGTCATGACAATTGCGCCTGGCATCTTCGAAACGCCGATGCTGCTGGGGCTGTCCCAGGAGGTTCAGGACTCCCTTGGTCAGCAGGTGCCGTTCCCCTCCCGGCTCGGCAAGGCAGGCGAATACGCCCGGCTGGTCAAGGCGATTTGCGAGAATGACATGCTCAATGGCGAAACGATCCGTCTGGACGGGGCTATTCGCATGGCGCCTCGGTAAAGATCCTCAGGGCCTTGCTCGCATCCTGAAATGGTGGTTCTGCTTTGTCGCAGGGGGGCTGCAGGGGAATGGTGTCTTTTACGAAGACTGTTCTTTAAATTTTCCGTAAGGTCGGCTACTCCAAGGCAAAGAAGTTTCTTAGCGTCACGGAGTGGCAATGTCCGCTAAAATCCACGAACTTGCACCGCACCATCTGCCGTATTTCATTCCATTGGCAGATGGCAGCGATCCGATGATGAGAAATGTTCTCATAGCGCTCATCATCCTGGTCGTTTTGCTTGGCACCTTTTACCTCTACCTGCATTCCCTTCCGGAGCGTCTGGCCCATAAACACGGGCGCATCCAATTCGAGCTGGTGGCGGTTCTCGGGCTTTTGGCGCTGTTCACCCACAATCAGGTCTTCTGGGTAGCTGCGCTGGTGCTGGCCTTCATTCAGCTTCCCGACTTCATGACACCGCTGGAAACGATTGCCAGCTCGGCCCGCAGGATGGCCTTTGGAACCGGGGAGGATCCGGGGGAGGGGAGCGAGGGGCCCAATGGCGAGGGGCCCTCGCATGGGCCCGGAGCGACGTCTAGTGCCGTGCAGAGCGGGAAGATTGCGGCCAGTGCTGAACGTCCGGCCGCGCCGGCGTCCGCTGAGCTCGAAGGCGCGGCTTCCGCCGCTCCGGATCAGGGCAAGGCCCCCCTAGAGCGGAAGGACAGCTGATGTTTGAGACGCTCTTCAGTGCGATGATCACCATCTTGCCGGACTATCTGATCCGCCGCTATGTGCAGGGCAAGCGGATCGGACATGAGATCACGCTCTATTCCGTCTGGTTCGAGCTGCGCTACGGCATTGTGACCTGCCTCATGCTCACCATTACCCTGATCACTCTGATTTTCTATTTCCATCCCACCTCCCAAAGCGCGGTGTCCACGTTCCGGACCGTGGCCATCCTGCCCGAGGCGACCGGCCGGGTGGAGGAAGTCTTTGTGCCGCTGGATCTGGAAACAAATGTGAAGACCGGTGATCCGCTGTTTAAGCTGGACAGCAGCCGTCAGGAAGCCGACGTTTTGACCGCCCGGCAGCAGATTGAGGAGATCAAGGGCGAGATAGCCCTGGCCGAGGGCGAACTGGCGGTGGCGTCCGCGCAGGTGGATCAGGCGGCCGCGTCGCTGAAACAGGCGCAGGACGAGCTGGAAACCCGGCAGGAGCTGTTTGACCGCAACGCCAATGTGGTCAGTGAGCGGGATCTGGAAAAGCTCCAGAACACGGTCGATACACGCGCAGGCGGTCTGGCGGCGGCGGAAGCCAACAAAGAGCTTGCCGAGACCCGGATCAACGTGGCCCTGCCAAGCAAGCTGAAAAGTGCCGAAGCCAGGCTTGCCGAAGCCGAGGTCGAACTGGACAAGATGACGGTTTCAGCCAAGGTGGATGGCCGGGTGACACAATTCGTGCTGCGGCCCGGGGAGATTGTGACACCCCTGATGCGGCCTGCGGGGGTGATCATTCCCGATAATTCCCTGCATCAGCGGATTCTGGCCGGGTTCGGCCAGGTGGAAGCCCAGGTTCTCAAACCGGGCATGGTCGCCGAAGCCTTTTGTCCTGCTGTCCCGTTCACCATCATTCCGCTGGTGATTACGGATGTGCAGGAAGAGATTGCCAGCGGGCAGGTGACCTCCGGAAGCCAGCTTCTGGATGCGGGCAAGGCTTCCAAGACGGCGACCATCACAACGGTGCTTGAGCCGCTTTATGAAGGCGGGCTCGACCGGTTGCCTCCCGGGGCGAGCTGCACGGTCAACGCCTATACCAGCAACCATGAAAGACTGCATTCGGACGACAATCTGTCGACCGGGCAGTTTGTCTTTCTGCATGTGATCGATACGGTCGGGCTGGTCCATGCGCTGATCCTGCGCAGCCAGGCCCTGCAATATCCGATCCGGGCACTGGTTCTGACCGGTCACTGATCCCGTAGTGCGTCTCATCCCGCGCGGCAAAGCCCTTCTGCCGCGCGGGAGCGGTCCGTCCATCCGCCGCCGGGCCACAAGCTCTTTTGGCAAAGCACAAGTTCGGAAGCTGCTGGGGGGCGGATCTGCCGGGTGTTACCGCTCGCACCAGATACGGTCGTTGCTGGCGGAGTTGGTTCTGAAAACAATATAGGTAAAGGGATAATCAAAAGGGTTGTCCGTGCTGCGCACCTCAAAGGGCTCGCAGGCAAGCGTCTGCCCGGGTTCCAGCTCGATCCGCCGCCCATCAATATGGAACACGCCCTTTCCGGACAGGACATGAACCACTTCGGTGCTGGACGTATGGTAGTGGTCCTTCACCTCCGTATGGGGCGGGACTTCGACCAGCTGCACCAGGCCACCCGTCAGATTCACATCCTTGTCCTGGACCAGGGTCTTTTCCCGGTAGCCCGATGCGTTCATCCAGACCACTTCTTCATTGCGCACAAGCTTCATCCATCCCTCCTGGCAACTTGCTGACTCACTGGTTCCGGAGACAGTCTTAAATATCTATCGACGTTGCGGAAGAGACTGTTTCAGAAGAAAGTGCCCAAAAAGAGCCGCCCGGAGGGCGGGCTCCGGGAGAAGTCTTGTCTGGTCCCGGAAAACCCGTTTGCGGTCAGCTTTTGCCGGTGTAGCTGACCACTTCGAATTCGATCCCGTCATCATCATCGAAATAGAACCGGCGGCCCGGCTCATAGTCCTGATGATTGTGGGTCGTGTAGCCGCCTGCCTTGATCCTGGCCTCGGCCGCGTCGAGATCCTCGACCACAACGGCAATGTGGTTGAGCCCGCCATGGTGGTCGTAACTGACACCGGCGACCGGGGTAGTGTCCTTCGGCGGGCTGTAGGCTGCGACGTAACTCGTCTCGTTGCCGATGTGATAGGTCGTTCCGCCGCCAAGCGACTGGCCCTTCCACCGGATTTTCCAGCCGAACCAGTCTTCCAGCCGGCGGGCGGTCGCGGCCGGGTCGGTCACTGTAACGTTTACATGTTCCAGAAATGCAGCGCTCATATCGACGTCCTCTCAAGGTTTGACTCCTCGTGGACACTAGAGATAATTCCTCAAGTAAACTTGAGGTCAAGAGAAAAAAGGGACTGTTTTGAAGAAGCTTATGAAGGCAGATGATCTTTTGTCTATTGGCGGCCTGGCCGAGCGGACCGGCCTTGCAGTCTCTGCGATCCGTTTCTACGAGGACAAGGGCCTGGTTCACCCGATCCGCAACAGCGGCGGGCAAAGGCGGTTTTTGCGCGCGGATATCCGCCGACTGTCCTTTGTCCTGGTCGCCCAGGAGTTCGGGTTCACGATTTCGGAAATCGCCGTGCAGCTGGCGAGCCTGCCGGAGGGCAGGGCACCAACCAAGGCGGATTGGACACGCCTGAGCAAGGGCTTCCGGCGGCATCTTGAGGACAGGATCGCGCGCATGACGGCCTTGCGGGACAAACTGGACGGCTGCATCGGTTGCGGCTGCCTGTCGATGAAATCCTGCCAACTCTACAATGCCGGTGACGCTGCGTCTCGTCATGGGCGGGGACCACGCTACCTTTTGGGCGACCGCCCGGAGCCTCAGCCGGACAGGCAAAGTGGAGCCGGGCCGGTTTCTGCGCAGGAAAAGGCAAAATCCGATTTTTGATCCATTGAAAAGCTGGATGGCATAGGAGGACTGAAAAACAAGTGTTTACGTTTGATTGGAGCCGGAGGCCGCCGCTTGTCGGCAGGCCTGTAACCGAACCATTACGCGACTGTCACATTGCTGTAATCTGAGTGTCGTTAACGCTCACGGGCGCACTCTGTGTGCCTTGCCTGTAGCCATCCGATTGGAGAGCAAAATGAGTGACATCAGCAAAGACGACCTGTCCTGGGACGAATGGGATGAATTGGTCCGTCCGACACCGGAAACCACCGAATTTGACCGTGTCGTGGAAGCCGGCCTGTCGCGCCGGGGCTTTCTTGGCGGCGTTGTTGCCTTCGGATCGGGGGCTGCGGCCATGGGCCTCGGTACCGGTGCGAGCCTTTTGAACTCCACCTCCGCCCAGGCCCAGAGCGCTGGCCGGTTCGCCTTCAGCCCGGTGCCGGTCGCAACCGATGCCACTGTGCATGTGCCGGAAGGCTACACCTGGGATATCCTGGTGAAATGGGGGGACAAGCTGTTTTCCGACGCAGCGGACTTCGATCCGGAAAAAGGCGTTCCCGTTGCCTCTTCCGACCGCGTCTTCGGCGAAAACACCGACGGCATGGAACTGTTCGTCTTTGGCGACAAGCAGGTCATTGCGGTCAACAGCGAATATGTGAACCCAACGATCAACCTGCCGCATACGGATGACGGCAAGCCGGAATCGGCTGACGACGTCACCATGCTGCAGAACTTCCAGGGCGTGACCGTGATGGAAGTGACGGAAGATGCTGGCGACTGGAAGGTTGTTGTCGACAGCCCGTTCAACCGCCGCATCACCCAGCGCACGGAAATGCGCCTGTCCGGTCCGGCGGCCGGTCATGACCTTCTGAAAACCGACGCGGACCCGACCGGGACCAAAACCATCGGCACCTTCAACAATTGCGGTGCGGGCAAGACCCCCTGGGGCACTTACCTGACCTGCGAGGAAAACTTCAACGGCTATTTCGGATCCACCGATGACAGCTTTGAAGTGCCCGCCGACTTCAAGCGCTACGGCATCGGCCTTGAGAGCCGCTACGATTACGAAAAATACCAGGAGCGGTTTGACATTTCCAAGAATGTCAACGAGCCGCGCCGCGCCGGTTACATTGTCGAGATCGACCCGAGCGATCCCGGCTCCACGCCGGTCAAGCGCACGGCCCTTGGCCGCTTCAAACACGAAAACGCCGCTTGCACCCTGGCGCCGGATGGCCGTGTCGTGGTCTATATGGGCGATGATGAGCGGGGTGAATTCCTTTACAAGTTCGTCTCCAACGGCGTCTACACGCCGGGGGCTCCGACCGACGGCCTTCTGGATGACGGCACGCTCTATGTGGCGAAGTTCAACGACGATGGCGCTGGCGAGTGGCTGGCCCTGACGGAAGAAGCAACCGGCATGCCCCAGGCCGAAATCTGCATTTTCAGCCGCATGGCCGCGTCCAAGGTTGGCGCCACCACAATGGACCGTCCGGAATGGGTTGCGGTCAACCCGGTCGCGGTCGAAGCCTATTGTGCTCTGACCAACAACAAAAACCGGGCCGTCAAGCCGAATGCCGGCGGTGACGACACGCCGGTCAACGGCCCGAACCCGCGTGCGGAAAACCACTATGGTCAGATTGTGCGCTGGTATCCGGAAAATGATGACCATACGGCGCCGAAGTTCAAGTGGGACCTGTTCGTGATGGCGGGCAACCCGGAAGTTCATGCCGGTACGCCCTACGGAGGCTCTGACAATGTCAACTCCGGCAACATGTTCAACTCGCCGGACGGAATGATGTTTGACAGTTCGGGCCTGCTGTGGATCGAGACCGACGGGAACTACAAGAACGAAGGCGATTTCGCCGGAATGGGCAACAACCAGATGCTGGTTGGCGATCCGGTCACCGGCCAGATCGAGCGGTTCATGACGGTTCCTTACGGCTCTGAAGTCACAGGCATCACCTGGTCTGCGGACAAGAAGACCCTGTTTGTCGGCATTCAGCACCCGAAAGCCCCGTTCCCGGATGGGGAAGGCAAACTGGCGCGGTCTTCCGTGATCGCCGTCAAGCGTGCGGACAACGCCAAGATCGGCTAAAGCGGCCCGCGTTTCACCGGATTTGCCTTTGGCTGCCTTTTCTGGAGCGCGCCGGATACCCGGCGCGCTCTTTCTGTTTGCCTGAACTGCTTCTGCCTGCAGTCGGAAGCGGGGGCTTACCGGTTGTCCAGTTGCGCACGTACGCGCCTCAGCCCCAATTGGGTAATCCGGTAGGGACCGCTGTTTTTCGACGCGATGAGACGCTTGTATTTCAGCTTGCGGAACAGATGCGGCGTGCATCCGCCCCAAAACCAGCCGTCTCGGGTGACGGTCTCATGGTTGAGGATCCGGCCATTCTCGTCTTTTTCAATGAGAATATAGCCGCCTTGAGCAAGCAGGTGCAGCACCCGTTGCTCGGCTTTCGAAATGTCCATGGAAGTAAGGGACCTTGATGTCGGAATACAAAAACCCGGTCACCGCAGCTCAGCGCGTGCGGTGCTTCTGTAAGTTTCCGGCCTTCTCTGGCCGGGTCTTACCAGGACTCTTGCGATACGGACATAAACCCTCATCAAAACAACAGGGCATCAGGTAGCACTGGCGCACCCGTTCTGCAACGGGCTGGTCCGTCAAACCGGTGCGGATGCGATGGCTTGATCCTGAACTGTTGTCAATCTGCCGCACAAGGCAGGTAAGGCACCGAGTGAAGCCGAGTCAGGGAGGGGTAGGGGTAGGAAAGTGGCCGCAGGGGGAAGTTAGCTGTATTCGGCAGGCCAGTAGCCGTTTTCGGGATTGCGGGACACTGCGATAGCCGAGACATCCTTTGATCCGCACGAGCCGCAACTGAGAACCTCGCTCAAGGCGGACACCCTCTTGTCCTGGGCAAAGCGGGCCCCATTCATATAGCGGAACCGACCGCATTGGTTGCATCGGATGGCAAGGCGACGGCCGGTCTTGACCATGGTTTCAAGGGTCGGATCGTCGCTCAGAACGGGGGATACAATTGTCATGATTAAATACTTGCAAACAAACCCATGAGCCGCCGCGTGTGGGCGTACTTCTCTCTACGACTTTAGCATAACATACAAGATAAAAAAGTAAAGCCTGGTTTTTGGTTTCTGTGGACGTTGGGTAATCTGAAAAGAATTTAAGGGGAGGGAAGTAAATCGAAATGAATAAATTTTCAGTTTGGTCAATATTTGACCGGAAAGAAAAATTATTTTGACCGCTCAGTAAAAGTTTATGGTCAGCAGTTTCTCAATGCGGGGAAGGTTTGGCATATTTCGTTTTGATCCAGGCCGGGCTATAGAAGACCCATGACTTACCTGTCTGATACTTGGCTGCATCTGGCCGGACTCTCCGGTCTGCTCAATCCCTTCGCCCTTCTCATTGGCGGCTATTTGGGGTGGCGGGCCGACAGTGCCCAGAAACTCTGGATCGCAGGCTTTGCGGCGGCGGCTTTGTCGCTGCTTTCTGAAGCAGCCATCGGTCTGCTTCAGATCCCCATGCCGGTGTCTCAGGACGCTGGAGCCCTGGCGATGTTTCCGTTCCGCTTTGTGGCGGGCGCAGCGGCAGGCAGCCTGACCTACTGGCTGAACCGGCGCAGCCGGAACAGCTGACCCCTCCGATAGGCCAAAGCCAAATCGTCTAGCATGATCATAAAAAACGCCCGATCAGTCTTCGGGAGCTGTCTCTCAAGCCTCCTCAGACCCGAGCCAGCTCTTGAAAAGCGCCGCATTGGGGCAGCTGTCCATCGGGCGGGAGGCGCCTGCCGGGTGCTCTGACAGCCATTTTTTGCAGGCATTTGTGTTCCGGCAATTGATACAGCGCACCGCTGCGGAGCGCAGAGCCAAATCCGATTGCACACCGGCTGGGATCTTTTGCATCGCGCCGATCGTGTCAAGCATGCGTCCCATAAGATCAGCACGCTCATTGAGGCGGTCCATCCAGTTCACAGTTTGATCTCCCTCTCCAAAGCCAGGCCGAAGTCAGCTTCCGGGCAGACCGGACGGGCCGGTTTGCCGGAGAAAGGCTTCGCAAAGTAACTGTCGGGAAGCCTAGAGCAGGGAGGTGCAGGTGCATTGATTAGGGTCAAGTCTGGGCAGCGCGCTGGAATCCGGCCATACTGGCAAGGTCGGAGCAGGGCTGCATGGGCTTGTTCAGGAGCAGGCGGCGAACGCGGCGGGACGGCACACAAGGAGGCGGTGCGATGGTCGAAACAGTAGCGGCACAGCCGCTCGCCTCAGGTTCTGCAGGGGCGGCAGCCCCGCAAGGGCTGGAACCGGGAACCGCGCTGACGGCCCGGGTGGATGCCAATCTGCCCGGCGGTGTTGTGCGCCTGTCGACACCGGACACGACCTATGACCTGAAGGTCCAGGCTCCCTTGCCGCAAGGCAGTCAGGTCACTGTTACAGTGAGCGGCAGCAAGCAGCAGCCCGATATCCAGATTTTGGTGGGCGCGCAGGCGGGAAAAGGCGGTGCAGGAGCTGCCTCGTCGCAGACCGCAGCTCAATCAGCGGCCTCTTCCGGGGCTGCAAGCGCTCCGGCACAAGTCGCGCCGTCCAGTACACCCGCGGTAGCAAACGGAGGCAATCTGACCTTGTCCGGCGCGCTGGTCGCCCAGACGGTTCCGGATCAGGCGGTCGGCCCGCCGCCGCTGTCCCAGACGGTGGCCCAGACGGTGCCGCAAGGTGGCAGTCAGACGGGCGGCCCACCGGTTACGGTGGCGGCCGGAGGGGCTGTTCCGGTTGCTCCTGGCATTTTACCGGGTCCTGCCACAGCCGCGCCGCCCGCGTCCCAGACACCTTCGCAGGCGGGCGCATCTGCGGGCGTGCCGGTTTCTTCCTCTCAATCCGGAGCAGCCGCCAGCGCGCCGCAGGTCAATGTCCAGTCTGGTGCGGTTCCCTCTGCCCCTTCTGCCTCACCGGCTTCTGGAGCGGCGCACTCGGCGGTGCAGCCACAGTCAATCGGACAAGGGCAAGGCACCGGTCCGGCAGGGCAAGGGGCCGCTGGCGTTCAGGCGGGACCCGCCGGGCTGGGGCAGACAGGCGGCGGGCAGGCGAGCCAAACTTCAAATCCAGTGCCCTCAAGCGGCCGCCCATCCGGGATTGGCGGTCTGGGGCCAGCGTCGCCGCCGCCTCCCGGTCCGGCGGCAACCGGTACAGCGACGCCACCTGCGGGAGCGCCTGCAAGCCCGGCAGGCGCGGCCAATCCCGCTGCGACTGCGCCAGCCGCCGCGCCGCTTTCCGCTGGGGGCGCCGTGTCTGGAAGCGGCCAGCTGGCCAGCGGACCGCTGGACACGCTGCCCAGAGCCGCCGCACAGGCCGGACCGGCTGCCTCCCTCTCTGCGGGGGCGCCTTCCGGCGCGCAGATACAGGGTACTCAGATACAGGGCACTCAAAGACCGGGCACTCAGATGCCGGGGCTTCAGGGAGCGGCGGTGCAGCCGGGCACATCAGCCCAGCCGCCCACTGGATCGCCCGCTGCAACACAGGCTGCTGGCACGTCGGCGCCTTCCGGACCGGCGGCGGGGCAAGGGGCGCTGACAACCTCCGCCGGCTCCCTGTTTCAGGCCATGGATCAGTCCGCAGACACGCAGAGGCCCGTTCAAACCCAGTTTCAGATCCAGTCCCGGGTCCAGCCTTATCCGCCATCCGGGAACGTGCCGACGCCGCCTGCAAATGCGGCAGGGGCGGGTGCGCAGACGCCAGCGGGACAGATTGCCCGCCAGCTCCTGCAACCGCTCGCAGAACAGCAGACGGGGCTGGGAACCCTTTTTTCCCAGGTCGGGACCATGCTGTCCGCGCAGGCCTCGGGCAAGATCTCGCTGCCCGATCCCGTGGTTAAAGCCATGCAGCAGATTTTTGGCATGCGCCTGACGCCCGGAACAGTACCTGGAACGGTATCAGGGCCATCTCAGGGGGCGGGCGTGGGGCAAGGGCTGACAGAGGCTGATCTGCAACAGGCCGTGCGCCTGTCGGGGCAGTTCCGGGAGGCCCAGCTCGCGGCACTGCCGAAGGGCATGCATCCCCCAATGGGAGACCTTAAATCCGCGCTCCTGTCCTTCAAGGCGCTGCTGCAGGGGCTTGGGGCGGAAACGGATGTGTCCCGTCCGGCTCATCAGCCCGCCATGCCGTCCCGGCAAGGCGGACCCCAGGCGCAGGCACAAAGTCAGCAAGCCGCCAGCGGCTTCTGGGTGGGCGCGCCGTCTGAAAATCTCAAGGCCTTGCGCAAGGAAACCGACGCGGCGCTTGCCCGTATTCGCTTAACCCAGCTCGTCAACAGCTCTCTTGCGGGCGACGACCGGCCCCAGGCGGCGGCCACCCGTGCGATGGATCTTGTTCTGGAATTGCCCCTGGCGCTGGGCCAGGAGACAGCCATAATGCAGATGCAGATCGGCCGGGATGGCGGGGGCCAGGACGGGGAGGGGGACAGCGAGCCTGCCTGGCGGCTGCGTTTTGCCCTGGACCTGACCGCAACCGGGCCCCTGGAAGCTGCCGTCAGTCTCAGGGGCGGGGGCACTTATGTGAGCCTGTGGGTGGACCGGAAAGAGACGTTCACCAGTCTGGAAAGCGTGCGTGAAACCATGGAAGCGGCCTTTGCCGATGCGGGGCTTGACCTTCAGGAGTTCCGGCTGGTGCGGGGCTTGCCGCCCAAGGCGGCGCCTCGGCACGGCGCCATGATCGACCGCCATTCATAAGGACGCCCAGATGAGCCCGACCGATCCTTCGAAAAAAACGGCTACAGATGAGAAGAAGCTGGCCGTCGCACTGTCTTACGAAAATGAAGGCGCACCTGTGGTCACCGCCAAGGGGGCCGGGACCATGGCGGAGCAAATTGAAAAACTTGCCCGGGAGGCCGGGGTTCCCATCGAACAGAACCCGATGATGGCCGAAGCCCTGTCCCAGATCGAAGTGGATCAGGAAATCCCGGTGGAGCTCTACCAGGCTGTGGCGGTTCTGATCGGCTTCATCATGCGCACGGGGCAGGCGCAGCATCCCGGCCCGCAGGAATAGCGGTGGCTGCTTGTGCGAAAGACAGGATTGTGCGCAAGGAAAACCTTGCAGGCACGGCAATTCCCGACTAGGTGAACAAGCGATTGAAACTTTGCGCCGCAGTCCGCTTCCAGAACTGCCGCTCCGGGCGCGAAATCGAACAGAACAGGACTTTTGACGGCTATGACGATTGTCGACGTACGCACACCCGATCCGAAGAAATTCATCAAGGGCGCGACCGGCGATTGGGAAATCGTGATTGGCATGGAAGTTCATGCCCAGGTGACGTCCGATGCCAAGCTCTTTTCCGGTGCTTCCACCGAATTCGGCAAGGACCCTAACGGCAATGTCAGCCTTGTGGACGCGGCCATGCCCGGCATGCTGCCGGTGATCAACGAGGAATGCGTGCGTCAGGCGATCCGCACCGGGCTTGGGCTGAAGGCGGACATCAATCTGAAATCGGTCTTCGACCGCAAGAACTATTTCTATCCCGATCTGCCCCAGGGCTATCAGATCTCCCAGTTCAAACAGCCAATTGTCGGGGAAGGCAAGATCCTGCTCGACATGCCGGACGAACAGGTTGAGATCGGCGTTGAGCGGCTGCATCTGGAACAGGACGCGGGCAAATCCCTGCATGACCAGCATCCAACCATGTCCTTTGTGGATCTGAACCGCTCCGGCGTTGCCTTGATGGAAATCGTCTCCAAGCCGGATCTGCGCTCCTCCGACGAGGCAAAGGCCTATCTGACCAAACTGCGCACGATCCTGAGGTATCTGGGCACCTGTGACGGCAACATGGATCAGGGCTCCATGCGCGCGGACGTGAACGTGTCCGTGCGCCGTCCGGGTGGGGATTTCGGCACACGCTGCGAGATCAAGAACGTCAACTCGATCCGCTTCGTCGGTCAGGCTATCGAGTATGAGGCCCGCCGTCAGGTGGCCATTCTGGAAGATGGCGGCACGATTGATCAGGAGACCCGCCTGTTTGATGCGGCCAAAGGCGAAACCCGGTCCATGCGCTCCAAGGAAGAAGCCCATGACTACCGCTATTTCCCGGATCCCGATCTGCTGCCGCTGGAATTCACCCAGGATTTTGTCGATGGGCTGGCCGGGGATCTGCCCGAGCTTCCTGACGACAAGAAGGCCCGCTTTGTCAGCGATTACGGCCTGACCGCCTATGATGCGGACATTCTGGTTACCGAAAAGGCCTCTGCCGATTTCTTCGAGGCCGTTGCCACGGGCCGCGATGCAAAGCTGTCCGCCAACTGGGTGATCAACGAATTGTTCGGCCGCCTCAACAAGGAAGGCTTGGATCTTGGCGACAGCCCGGTGTCTGCCGAACAGCTGGGCGCGATCATTGATCTGATCAAGACCGGCACGATTTCCGGCAAGATTGCCAAAGATCTGTTTGAAATCGTCTGGACCGAAGGCGGTGATCCGGCGGCCATCGTGGAAGAGCGCGGCATGAAACAGGTCACGGATCTGGGCGCCATCGAGGCGGTTGTCGACGAGATCATGGCCGCCAATCCGGACAAGGTCGAACAGGCCAAGGAAAAACCCAATCTGGTTGGTTGGTTTGTCGGCCAGGTGATGAAGGCTTCCAAGGGCAAGGCCAATCCCCAGGCGGTCAACGATCTTCTGAAGCAGAAAATCGGTCTGGAGTAAGTCATGGGCGGGCAGGAAACATCAACCAGGCCCGCCTTGCCGCTTCGTGGTGCCTGCCATTGCGGGGCCGTGACGTTTGAAATGCGCGTGCTGCCTCGCCACGCGGTTGCCTGCAACTGCTCGGTCTGCCGCAGTCTTGGCGTGGTCTGGGGCCATGGAACGGATCAAGACATCACCGTGTCCGCCGCTCCGGACGCAACGCTGTCCTATTCGCGCAGTGAGCGTTATCTCGCTTTCCACACCTGCCGGACCTGCGGCTCCACCACCCACTACGTCACCATTGCCGGAGACGGCATCGGGCGCATGGCCGTCAATCTCCGCCTGGCCCCGCCTGGAACCATCGAGGCAATCGGTCTCAGGCATTTCGATGGTGCTGAGAGCTGGTCGTTTCTGGATTGAGATCGGTGCCCAGCGGTCCGACACCTGCTTTGCTTCAGACCCGTTACCGCCAAAAAGGCAGGCTGATTGCCTAACGTTTAGGCGCTTGCCGTTGGGTCTGAGGTCAGCTTTGCTTTGACCCGAGCCATCTGCGGTCGGCTGCCTGTTTGGCATGGCGATTGCTCAGAAGCCCGGTATCCGTCGGGAACCGGGGTCCTCATGACACTAAACGCATGTTGCAAGGTCGGCCAGGGTGGCTGATCTTCGATTTTTTGAGCTTTACCGAAATCCGGAATATCTCTGGCTGCTGTTGCAAGGCGCGCTGGTCAGCGGCGGGCTGACCGTGGGGGGCGGCGCACTTGGTTTTCTGGGCGCGCTTTGCCTGGCCGCCATGCGCCACTACCGCATTCCGGTGCTGGCAGAGGTGGCCACAGCCTATGTGGAATTCATCCGCAACACGCCGCTGATCGTGCAGATGTTTTTCATCGCTTTCGGTCTGCCCTTGCTGCTTGGCTATCAATGGCCGTTCTGGGCCCATGCGCTGCTGGCGCTGACCGTCAACTTCTCTGCCTATTTTGCCGAAATCCTGCGGGCCGGGCTGGCTTCGGTCGCAGATGGCCAGTTGGAGGCGGCCGACAGTCTGGGCCTGCCGCGCTGGCTCAGCTTCTTCAAGGTCAGCCTGCCCCAGGCCGTTGCGGCCATGTTTCCGTCGCTGAACAGCCAGTTCATCTTTTTGTTTCTGACCACCGGCGTCATTTCCGAAATCGGTGTCACGGACCTGACCTGGGCCGGGGTCTTCATCGACAGCCGCAGCTTCCGGTCCTTCGAGGTCTTCTTCACTCTGACCATCATCTATGTGCTGATGTCGCTGATGTTCAAAAGCGCTCTACGCCTGCTCCATGACCGTCTGTTTGTGTGGAAGGGCGTGCGATGAAAGAGCTGTTTGTCGAGCTTCTGGGAAAGCCCTACGGCATCGTGCTCTTCCAGCTTCTGGATGCCACCCGCTATACGGTCTATCTTTCGCTGATTGCGTTTTTGGGCGGCGGGGCCATCGGCGCGCTGGTCACGGCGGCCCGTGTCGCGCCGGGGCGGCTGCTGGCAAGGCTGTCTACGGCCTATACCTGGTTGTTCCAGTCCATCCCTCTGTTGATGCTGCTGTTCCTGCTCGGCCTTGGGGTGCCGCATCTCTTTTCCATTCGGGTCGATCCCTGGACCGCAGCGTCCATCGCCCTGACGCTTTACACCAGCGCCTATCTTGCGGAGGTCTGGTGCGGCGCTATCGCGGCCATTGCGATTGGCCAGCATGAAGGGGGGAAGGCGCTCGGGCTGACATGGGGTCAGGTCATGGTCCTGATTGTCCTGCCCCAGGCCGTGCGCCTAGCGATTGCGCCGACCATTGGCTTCATGGTGCAGATTATCAAGGGCACGTCGCTGGCCTATATCATTGGCTTTCACGACCTGATGACCGTCGGCAAGCGCTGGGCAAATGCGCCGGTGCCCGGCACCCAGCCCTTCGTCATCTTTCCGCTGATGGCGCTCATCTATTTCGCCCTGTGTTTTCCGTTGTCCTTGTGGTCCCGGCGGCTTGAAAAGCGCCTCGGGTCTGCTGCGGCGTCCGGCAGCGCCAAAAGCGCTGCCTGATCCTTTTGTCCATACTCTTAAGGGGAGATGTTTGAAATGTGGAAGAAACTGCTTGCAACGGGCGGGGCGCTTCTGGCCGCCGCGCTGCTGATTGCCACACCGGCCTCGGCCGAATTGAAGGACATTCTGGGCGCCGGCAAGGTCAAGATTGCCGTGCCGGAGAATTTTCCACCCTTTGGCGCGCTTGGCGCGGAGGGGGAATATGAAGGCTACGACATTGATGTGGCCAAGATGATTGCCGAAGATCTGGGGGTGGAGCTGGAACTGGTGCCGGTGACCTCCAAACAGCGCATTCCCTTCCTGGAAACAGACCGGGTGGATCTGGTTGTCTCCACGCTGGGGGCCAATCCGGAGCGGGCCAAGTCGATCTGGTTCTCCAGCGCCTATGCGCCGTTCTTCTCTGGCGCCTTTGCCAAGCCGGATGTTGCGGTCAAATCCATTGCCGATTTTGCGGGCAAGAAAATCGCGGTCACAGGCGGAACGCTGGAGGATCTGGCGATCACACAAGATGCACCGGATGGAGCTGACATCATCCGCTTCGGTGACAATGCGGCGACCATTGCCGCCTATGTTTCCGGTCAGGCGGATGTGATCGTGACCGGCAACATGGTTGCGCTCGGCATATCCAATGACCATCCGGACTACAATCTGGAAACCAAATTTGTTATCGCCAATTCCCCGTCCTTCATCGGCGTGAAAACCGGCAATATCGACCTGCTGCAATGGGTCAATGTGTTTGTGCTCAACAAGAAGCTGACCGGCAAGCTGGACGGTCTGTCCCGCAAGTGGCTGAAAACCCCGCTGCCGCCGCTGCCCTCGCTCTGAGGACTTTGACACTGGAAAAGAGCCCGCGCCGGACAGTCGTCTGGCACGGGCGGGTGTTTTGAGCGCGCCGCGCACCGCCTTGCCGTCTCCGGCCGGGAGGCGGTGCGCGTTGGCGTTGAAAAAACTGCCCAAGAGACGGCCCGTGACTGGGGATGACCGGGTTACAGGCGGTCTGAAATCATGTATCCCGCTGGTCATGACCGGCCCAACCTTGTCCTCTTCCGCCAAGATGGCGGCGCCCCGCTATGCCACCCCGTTCGGGGTCTGGGCGATTGTTGCCCTGTGGGGCCTTGCACATCTTCTGCTGCGTGCTGTGTCGAGCCCGGTGCTCGGCACGGACGACATGTTCGAAAACGTTCTGGTCCAGACGCTGGAGCCCGGCTACATGCTGCGCCAGCCGCCGCTCTATGAGTGGTTGTTATGGTCGGCTCAGCAAGTGTTCGGCCCGACCATCTGGGCTGCGCTGTTTGTCAAATACACCCTGATCTCACTTGCGGCCCTGTTCCTGTTTCTGATTGCGCGCAAGGCCATCAAGGATCCGCGTCTGGCCGCGCTCTGCGCATTTTCCTATTCGCTCTATTACCAGTTCGGCTGGAACCTGCATGAGGGCGTCACCCACACGGTGGTGCTGACGACGGCCTGTGCGGCCAGCGCCTTTTTCTTCATCAAGGCGCTCGAGAGCGGGCGCCTTGCCGCCTATCTGGCTTTTGGGGCTGCGGCAGGGGCCGGGCTGCTGGGCAAACATTCCTATCCGATTTTTGTGGTGGCGCTGTGTCTGGCCGCGCTCAGCGATCCGCACTGGCGGCATAAGATCCGCCCGGCAGGGCTCGTCCTGGTGCCGGTTGCAGCCGCCCTTGTCTACAGCCCCTATGCCTGGTGGATTTTCACCGAGGGCCTGCATCTGTTTGCCTCCGTCTCCAAGACCATGGGTGTAGCCGCCCAGACGTCCCATCTGGCGCGGGCCGGAGAGGGGCTGGGCAAGCTCGCTTTCGGGCTGTTGGGATTTTCCGTTGTTCTGGTGCCGGTCCTGCTGCTGATATTCTGGCCGCGCTATCTGGGCCGCAAGGAGGCTTTGGCGCTGCAGGTCAGTGATGTTGCGCGCCTGTGCGGGCGCACGGTGCTGGCCATGATCGTGCTGACCGCGCTGATGATCGTGCTGACCGGGGCAACTTATGTGAAGGAGCGGCATATGCATCCCCTGATGCTGCTGCTGCCGGTCTATCTGTTTGCGGATCTGGAACGGTTCGGCTTTGACCGGCAGTGGCGCTGGCTGGCCGCTGTCATCATGACCATGGCCGCTATCGTCTTTGTGGCCCGGGTGCCGGGCATTGTGGCGCCGGACCGGTTCTGGTGCGGCGGCAAATGCCGCCACATGAAACCCTATGCGGACTTGAAAGCCCCGCTTGAAGCGCTTGGTGCGGGACAGACGACCCTGATTGCCGAAAATGGCTATACGGGCGGCAATCTGCGGGTGCTGTTTCCCGGCGCGCGGGTGGTGACCAAGGCGATCCCGGCCAGAACGCCGCCGAGAGCAGCCTGTTTCTTCATCTGGGAAGAGGGGGACACAGCCCCCCAGATCCCTGCGCTGCAACAATTTGCCGAAGTGGCCTTTGGCGATCCGGGCACGCCGGTCTCGGCCACCTACCTGACCGGCCGCTGGCCGCATCTTTGGAAAGCGCCTGACTGGCGCACCACCTGGTGGGGCGTGGCCGAATTGCAGCCGGACGCCCCTCTGTGCCGGTGAGGCTTTCCGTTCTTACAAAGAGGAATTGGACATGAGCACATCTCTGCGTATGGAAAAGGCCGGGCCCGGCCATCTCAAAGAGATTGTGGCGATCATCAATGCGGGAGCAACGCGTGCGCGCGCAGGCCGGGAATTTGACGACTGGCAAGCCTACCGGCCTGCATTCGACGCGCTGTGCGCAGCTCCCGAAGCCGATATCTATGTGGCGCTGGAAGTCCAGCGGCCTCAGGCAGCACAGGAGTTTCGGGAGGCGGAGACGGAGCTTGTGGTGGGCACCTATCAGATCCACTTTCTGAAAGGCCTTGCCTTTCGCGGGCGGCCGCGGGTCGAGCTGGAAAGCGTTCACGTGTGCGCCAGCCGGCAGGGCGCTGGCATTGGCCGTTTCATGATGGCCCACGCGGAAGATCTGGCCCGCGCGGCCGGTGCCTGCCTGATCCAGCTCACTTCCAACCGGGAGCGGGAGGGCTCGCATGCCTTCTACCGCCGTCTGGGCTTTGACCAGAGCCACCTTGGCTACAAGAAAATGCTGATTGAGCAGCCGATCTGATGCCATGGTGAACAGAAGGTTGAGAGGCCTTGTCAAATTTTCCGATAAAATCATTGAAATTAAAGGGCAATTCGAAGCGATATGCTTACTGGCCTGTTAAATTCAGCTTTGTTTAAAGCTTTGTTCGCATTGCGTTAAACCTGTTTTTTTACCGCCCCTTTAAATGCTCCTGCTCAAGTAGAGCCCATGAAACGAAGGGAAAAGCTTGCACAAAGCTTTCGTTTCAAGATCAGCCTGTCCTTGGCCAAGTCGTGCCTTAAAAGGATGTGTTGATCACCTGGGGACAGGGTGTCTTGAACCAGCCGGAAATCGGCACAGGAGACCCCTGGACGTCTTAGACAGAGACAAGGGGAGCAACATGGCTCGTTTTGAAATGCATTCGGCCGACATGGCCGCTCTGGGCGAAAAGCCCGTCACCGCCGACATCCTGTTCCAGATGGGTCTGGACAGCGCCAGTGGCCGCTACGGCGCCACTGATCTTGTGACGGCGCACAAGTGGTTCAACATCGCTGCCCTGAAGGGCAACAGGGATGCGGCGCAGTACCGTAAGGAAATCTCCGGGGAAATGAGCTCCTCCGAGATCGCTGAAGCGCAGCGCTGCGCCCGTGAATGGCTGTCCATGCATTGACCGGTGCGGCCGGGCAGCCCAGCCGTGTCCCGGCCCCTCTTTTGCAGCATCGCAGCAGTCCAGCAGAGCGCCGCGTGCCGGATCAATAGACCGGTGCCAGACCGTGTTCGTCCCATAAGGCGCGGTCGATCGCCGGGCCGAGCGCAAATTCAAACTCGGACACCGTCTTGCCGTCTGAGGCGACTTCGCAGCGATAGGCCAGCTCATACCAGACCCCGTTGCTTCTGAGGGCGCCGGCCGGCACGGAGATTTCATTGCCATCGCGCTGAGTGTTCTTGAACGCATGGGGGGCCACCCGGGTGGGCCGGAAGCCTCGCCGTGCGTGGCGCACCTGTTCCATCGCCTCCAGCGCGCAGACCTGATCCTTGCGGTCGTCGCCTGCCAGTGTACCGAGCATCTGCCGGGCCTGGGCCGAGCGCGGGTCCGCCAGGACGCGCGCACCGTAAAACGAGGTTGCCCGCTGCCAGCCCCAGTCACTCCCGTCCACTTGCGGTTCCTGGGGCTCTTGCGGCCTTTGCTCTTCGGGCAGCACTTCCTGCTCCGGCTGGGGCAGGGCGGCCTGTACCTCTTCCGGCAGTTCCTGCGGCGCGGGCGCTTCCAGATCGCCCTTGGTGCTTTCCGGCGGCGGTGGCGGCGGCGGCTCGACCGGCGGGGCCAGGGCACTTGGCGGCAGGATCTCGATGGAAATGGAGCGCGGCCCGTTCACATTTGACAGCTGCGGATATAACAGCCCGCTGAACAGGAGCGCCGCCAGAAGGTGCAGCGTGATCGCGCACACCCAGGAAATCCTGTCCGCAACGAACCTGTTGATGCCGGGAGCAGCGGCGCTGATCACTACTGACGATCCTGCCAAACGAAATACCAAGACAAAGACCCAAGCCGACAACGGTGTCGCAAATATGAAACCGATCTGCCTGCGATCCTGAAACGCTGGAAAAACCTGAGGAGGGCACTGCTGACGCCGGCAGATCCGGGACCGTGCCGGCCCGTCTGCACGCACCCCTCAAGGCCGCCCTCCCAGCGCAAAACCGGAGGCGTTTTACCAGACACCGGCAGAAACAACAATATGCCCGGCCGTTTGCTGTTTTGTGACTTAACGTCAGGGTTAAGGCCGGAGCAAATGCCCGCCCACGCCCACACCACGGGCCTGTCCGGGACCAGGCCGGCCGCAAGTGGTCCGGCAGGTTTGCCGGCCGGACCGGGTAATACATGGCGTCATTCCCGCGGCCCTGGGTGCTCATGGCCTGCTGACGGCCCAGCCCCGGGGGCTGACCTGTCAAATCTATGAAACGGCAACTGTTTGGGCGGATCTGGAGCGGTGTGCAGCGTGGAAAACTCACCCGGCTTTGAAAAAAGGCTTGCGTCCCAGGGCACTGGATTCTAAACGGGACGGGCCGGAGAGGTGGCCGAGTGGTCGAAGGCGCTCCCCTGCTAAGGGAGTAGGCCCGGAAGGGTCTCGAGGGTTCGAATCCCTTCCTCTCCGCCATATGCCTATAAATCTGTGAACTCCTGAGCGCTGAAAAGGCTCTCCATCGTCGCCGGATTCTTCTGCGGCAGACTCGACCAATAATTCTTTTGGCACATAAACTCTGATTTCGTCTTTTGTTACTACGACCTCGGAGACAATCGCTCTTAAATAATTCTTTGCAATTGGAGCCTTTAGATCGGAGAGCCGTTGTCTCATTAGCCTGGAGAAAACCCTTACCTGTTCCTTGGTAGGAGTTTGTGACGGTTGCGTTGCGCCCAGTTTCGATCTGTGCAACGACCGAGCTTGGTGCGCGGTTGTTCGCGCATTCTGTATTCTTGTTAAAAATGTCGGATCTGCCGAAAGATCGTCGACGAGTTCGGCGGCCTTCAAAAGGTTTACCATTGCTTTTTCGGCTTCTTTGACACGTTTCTTTAGTGCTGGAAGTTCCCGTTCTCGCTCGCTCGACCCTCGAAGTTTTGAAACTGAAAATTCTTCTATGAGTGATGCTAATCTATCAGGCGCTAATATTTGGCTAAATAGCGCATCTACTATCGCAAGTTCAATTTTGCTTCGACGAACCCGAACGCCTTTACATACTGTACTTCCTTTCTTCCGGGCGGCACTGCATCTGTAATATCTGTATCGTTTGCCGGTATGACTGGTAGCTTCCTCAAGAACCAAAGAAGCGCCACATTGGCATTTGGCGATACCACTCAACAATGCAGGACTGCTGATTGCTTTTGCGACACCAGTTTTGGGGCTTCTTTCAATCAGTAGCGCCTGAACATTGCGGAATTCGTTCTCGTCAATCAGCGGCTCAACTGGAATGAAGATCTCTTCACTGTCATCGTTCTCCGACAATACATCAGAAGATTTGTTTGGATTGTATGGAATACGCCCAAGGTAACTGACGTTTGTTAGCATACGATGGATGGCATTGACGTCGAATTTATTTCCTTTTCGGGTCAGAAAACCATTCTGGTTCAGGTATTCCGCAATTGCTTTTACGCCCATTGGTCCGCTTTTTTCGTGACCGTGTTGACATAGCTTGAATACGAGACGAACGATCTCACCTTCGACGGGATCAATTATTGGCTTGGCGCGTGTTTTGCCTTCTCCAAAAGAGATTTTTTTTGTTGTTAGCCCGAATGGAAGTAACCCAACGGAACAATACCCATTTCGCGCCAGGCTTTTCTTCGCATTTTTAACGTTCTCAGATGTTGACTTGGAATAGTACTCGTCAAAAGTGGCAAACATATTCTCCGCGAACCGACCCATGGAATCTTTTGGAAAGTTCTGAGTCGCATAATATATCCATACTCCAAATCTATTTAGTAGCGACCTATACGCATGATGATCGTCTGAATTTCGAACAAGCCGACTTGAGGAATAAACAACAATGGCAGATACTTCTATCGCTCCGTTTTCGATGTCTCTAATCATTCTCCTGAAAACAGGACGTTTGTCATTTTTTGCAGATCGGCTCGGGTCACAATAAACGTCGATTAATTCCAGGTCATTTTGCTTACAGAATTCCTTTATTATGCGGATCTGTTCTGGGATAGAAATATCCTTTTTCGTACTTTCATCTTTGGAGACTCTCACGTAACCGACCGCAAACTTCTTTCGACTTGTCGGAAAAAATGCCTCCTCTGACTTGCCCTCCAGCGTGGCACGCATTCGCGCAAGAGAACTAAGCTGTCTATTATAAGTCATCGCGAACTCCATCCGTTGTGTTTAGAGCATTTCCCAAAAAGTCTGAATCGTCTTGGGTTCCCTTTTGTGGTGAATAGTGATTCAAGCTGAGGGCTGGACAAGGAGGCCAGCCT
>NZ_JBSWYH010000047.1:0-22852 GCF_056161025.1 Roseibium sp. AWQ4_254
CGGCTGCAAGGTGCGGTGTGGTTGCGTGAACAGCATCACCGATCAACACCGTCCGGTTCTTGTACCAAGGCCCTTCGACAAGAACGCTCTCCAATGGGCGATAGTTTATGGGTGTTTCCGGGCGGACGCTGTCCCGCAGGTCCGCCAGTTTGCCGCCGGCAGTTTTGAGCAGGTCCTTAAGCAGACCTGGCAAGGCTTCAGGTTCCCGCCAGGGATTGTCCGGGACATGTTCCAGAAGATACATGTACATTTTGCCGGGAGCACAGGGCGTAAAGCCGACTTTCAGTTGCGGGCTGAGAAACATCGCCCCGGTGCCGTCCCACTCCTCTGGCAGGTCAAACATGACCCGCCAGCACGCCTGTCCGGTGAAATGTGGTTGTTCTTTTGCGTTCAGAACCGTGCCGCGAAGCGCGGAAAAGAGACCATCGGCCCCGATAATCATGTCGAACCGGTCTTTTGACCCGTCGCTGAAGATCACATCAGCGCCCGAGGTGTCTTGTGAGACCGATGCAATTGTCAGTCCAAGCCGAATTGTGGCTCCAAGGGTTTTGACCCGTTCGGAAAGGATCGCATGCAGGTCCGGCCGCATGATGCCGCCCGCGGCCGGTTGCCCGTCTCCTCGAAGGCGCGGAAGCGGCAGGGTTTTCAGCGGGTTGCCTGACACATCATGAAGGGCAATCACGTCATGGCGCGCCCCGCGCTCCAGCACAGCAGGTCCAATGCCCAGATCACATAGGGCTCTGAATGTGAGGGGGGAACAGGTGATGCCTGCACCGTAAACAGACCAAGCTGGATCCTTGTCGAACAGGGTCACGTTGACCCCTTCTTCAAGGAGCCGGATCGCAGCGGACATCCCGGCGATGCCGCCACCGGCAACAAGCGCTGACTTTGGAAGAGCGTTCATTTTTCCCACTCGCTGTCGCCGCCGCCGCCAGGCACGTAGTCCGGATGGAGACGGTACTGCCACTTTTGATCCGTTCCTAGGAATTCCGGAATTTTGTGCATCCAGCTATAGGTCGCGAATACCTGGTTCCACTCGCGCGGTATCCAGTTGTCATCCAAATAGTCGCTGTCAGCGCCGTATTCGGCTTCGCCGCCGGCCGGGCTTTGAATATAGGAAAACAGCGCTGAAGCAATTCTGTGGCGGCCAGACCCGAGGGCACCGGTTTTCCAGCCACGCCGTGTCATGAAGTTTGTGCCGACCATCAGCTCATCGATGTCTTCGACCCCGAAATTGGTGTGGTGAAACACCGGGTATCCGGGCAGGGGGCCGAAATTCATGTCGATGACAAACAGGTTGTGATGTTCGTTCGCGCCGTCACAGCGCATGTAAAAACCCATGCCGATCTGTTCTTCCGACATGCGGAAATTCAACATGTCCCGGTACCATTCGAATTCTTCCTTCGGCGAGGGGACCGTGTAGACCGTGTGCGTAATTGTCTTTGGCCGCGCCCGTGTTTTCCACTTGCGCTGAACGTTCAAACGGTTGATTGCCCCTGGTGCATTGACCGGGTCTGGGGCATAGGTCACTTTTTTGCGAGCCCAGACCTTGAGCGCAATGTTCATACCTGATGGGGCCTTTGTGCGAACGGTCCCGTCACTGCCGCGGCAAATCTCCTGATGGGCTTCCAGGCGGTCGGCCAGAGCATCCAGCGAATCCTGGCTGTCCACGCCCCAGGTGATCTCCTTCACTCCTTTGTCTGCAAATCCTGCCGGCAGATCCGGGTCGTCCAAATGGCGCAAGATCACGTTGGACCCTTCCTCCAGACGGTAATGGGTCATGGAATTGGTCCGGGTATGCTGCGGCAGTCCGAAATCGTCAAAAAAACGAGTGCATTCGTCGAGGTCTTCAACCCCGTAGAGAAGTGTCTCCATTCCCAGGATCGGCATATTTGCTCTCCACAATGACATTTGTTGTTTGTTGGCCAAGACCGGAAATCGCCGTTTCCACGATGTCCCCGTTATGCAGCAGGGCAGTTCCCTGCGGACCCATTGGCAGTTCGATCAGATCGCCAGGAAAAAGATGACAGGACGCGGAAACCTGGCGGACAGCATCGAAAGCGGCGCTGAGAATTTCCGAAGAGTTGACCGAAGTTTCGCCGTTGAAGGAAATTCGGCCGTCCAGGCTGGTGTCGCAGTATTCGAGTGGGACAAAAAACGGACCTATCGGCAGCAAGGCAGGCGACAGAGCACGGCCGAAATTGTCCCGGTACCGGGACGCGGCCATGACGCCGGCAATTGAGCTCTCAGCTTCTTGCGCGCTGGCCAGATAGGTGGGGGCGCCAAGAACAACAACAAGGGATGTCCCTGCAGTCAGATGGTCTGCTCCCGGAGGTACCGGTACTTTGGCCGTTGGGCCAGCCAGTACCGACACCGGACGGCTTATGGGCATTCCTTCAGAGGAGAAAATCTGCCGTGGCGTTGGAATGGGAGCCAGAAGATCGAAAAATTCAAGCGCCGCAAACGCGGATCGCGTGTATTTTCCCAGGCTAGCGTCATCAAGTGCGTTGATGGTTGCCTTCAGGACCGGGAGATTGTGCTGCCAGTTCTGAAGGAGATCATAAATGCTGCCAGTGCCCGTCAGACCCGACCCTAGACGGGCAGACAACGGGGCCAACGCTGCAATTGAAATTGCAGCGTTATTGTCCAAGACGACAACCGGAAACGGCGGACTGCCATTGACCGTTGCCATTGCAAGGACAAAGGAGATGTCTTCATGATTCATTCTGTTCCTCCCAATGCGAGAAATACTTGATTAATTGTATTGAGAGAAACGGTTTCTATCGATCTTATCTATCTGTTTTGTCGATACCATCGTGGGTGAGGATCTTGTTCCTGACCCAACGCTGGCAATCGTCTTCCTCGGCAAACCTGTGCCATTGAAGGCTTTCGACCAGTTTCGGAATGGGAAACGGAGCTGGAACGATCTTTATCGGCAACTGCGCGGCATACAGATGAGCAAGGCGCAAATGCAGCAAGGCAATCCGGGGTGAGTTGATCACGAAATGAGGTAAAACCGTGAACTCTCCTACGGTGACTTCTACGTTTCGTTCCCGGCCACTTTGGCGGGTAAACCAGTCCGCATACCCAGGTGCAAGGGTGGGGAACGCCGCATCGACATGGCGGGAGGCATAGAAATCTTCGACACTGAAATTGTCGCCGATTTCCTGATTGGAAGCACAGGCGATGATACAATATTTGTCTTCAAAGCACTTTGCCGATGGATGTGATTTTGACAGGTATTTCTCGGGCATCAGCAACAGATCGACTGTGCCGGCTTCCAGGCGTCCAACCGGATCCCGTGTCGGAGGGTCGATCCGGAACCGGATCCCCGGAGCATCCCCGGAAATGGTGGACAGAACCGGCGCGAGCCACGTCACCATAACGTAGTCGGATGCAATGATCCGGATGTCCCGTTCCGCGGTTGACGGATCAAATCCTGGTTTTGACACGATCGTTCCGTCGATTTGCAGAAGGGCATTGCGGACCCGTGGCGCCAGGGCGGCCCCCATAGGGGTCGGCACCATTGACCGTTTTTGCTGGACCAGCAATTCATCGTCAAAATATTGCCGAAGCCGGGACAAGGCGCCACTTGTCGCCGATTGGCTCAGATTGAGTTGCTCTCCGGCCTTGCTGACGTTCCGGACCGTCAGCAAAGTGTCAAGAACAACAAGAAGATTGAGATCAAGTCCTTTGAAGCGCATTTAATATCCATCAAACAGCACGCATTTATCGATTATATCGATTTTTTAAATAGCGGTATAGACTCTATGGTTCGGCTAAACGGGAGGGCTTTCATAATGCAGCTATTTGACCTAACGGGTAAAACCGCCCTCATTACAGGGGGTTCCAGCGGTATCGGCCTTGCGATCGCCGAGGCATACGTTGATGCTGGTGCGCGTGTTCTGATCGCCAGCAACGACACCGATATGCTTGAACAGGCCGAAGCCGGTCTCAACAAACGTAGATCGGGTTCCGCAAAGGGGACAATGGTGGACTTGTCAAACCGGGCAGCAGCGGAAGCACTGGTTGACAATACGGTAAATGAGCTGGGTCAGCTCGATATTTTGGTTTCAAATGCGGGAATGGAAGGGCATGTCGGCCCCATTGGCGACGTCGAGGACACGGTGTACCGGAAGACATTTCAGGTGAACCTGGATGCAGCCGTCTGGCTGTCGGCAAAGGTGGCGCCGCATATGCGTGGTCTGGGGGGCGGCTCTATCATTCTCATGTCTAGCCTGTCCGCCCTGCGCGGCAATGGTGCTATCGGTGTTTACTCGCTGACCAAAGCCGCACTTATCCAGCTTGCCCGGACACTTGCCGTGGAATGGGGCCCGTCGAATGTCCGCGCCAATGCGATTGTTCCAGGGTTGATTGAAACACCGTTTGCAAGCGGGCTGATGGCAAATGAAGCTTTCATGCAGCGCCGCCTGCAGGCAACCCCCCTGCGCCGTGTCGGCCAGCCATCTGAAATTGCAGCCACCGCCGTTTATCTTGCTTCGGCAGGAGGGGCATTCATGACCGGTCAGTCCATCGTCGTGGATGGTGGCACGATTGTTTCAGACGGCAGCTGACTTCGCCCTGGATCACCAGGCAGTCGCGCCGCCGTCGATCGAGAAATCTGCACCGGTGACAAAGCCGCTTTCATCGGACCCCAGATAGATCGCCAGATATCCAATGTCCTCGGTCTGGCCCAATCTTTCGATCATCAGTTTCGCCCGGACAGAAGCCATCATGTCGGCTTTGTCCAGATGCTGTTCAGTCTCTTCTGTCACAGTGAAACCCGGGGCGATTGAATTGGCACGGATACCGTGACCGCCGCCTTCCATTGCCAGTTGCCGTGTCATGGACAGAACGGCACCTTTTCCAGCCGTGTGGGCGATGGCAGGCAGGCCATCCAGCGCAACATGTGCACTTGCGGATGAAAAGTTGACGATGGACCCGCCTTCCAACTTCAGCTGCGGCCACAGTGCCCTGGTTACCAGAAACACGCTGTCAACTTCCGCCTTGAGCGTCTTCTGCCAATCCGAATAGTCAAGTTGATCAATCCAGCCGAACACAACCAACGCCGCCGCATTGACGAGGATGTGGACCGGTCCAAGCGTGGCAGCACGTTCTGCCAAAGTGGCAACCGCAGCTTCGTCGGTCAGATCTGCGGCATGGGTTTGGCAGCCGTTGATGGAGTTCAGAGCGGCCGCATTGATGTCGACGGCCAGAACCTTTGCCCCTTCCTGGGCCATCATCTCGGCAATCTTGCGCCCAATGCCCCGGCCAGCGCCGGTTACAACGGCTGTTTTTCCTTCAAGTCGCATATCATTCTTGCCCTCTTATTTGGTTGAACGTATAAACAATAAAAGAAGATATTACAATGAGGAGGAATGAATGCGCGTCGCCTTAATCGGAGCAAGCGGCCAAGCCGGCTCCCGCGTTTTGAATGAACTGACAGATCGCGGGCATCGTGTGACGGGCATTGTGCGGAACCCTGAAAAAATTTCTGCCGGTGACCTTGTGACTGCAGTTAAAACGGATGGGTCCCGGGTGTCATTGGCTGAAGCGGTCAAAGGCCACGATGCGGTTGTCTCGTCCGTTAAGTTTCTGGATCTCGACCCGGATGTTCTGGTGCCGGCGGTGCTGGACAGCGGCGTTAAACGCTACGTTGTGGTGGGCGGCGCCGGCAGCCTGATCGGCCCGAGCGGCGTCAAGGAATTTGACGATCCGAACTTCCCGCCCCCGGCCAAGCCCAATTCTGTGCGCGGCGGCTATCTTCTCGATCTTCTTGAAGACACAGAAGGCCTGGACTGGACCTATATCTCACCGTCGCGCTTCTTTGTTCCAGGAGAGCGTACCGGCAAGTTCAGATATGGCAAAGACCATCTTCTGTTCGATAACACTGGCGACAGCCAAATATCCTTTGAGGATTTTGCGATTGCGGTTGCCGACGAACTGGAACAGCCAAAATACATCGGGCAGCGTTTCACGATCGGCTATTGAGATGATAACCCTTTATCATTCCGGTGCGAGCGTTTGCTCACAGAAAGTGCGGCTGGCTATGGCAGAGAAAGGGCTTTCTTGGGAGAGCCGGGATCTGGACATGACAAAGGGGCAGCACCAGACACCGGCCTATCTGGAGCTGAATCCGAACGGTGTTGTTCCGACGCTTGTTGCCGAGGATGGCTCGGTGATCCGCGAGAGCAGTGTGATCATCGAATATCTCGATGCGTTGGCTGAACCCCGGTTGATGCCTCACCACGGAAGCGCTCTATGGCAAACCCGTTTGTGGTTGATCCGCTGTATCGAAATCCATGCTGCAATCAACTCGCTGACTTTTGCGACTGTCATCCGCGAACAGGTCTTAAACTCCATGTCGCCTGAGCAGGTTGAAGACTGGTTGTCGGCATCAATGACCGGAGAAATTCGCGAAAAGCGACGTGACTTGATGCAAACCGGAGCCGCGTCCCATTTTGTTGAGGGCGCGGTGTCTGTAATGGACAGCACCTTCAAGGATATGAGTGCGGCGTTGGCAAACAGCCAATGGTTGGTCGCAGAGACATACAGTCTTGCCGATTGCGCGCTGCTGGCCTACGCGGATCGGGTCCGCCGTCTCGGACTTGCCGGTCTTTACAAGGGCCGTTTTGACGGGATCGCAGACTGGATAGACCGGTCACGCAAGAGACCAAGTTATGAAGTGGCGGTGCAGGCCTATTACACCGCTACAGTGGAGGAGTCTTACCAGGCTGCTGGACGAAAAGCCTGGCCGGTGATTGCGACAAAACTTCAATAAATGGCTGGAACAATCTAAAGGACGGGGTTGATCTCAGTCCCGTCCCTCTAGATTCTGAAGTAGCTAAGAAACCAGTTTTTCGCGGCTATCAGCGGCGTGGGGCTCCGCTCCAGATATATTCATCCGAGGCAGGCGCGCGGCTGATGAAACCGTGTTTTGCCAAAAGAGCGTTCTGCTTGTCCCAGGTCGCGCTGTCGAAATCGGAGTGCAATCCGGCAAAAGACCGGGTTTTCAGATAGTCATGCGGCAACTTGGTGAATTCCATGTCGATGTCACGAACTTCCTCGACATGCTCATTGGCATATTCGTGCGCCAGGACCATGGCTTCGATGAACTTTGATAGCACTTCGGCGTTTTCATCAGCCCATTTTGTATTGGCAGCAAAAAGGACCGCGGGCACACCCAGTAGGAGCTCAGACCGCACTTTTTTGATTTCGCGCAGCCCCTTCTTGACCCCAAGATCATAGAACAGGCCGACTGGCATGCCCGCGTGCACGCCACCAGATTCGATTGTTTGCAAAACACCCGGGAAGGGAAGGTTCACAAGTTCAACGTCTTCCCGCCCAAGGCCGACTTTTTCCAGAGCTTCAAGGACAACCAGTCCTTGCGGGCTGGCAATTCCCGGTAGGCCGATCTTTTTGCCTTTGAAGTCGGCAACGTCCTTAATGTCACTGTCAGGAAGAACGAGCATGCCTTCGGTTTGAACCTCTCCCTGGTCCTGTGCGTTAAGGACGGCCGCAACCGGCAAACCGTTCGCGACGGCTGCAACAAGCGGGACCGCGCCGGTCATGGCGATATTGGATTGCCCGGAGATCAGCTCGGCAATTGCGGCATCCGGAGATGTTCCCACTCGCAATTCAACCTCAATCCCGCGCTCTTTGAAGTAACCGAGCTTGTCTGCCAAAACGAGGCCTTGAAACGTTCCAACCGGCGACCGGTTGACGACAATCTTGGTCATGTCGCCTGCGAACGCCGCTGCTGACGACATTGTCACGGCGGCTGCCAACCCTGCTTTTATCCAAAAAGAAGTCATACATTCCTCCCAACGCTCTTCTTTGGTGTTATTTCTCCATGATTTCGCGCATGACGCGATTTCGGGCTTCTACGAATTTCGGATCGGATTTTGTCGCGATCTGCTCGCGGATACGCCCAAGTTCGATGTCGACAACATCCACGACCCCTGCCGGCTTTCCGTTGAGGACGACAACTCTGTCCGACATGTAAACGGCTTCGTCGATATCGTGGGTCACGAGGATCACGCTGATTCCAAGCCGCCGCTGCAAATCGATGACGAGGTCCTCAAGTACCAGTTTGGTTTGAGCATCAAGGGACCCGAAGGGCTCGTCCATCAGCAGAATATGGGCGTCATATGCGAGGGTCCGGGCAATGGATACCCGCTGCTGCATTCCGCCGGAGAGTTCCCAGGGATATTGATGCGCGGCATGTTCAAGCCCCACATCAGCAAGACAGTTGCGGGCGATTTCTTCGCGCTGAGCTTTCGCCACACCTTTGCCTTCAAGCGGAAATGCAACATTTTCCAATGTCCGCATCCAGGGCATCAGTGACCCACGATAATCCTGGAACACCAAACCAATCTCTCTGACCGGCCCTTTGACCACATCCTCGCCAACTGTGACGGACCCGGCGGTCAAATCTGTTAGCCCGGACAGACTGCGCAGCAGGGTGGTTTTGCCGACGCCGGATGGTCCGACAATGGCGATGATCTCTCCCGGGGCGACTTCAAGGTCGATACCCTTCAAGATCTCGATCTCGCCGTAGCTCTTTGAGAGGTTCTCAACACGCATGGGCGGAGCTTTGGCGATTTTTGTCATTATGTTCATCGTCCTTTACCTCTCACGGACCAGACGGCCCGTCGCCGCGATCTTGAAAATGCCAGGCCAAGGCCCGGTGTTCGAACCACAGGAACGCCGCACTTAGGAGATATCCGAGCAGGCCCGTCAGTATCGTTGCGCCCCAAGCCTCTGCCATAGAGAAGGCTTCCTTCTTTTCGCGGATATAAAAGCCAATTCCCTGGCTGGCTCCGACGAATTCACCGATCACCATCAGGACCAGGGAAATCGACAGGGAAATCCGGATGCCGGCCATTATCTGCGGTAACGCGGCCATGATCAGGATTTTCCGGTTACGCAAACCGAACGGGATGCGGAACGCCCGCGCGGTTTCGATCAGCTGCGGATTGATGCCGCGAACGCCGTCGATCGTGTTCAAAAGGATCGGCCAAACGCAGGCAAAGGCAATGATGAATACTTTCGGTGCCGGGCCGGTTCCTAGTGCAACGATCACAATAGGTACGATCGCCGCTGGAGGAATGGCCCGGATAAAGCTCAAAAAGGGCTCAGTGGCTTCTCTGAGCGGCTTGGCTTCGCCGATTACAAGACCCAGCGTGATACCAATCATTGTTGCGGCGATCAGCCCGAGTGCCATGTTCATGAGGCTGGCCGCCAGATGCATCGAGAGGATGCCATTGGAAAAGTCGCGTAGCGTGACCTCAACGATTTTGCTGAGAGGCGGAAAGAAAAACGATGTTGAACCGGATGAGCCGAACCACCAAAGCGCAATCAGTAAAACCGGCAGCCAGAACAGCCAGATGCAGGACATGAGCCTGCGGCCAAAAAAGGAACTCATGACCTGCCCTCCCTGTGATACCAATTCAGGAGCCGCCGTTCGGTGCGGTCCCAGATGGCTGTCAATGCGACCCCCAAAAGACCCGCATAAATCGTATACACAAAGGCGACCGCCACTTCGTTGAAGGTCCGGGCAAGACTGACCTGGGTTCCTAGACCGGGAACCTGAGTCAGGATTTCGGTTGCGACGGCCACCAGGATAGCGATGCTGAGTGAAATGCGGAACCCGGTCGCAATGTAGGGGGAGGCTGCCGGAAGTACGACTTTGCGGAAACGCATGAAGGGCGGTATCCGGAAGCTTGCGACAGTGTCTACCACCGTAGGATCCAGCCGTCTTGCTCCATAGATCGTCTGAACAAGGATCGGAAAGAAGCAGGCGATTGTGATCATTGTGATCTTGGTCATGTGGTTTGTTCCAATGATCAAGATGAAGATCGGAATAAGCGCGATCACAGGGAAGGAGCGGCAGAAGTCCACCAGAATACGGGTCGAGACTTCTGCCTTGGGATACATCCCGATCAACAGTCCGACCGGCACTGCCAGAAAGGTTGCGATTGCAACCCCTGTTAGTGAATCACGCAAAGTGTACCAGAGTGCAGGCAGAAACTCCGTTCGTTCAAACAGAGTGACTGCGGCACGGGCAACATCCCCGATCGGCGGGATGACATCGGGATTGAACCACGTCATCGCATCACCAACGGCCCAAAAAGCCAACACGACCAGAAACACTGACACCTGCCTTATGAGCAGTAGCTTGTCCATTACCAGAACGCCTCCCACCGCTTATTTGAACGGACGACCAAACAATAACAAGTTTTGACAGGAGAGCAAGAGTTTAGGCGCATTGATCCTCCCATTTCAGTCCTCACATGCCGAGCTTGCCGCCGAGCGTATTAGCGAACCAGTCCGCATTGTAGTTGCGTCCATAGGCCATGTTGTCAGCGCCGCAATGTTCAATTCCGCCTTCGCGCGGCGTGAATATCTTCAATTCGCGACGGGCGCTGCCGGTCAGTTGCTCATAGGATTGATGCGCATATTCAACGCCAATCTGGCGGTCGCCGGATCCATGGGTGATCAGGAACGGCATCTTGATCTTCTCCATGTGGCCGGTGAGATCCATGCCTTTGGTTTTCTCCAGAAAGTCATCCTGGTCCTTGGCACCGAAGACCCACCAGACGTGTTTCCAGTAATGGGGAACCGGGTTTTCACCTTCGCGTTTCATCCGCTTTAGCTGAACTTCCGCCCAATTGTGATTGGCGCCCCATACGGAGCCGGATGCAAAGCGGGGTTCGTAGGCTGCGATCCGCGGGACGTAATAACCGCCGAGTGAAATGCCGGAAATGCCGACCCGATCGGCATCGATGTCATTTCTTGATGCAGCATATTCGTAAATCGGCGTTCCGTAGTGTTCTGTATCAAATCGGCTGTGCAGACCCTGGAGGCGGATGGCTTCACCGGTGCCTGGCTGGTCTACGCACAAACAGGAAATACCCCGCCTGGCAAGTGCGTGCGGCAGCCACGTCCAATATAAAAGCTCCTTGCAGCTGTCCAATCCGTTCAGGAAGACAACACATGGAGCCGGCCCATCTACGTTTTCCGCCCTCGTGAAATAAGCAGGCAGCACGTTGCTGCCATATGGTATCTCGACGCGTTCGCAGTTTTCACCGCCATATTCGATGTATTTGTCAAAGCACTCTAGCGCTCTGGCGAAGGTTTCCATGCGCCCGGGGTGGCCGTGGCCCTGCATGCGCTCAGCCGTCAGAAGATAGAGGGACGCCCGGCGCAACTTGTCGGACGCCGAAAACAGCCGGCCCTTCGCCTCGTCATCGGCCGCCAATTCGCACAGCGTATTTGCCTGCTTCACCCACTCCAGCAGGAACTCGCCGGTGCCCGCATCTTCACCCGCCTCGGCTTTTTCCAGCAGAGGCTTGGACATATCGATGATCTCACCCAGCTCAGCGCCGGATTGGATGGCAATCGACAGGGACAGGTTCCAAACATAGTTCGGAAAAAATTCAAAAAGCGCCATACCCGGTCCTCAAGCCCCAATTACTTTTTGATGAAGGGTGCCGAACACCGGCTCTCCGCTTGTGTCAGTGACTTCCATTTTGACACTTTCGCCGAAGGACAAGAATGGCGTTTTGGATTCGCCGGTGTCCAGCCGTTCAATGCCGCGGCGTTCAGCAATGCAAGAAGAACCGACTTTCCTGTAATTCTTGTTTGAGACGGTACCGCCGCCAACCACCGTGCCGGCCGGCAGATCTCGAGAGTAGGCGGCATGGGACACCAGTTCGTCGAACCCGAAGCCCATTTCATACCCGGATGCGGCGCCGAATTTTTGCTCGTTGCGCCAGACATGCAACGGCAGATCCACCCGCTGATCGCGCCATTGCGGGCCAAGATCGTCCGGCGTCACGGCAACAGGGGCCATGGCCGATGCCGGTTTCGCCCGAATCCAGCCAAAGCCGGTGTTCATTTCAACCGGTGCCAGGCGGCGCAAGGACCAGTCATTGATCTGAACCAGAAGACGGATGTGCTTGGCCGCTTCCTCCGGCGCAGCGCCAAAGGGCACCTTGGAGGTGATCACGCCAAACTCCGCCTCAAAATCAATTCCATCTTTCTCACTGGTCATCGGAATATCTTCCGCCGGACCAAAGAACTGATTGGACATGCCCTGATACATCAGCGGAAAATCCGGATGGACCTTTTCCTCAAACCCGAAAGCCGCATCCATCAAGATGGAATGAGACATATAGGCAGAGGCATCAAGCCATTGCCACGCCCGCGGCAGGGGCGCCATGGCAGCCGCAGGATCAAACGGGCTGCCAGCGCCCTCGTTGATGCGGGCATATTGCGCGGCCAGGTCGGCTTCAACCGCGTCCCAGCGCTCAAGTGCGTCCAGCATCGTCTGGGCGGCCGTGGCTGGCTCGGCCCGTGCAAGGTCCCGGCTCACGACGTGCAAACGGCCGTCGCTGGTTCCATTTGGTAAAGTGGCAAGCTTCATATCTCTTCCCTAACTCAAAGCGTTTTGTACGAGCGCATCAGCATCGGCATCACAGAGAAAGCCGAGGCTGTCTGCAGTTTTTGTTTCCAGAAGCGGATAGCTGCCGAACAGGTCGATGATGTCCTGCTCCGGTTCAAATGTGACCACGGATGGGCTGTCCGGGAATTGCCGGCGCAAAGCCTCTACAAGCTCCCAAAACGTCAGCGACAGAGCAGGCAGCGTAAAGGCCCGCTGAGCGCCGAGATCCGGCAGCTTGGCGGCATGGATGAAGTTCTGCGCCACCGTCTCAACGGACGTCAGCCACGTCCGGCTGCCCTCGGCAACCGGCACGGTGATGTCCTCGCCGCGCTTAACGCACCAGAACAGCCTGGAGAGAAACGCTGTCTTCAAAGCGGCATCAGCCCCATCCCGGGCCATCACCCCGGACGGGCGCAGAGACACGCCATCGAGCCAGCCCTTGGCCGCGAAATTGCTGAGTGCAGCTTCCATCATCAGCTTTTGCGCACCATAGACCATCGTCGGCCCCATGGCCGTCGTATCGGTGACCGGGTTCGGCAAAGGTTTGGCGTAAACCGCGATGGTCGAGGCAAACACCATGCGCGTTTCAGGTTTCGTATCGCGCAGGTGTTCAAACAGATCGAGCGCTGCATCCACATTGACCTTGCGCGCCAGAGCATAGTTCGCCTCGGCACCGCCGCCGAGAATGGCCGCCAGCAAGATGACGGCATCCGTCCCCTCCACCGCCTGGGCCCGCACGGACGGATCAGAAAAATCGCCGGAGACAACCGTATCGCAAGCCTCACTGGCAAAAGGGACAGCGTCGCTCAGCACCAGACCGGACACCGCCGGATCCTGCCGTAAGATGCGCGCCACACGCTGACCGATAAAGCCCCCTGCCCCGATAATCGCAACGCGCATGGAATTATGCCTTGAAATTAGTTGGTCGTTCGTCCAATTAATATTCAACCGTTTTTGATTTGGCAAGCAATGCTATGGAGGAAATGCGATGGCGATGGTTTTGAAAGAGGGCATCGACCCTGGAGTCGTGAAGGCCGCAGACGAAAAAGTGCGCGGAATTGTTGAGCAAACACTCGCCGACATCGAAACGCGCGGCGATGCCGCCATCCGGGACCTGTCCATCAAATTCGATCAATGGGACCGGGACAACTACCGGCTGACCGCAGACGAGATCAACACCTGCCTGGCCGAAATGTCCGCCCAGGACATCAAGGACATTGAGTTCGCCCAGGAGCAGGTGCGCAACTTCGCGCAGATCCAGAAAGATTCCATGCGCGATGTGGAAGTCGAAACCATGCCCGGCGTGTTTCTCGGCCACCGCAACATTCCCGTTCAAAACGCCGGCTGTTATGTGCCCGGCGGCAAATACCCGATGCTAGCCTCGGCTCATATGTCCGTTTTGACCGCCAAGGTTGCCGGCGTGCCGCGCATCATCACTTGCGCCCCGCCCTATCAGGGCAAGCCGGCGTCGGCCATCGTTGCCGCCCAGCATATGGCCGGGGCGGATGAGATCTATGCCCTTGGCGGCATCCAGGCGGTTGGCGCCATGGCCGTTGGAACCGAGCGCATTCAGCCGGTCGACATGCTGGTCGGCCCAGGCAACGCCTTCGTGGCGGAAGCCAAGCGCCAGCTTTTTGGCCGGGTCGGCATCGACCTTTTCGCCGGGCCAACCGAAACCATGGTGATTGCCGACGAGACCGTCGATGCGGAACTGTGTGCGACCGACCTGCTGGGCCAGGCCGAGCATGGACCGGACAGCCCGGCCGTTCTGCTGACCACGTCGGAAGCGCTGGCCCGCGAAACGCTGATTGAGATCGAGCGTCTCTTGGAAATTCTGCCCACCGCAGGTCATGCGCGCAAGGCCTGGGAAACCTACGGCCAGGTGATCGTCTGTGACGACCATGACGAGATGCTGAAGGTGGCCAATGACATCGCCTCCGAACATGTGCAGGTGATGACCGACCGGGACGACTGGTACCTGCAGAACATGGTCAATTATGGAGCGCTCTTCCTCGGCCCGCGCACCAATGTTGCCTATGGCGACAAGGCGATTGGGACCAACCACACCCTGCCGACGAAAAAGGCCGGGCGCTACACCGGCGGCCTGTGGGTCGGCAAGTTCCTGAAAACCCACACCTACCAGAAGGTGGTCACGGACGAGGCTTCCGCGCTTGTCGGGCGGTATTGCTCGCGCCTGTGCATGCTGGAGGGCTTTCAGGGCCATGCGGAGCAGGCCAATGTGCGCGTGCGCCGCTATGGCGGGCAGAACGTGCCTTACGCAGAAGGGGCAGAGCCGGTCGCCGGAGCCGATCTGGTCGACGCGTGATGGAGCTGCCCAGCACACCTTCCTTCGACCTCACCGGTCAAAGTGCGCTGGTGACCGGGGCTGGCCGGGGCATTGGCCTCGGCTGCGCCGTGGCGCTGGCCTCCGCCGGGGCGGAGGTCACGCTGGCCGCCAGAAGCCTCGGCGAGATTGAGGCCGCAGCGGAGGCCATCGGCCCGAAAGCCCAGGCCTTGCAGCTGGATGTCAGCAATCTGGCCGCCACCCAGGCCAAGATCGCCGCCGCAGGGCCGTTCAACATCCTGGTCAACAACGCCGGGACGAACCGGCCCAAGCCGGCCTGGGAGGTCAGCGAAGCCGACTATGACGCGGTTCTCGACCTCAATCTGAAGGCCGCCTTTTTTGTCGCCCAGGCCGTGGCCAAGGGATTGATGGAGGCGGGCGAACCGGGCTCACTCATTCACATGTCGAGTCAGATGGGCCAGGTGGGCGGACCGAACCGGTCCCTCTATTGCGCCTCGAAATGGGGCCTTGAGGGGCTGAACAAGGCGCTTGCCCTTGATCTGGCGCCCCATGGCATCCGCTCCAACGCCATCGCGCCGACCTTTATCGAGACGCCGATGACCCGGCCGTTCTTCGAGGACAAGACCTTCCTGGAGGCGGTGCTCAACAAGATCAAACTTGGCCGTCTGGGCAAGATCGAGGACCTGATGGGGGCCGTGGTCTTTCTGGCTTCGCCCGCCTCGGCGCTGATGACGGGCACCACGCTCACTGTCGATGGAGGCTGGACCGCCGAATGACCAATCCCTTACGCAGTTTCCAGGTGGACCCGGCCGGTCTGAGATTTATCGGGTCCGGCCTGGAGCGGCCCGAGTGTATCCTGGCGGAGCGGGATGGCACCCTGTGGGCCGCCGATGCCCGTGGCGGCGTCATGCGCATCGATCCCGACGGCCAGCAGGCGCTGATCCTGCAAAAGGGACAGGACCGCAACACCGCGCAGAGCTTTGAAGACCGGCTGGTCATGACCCAGGGCAGCTTGCCCAATGGTCTCGCCTTCGATCAGGATGGCAGCCTGCTGATTGCCAATTTCGGCACAGACCGGCTGGAACGCATGGGCCGCGACGGCGAGACCGAGGTGCTCCTCGATCAGATTGGCGGACAGCCTATCGGCAAGGCCAATTTCGTCACCCGGGACCGGAAAGGCCGCCTCTGGCTCACCGTCACAACGCGGATGGTGCCCTGGACGGATCATGTGAAAACCATGTCTCGTGATGGCTACATCGCCTTGATCGACGAAAAAGGTGCCCGGATCGTCGCCGACGGGCTGTGCGGCACCAATGAGCTGCGCTTTGACCCGCACGAAGAGTGGCTTTACGTTGCTGAAACCACGGCACGTCACATCACCCGGTTTAAGGTCAGCGGGGATAGGCTCACGGAGCGGGAGATCTATGGACCGTCCAATATCGGCGGGTTCTGCGATGGGTTGGCCTTTGACGCCCATGGCAACCTCTGGACCACGTTGATCATGGCCGACCGGCTGGTTGCCATTACGCCGCAGGGCGATCTTCTCACCCTTTTGGATCTGGGCGGACACCCGGAGCCTCTGGCCGCCCTTGACGCGGCCTGGGAGGCGGGAACGGTGACACCAGAGCTGATGCAGGCCGCACGCGGCACGCTGTGCCCCTGGATGGCCTCTTTGACCTTCGGCGGGCCCGATCTGAAGACGGTTTATCTCGGATCGCTGCAGGGCAACCGAATTCCCTTTTTCCAAAGCCCAGTCGCTGGTTATCCGCTGCTCGGCTGGTAAATTGCTGGATTTTTCCGAAGCGTTACTTATACACTCAACCAAACAAGAAAGATGAGAGAGATCCCTGTGGCAAAACCCCAAAGACAGACCAGGATCAACGGCGAAATCACCCGCGCCAAGATCCTTGATGCCGCAGAGGCGCTGTTTGGATCGAAGGGGTTTGACGCGGTCTCCCTGCGGGTGATTACCGAGCGGGCCGAAGTGACGCTGGCGCTTGCCCACTACCACTTCGGAACCAAAGAAAAGCTGTTCGAAGAAGTGATCGCCCGCCGCGCCGCCATTTTGTGCGAGCAGCGGATCGCCCGTCTGGAAGCCCTTGAAGAGCGCTCAATCGAAGCCATCATCGATGCGTTTATGGGGCCAATGTTTGATATGGCGACAAGCGGGGAACCCGGTTGGGCAGACTATTTCAAGGTCCTCGGCCGCCTGGGTGACGGCAATCAATGGCTTGATGTTCTGACCGAGAACTTCGATGCCACGGCTCAAATCTTCATCGAGGCGCTGAAAGGCGTGTTACCCGATGCGGAAAAGGCGGAAGTCGCGCGAGGGTTCACCATGATGCTGAATCTGATGCTGGCGACCGTCTCTCAGCATGGCCGGATCGACCGCTTGACCGAAGGGAAATTCAAGGCCGCCGATCTGAGGGCGGCTTACGGTCCGCTGCTTAATTTCGTCGTTGCCGGCATGGCAAGCGTTACCCGCTGAAGTCCGAGCGGGCCTTTTCAATGGCCGGGCTGTGCGCCTCAATCCAAAGAAGAAGCCGGTTGAATTCCCGGGTCAGGCTCTGGCCGAGCGGCGTCAGGCCATAGGTGACGCGGGGTGGCACCGTGGCCTCCACATGGCGTGAGACAAAGCCATCGCGCTCCAAGGCCTTGAGCCTAAGCGTCAGCATCCGCTGAGAAATTTCCCCTTCCGAGGAGAGAGCGCCCACCAGCCGTTTCAGTGTGGCATGGCGGTAAAGACCGGTCTCCAGTATTTTCAAGATCAAAGGCGACCAGTTGTCGCCCAAACGCGAGATCACTTCACGCGGCGGAGCATCCTTGGCCGGGGGCGGACTGCCCATGGAGCGGGCAAGGGCCGCAAGCCCGCTGACCCGGGGATCTCCTTCCGGCACGGCGGCGGCCTCGCCGACGCTCAACACCCTTGCAAATTCTTCTGCGTCCATTGTCCCCCCTATGAACCGGCGGGATCATACAGACAGATCCAGGCACACGAAAGCCCGGATGCACACAGCCGGGCCCCGGTTCACAGGCGGGGGACCAGCTTGGCGTCTGGGCTGGCGTCCGGGCTGGGGGGGGGAGGCTGATGGCCGGGCGGCTTGGCGGGACCGCAAGCGTACAGCGGCAGCGCCGGGCCGGAGCCCAGGGTGCGACCCCGTCTTTGTCTTGATGAGAAAAAGGCCGGTCTCAGCCCCAGTCCCGACCCTAAGTGTGGTTGCAAGCAAAGCGGCTCCGGCTAGCGACGCAGACAGGCGCGCCAGGGCGGCTCGCAGTCGCTTCCGGCCCAACGGGACGTTCGATCAGTCTGCGGCGAACGTCTGCTTGGAGCCCATTATTTCCGAATGCTGCACGGTGCAGGAACGTCAGCTTCACATGGCGCGGGCATCATACGGCGAATGAAATCAGTTGACGCTCTGAAACAAAACCAGCTTTCTCAAGGGTAGCCTTCGACGCCGTGTTGCTGGCGCCACATCCGCAAATCGGACGTAATCCGCATTGCTCAGTTTTATTGGCGATTTCGCTAACAATGTGTGTGCCCAATCCTCGGCGACGAAAGTTGGGGGCGACCATCATGCCAATATCCACGGCATCGCTATCTTCAATGAAGCGGTTGGACACCCCACAACCAACGATCTCTCCGTCTACTCTGACTGTCCAAAGCTTGTCCTTGATGGCTAAAGCAGCGATCTCACCTTGGCTTTCAAAGAAATCTTCATTGATTTCCCAAAGCGGTTCGACATCAGTTGCCATTGCAGCGCTTATCTCGGCGTTATTGGACGTTCTGTGATTGCGGGCTTCTCGTTTTCTGAACAGAAACCCTCCCAAAGAATCTTGCCATCCAAGCTTCTGACAAGATTGCACGAAGGAACGATCAAAGGACTTGACCAGCGCCGTTGAGAAGCCGAGCTGATCATGTAGAGAACGCAAAAGTCTCGTTGAGTTGTCAGGTTCGGGACTGAAGAACTCGACCAAGCTGGTTCCGTTTATTACGCCATACGATCCATCGTCATTCGTCCAAAATTGCCCCAAACCAACCATTTACTCTAAGAAGAACTCTTGGGGTTCTTCGAGAGATTTAAAGTATTGCTGCCGTAGCTGCGGTGATGGAACGGGTGAACGCGTGAATCCTGACATGTGCGCCGTTGTAGCCGACTAGGTTTCACAGCAACAACGGACATTCGCGCAGCCGCAGCGAATTCTAACTTTGTCCCGCAAAGCGTGAGTTCGCCTACTACATGCTTTTGCCTATGCTGCGAATTGCTGCTTCGACGGGCCGCAGCGCAGCATGCAGCATGGCAATGGATGGTCCAAGATCCGCTCTGGGCCGTTGCGCTCAGGAGAAACGCTCAGAAAGTGCGTCAAGGGTGATCTGCGCCACGGGTGCCAAAATCTCCATTGCTCTTTCGGAAATTTCTGGTCTAGCTTTATCGACGGAACCCGCGTTGATTGGAGGGGCGGGATCATATTCCATCAAAAGCTGTGTGGTTTCGGCCACCTCAGACCCGTAAATCTTCTTGAGCAGTGTGAGGCCAAAGTCCACCCCCGCAGTTACACCGCCGCCAGTGATCCTATTTCTGTCGATCACAACACGTTCCGCCACTGGATCTGCTCCGAACAAGCGCAGAACATCCCGCCCGGCCCAATGGGTCGCGGCACGATACCCGTCTAGCAATCCGGCCGCGCCAAGGATCATTGCGCCCGTGCAAACGGATGTGACCCAATCTGCGCGAGCGCCATGATGGGCCAGAAACGCCATGACTTCTGGATCGTTGAATAGGGAAGCCTGCCCGGGGCCTCCAGGAACAAACAGTATGTCGAAACGCTCTGGGGCTTCATCAAAACTCATGTCTGGAAGCACCGAAACGCCCGTGTCTGACAAAATGGGCCCTTTGGCTTTCCAAACCAGATGTGTCTGCATAATGCCTGTCAAAACAGCGTGTGGGCCAAACAAGTCTAAAAGCGTTAACCCGGGAAACGCCAGCATACCAACGGTTTTACGTCGCGCTGGATCGTCTTCGACTGAGACGGCCATCGTGGGCCACGGTGTGTGTTGGGACATTGCAATTTCCTTAGCAGATACGTCGACCAGTTACACTCGCTGCAGGCAAGATTCCGGGCTTGGCCTTGCCGCTGAGATTGTCGCCTTCCCGCGTCAACTCAAATTTGATTTCTAGCTTTAGGGGTTTGGTCACATTTTGGGTCCATGATATGGTGTTTCCTGAGACAGCTGGATTGATGAAGGGTACAGTTTCTTCTCCAGCAGTTGCGGTGCCTGAAAGCAGTTCGTTGGTATGCACAATCAGCAGTTCAGCTTGCTGTTTTCCCATCGGCGTTGGGATTTCGATTTTCCAGGTTCCGTTAAAAGACACAGCATTTCCTTTCTATAAGTGAAATTTTCAGTGATAGGGCCGCAGCCTGCTGCGAATTTGCACAGCATCCGAGATTTGATTGGTCCGCCTGAAATCCTAAGATTTGCAAGAAGTTACTATGGTCTAAACGCCAGCAATAAGGCGATTGCGGCGAAGGCGAAAACCAGCAAATAGGGTGAAAATGAGCGCCCTTTTTTGGAGTCGGCTCGATTGTTTAGCGACCTCCTAATCACCCCACTTTGCGCCCCGTGAACCGCGGAAAGAAAGATGACAAAACCGAGTTTGAGCTGTAACCAGGTTTCTTGGAATAAACCGGTACTTAGGCCGAGGTATAAGCCTGCGGCCCATAACAAAAGTAGAGACAGGTTCGTCATCGACCGATCCCACGTTTGAACGCGAGAAAGCATGTGAGCTGCCTGTTGCTTACCACCTTCGTTTTTTAACGCCCAGAGACACAAGGTCTGCACGAGCAATCCCCCGACAAAGGTAAATACTGCCACTAGGTGAATAGCTTTAACCAATTGGTATCCCATTAGCCTTCCCTCACCGACGAAAGAACTTTGTGCGAGTAAAGAAATCCAAAAGGTATAAAGCCAGATATTATGACCCATGCTTTGGAGTGACGCGAAATCGGCAAGCCGGGCAATATCGCACAAGCGCACCACAAGTAGTTCAAAAAAGCGAATCCATGCACCGATCCCAGTAGCTTTGTCGCGAATGGAAAACCGGCAAGATATTTGATCGGCATAGCGATAAAGAGCAGAGCAATAAGCGTTAACCCTTCTAACCAACTTGCCCGAATTAGAGTTCCTAGTTGTGCGTTCATTGTGTCCAACTTGTAAGAAAATCAGTTTTTTGGGCTTAGACGATCATAGAAAGGAGTTTTGGGTGCTTTCCCCCCTGAAAGCCTTGTCAGAAAGTCAGCGCGCGACCCGTCGAAATGGTCAGCGGTTTCAAAGCGAAGCGCTTCGATCACTCCAGTGCGCGGGTAGGAGTGAAACAACTCTTCAAGACTCTCTGGTGCAATTCTATGACGTCCTGCGCCAAAGAGATCACACACAGCGCCTCGTGAAACGAGGTAGCATTCAGCAGCACTTTTACGCCACGAAATATACATATTTAGATGCTGTGAGATCGCTTCGCCGACGCGATTTGCGTCATGCGTGCCGTGGCCACAAGCCAAAAGGTGATCGCGTGCTCGGTTTGCGCCGCTCACCGCAAAACAACAAGCTGAGACATTTGGAGAGTGCCCTTTGGTCAGTGCGATGTCGTGAAGAATTGCGCTGGCAAAAAACAGATCAGGATCGTGATCTAGCTTTTCATGCTTCGCAATGAGGCGCCCCAGAAAGTAGGTACGCCAGCTGTGAAACAGCAGCGCTTCGTCATGGGTTTCTTGCGCCAGGCATAGACTGTCACGCACAAGCGGAGTCTCTCGAGGCATAAGTTCATCTAATGATACAGGAAGGGGCCGCAACAAACCAATTGAATGGCAAATTGAATCTGCGAACTCTCTAACCTGCACAAAAGCCAAGTTTACGATCATTTTTCGCTTTTCATGCGCACTGAGCGCACCATTTGTTTCAGCGCCCCACGCTAGGGAGCCTATTTTAGGCTTTTTCATTTGCTTACATCCTGTTAATTTATGTACTAACTCGCAACAAAAGAGAATGCAACAAAAATCTGCGAAACGGTATAAAATGAAAAAAACAAGCAAAAGACGTGGACGCCCAAGGGGCTTTGATGAACAGGTTGTCTTAAGAAAAGTCGCTGAACTTTTTTGGGATCAGGGGTTTGCGGGAACTTCACTGGACATGTTGTCCGAAGTTTCAGGACTGACGCGGCCAAGCCTTTACGGTGCGTTTGGCAACAAACAAGAGATCTTTCTCAGCGCACAACTCTGGTTCCGCCAGCAAATGCTGTCCCAACTCGATGAAGCCATTAGCACCGATCAAACTTTGCCAGCTGTCCTCACCGCTTTTTTCGAGACAGCGGTCAATATCTACACAGAGGCCGGTGAAAGCCATCGTGGATGTTTCGTTTTTTTGATCGGTGCCGCCGAAGCTCCCAAAAACGAAAAGGTTCAATCTCTAATCGAAGAGACCTTAGAAATCGCGCGCAACCGTCTCGCCGGACGCCTGACCCTTGCCGTTGAGTGCGGGGACATCAAAGAGGAGGTGAACGTTGAGGCAGCAGCTCAGCTGTGCCTGACTTTGCTAAACGGCCTTTCTGTTCAAGCGCGCAGTGGAGTTGGTAGTCAGAGGCTGCGAGAAAACGTGGCAATAGCTGTGAAGGCTGCGCTCGCTTTCTTGCAGTACAACGATTGAAATGGCTCAAAATTTTTGAATCGCTCCAATGAATGGTTCAGTCATCAGTTTAGCAATTGGAGATGCTAAACGTCGACCACAGCGGCGGGTTTGTCAGCAATGCCAACCTCAAGCAATGCCACGATCTCGCAAGCGCAGCGAATGACTGGTTCGATTAAGCTGCACCGCGGCGCGATCTGACACCATGAACGGCTGGTATGGGCCGTCCTTGCCACCTAAGGTTAGCCGGATCGTCCCGATGCTGCGCCGCATCCGAGGTCGGCTTGGAGTCCAAAGTTCCGAATGCTGCGGGTTGCAGGAATGTCGGCTAGAGCTAGAGCATTTCCCAAAAAGTCTGAATCGTCTTGGGTTCCCTTTTGTGGTGAATAGTGATTCAAGCTGAGGGCTGGACAAGGAGGCCAGC
>NZ_JBSWYH010000048.1:0-22582 GCF_056161025.1 Roseibium sp. AWQ4_254
CGATTGAGGCGCTCAACTCGAAAATCCGGCGTGCGGTACGAACCCGCGGCCATTTCCCAAGTGATGACGCGGCCGCAAAATTGATCTATCTGAATGACGGGTGTTGCTCCCAAATCAAGAATAGCGTCGTGGAAATGCTCCGCATCGTATGCCCGATCCGCGATAACATAGCCGGGTTTGTAGCCCTTGATCAGCTCAGCCCCGAACAGAACCTCGCCCCGGTGTCCTGGACTGGAGACAAAGCGCAAGGGCAGCCCTAAACTGTCACATACGCCGTGCAGCTTGGTTGTCAGCCCTCCCTTGGAGCGCCCGATACCCTGGGCTTCAGAGCCCCTTTTTTGCGACTTGCGCCGCTGGCGTGTTGATGAACCCGGACAACGGTGGCATCGACACTGAGCCATTCAAAGTCCGCGTCCTCATTCAACGCTTTGAAGATGTTTTGAAAAACGCCTCTTGAAATCCAGTCGTAGTAGCGTTGCTTGACCGTGCCGTAACGGCCATAGCGCTCAGGCAGATAACGCCACTTGGCTCCCGAGCGTGCGATCCACAAGACTGCGTTCAGAAAACGCCGGTTATCCGTTCGTGGACCGCGTTTGCCTCGGCACCCTCCGGGCATCAACGGTGCAAGACGAGCCCATTGAGCGTCCGTCAGTTCATCCTCGTAACGCGTCTCAGACATGACTGATCTCCAAAAATCAGTCTTGAATCTGATTTGCTGCCAAAAGGGAATCCCTATTCGTTAAATCCTGACCAGAACCTAGAGCGTAGGTGACAAAATGTAACCAATGCTTAGCGAATCCTTTTGACAGAACTTTTTTTGCGCGGGTTATTACAAGCAAATTTTCCATACGCAAAATACGCACGAAACAAATCGACTGGCAGTCACCACCGTAGAGAAATGTTGTTTATTTGCTATCTAACACCCAAGAAAAGTTAACACCTTTTTCCGTTGCCCTGCCCGATCCCTTTCCTTTGACAGGGGTCGTTCCGTTTAGGTTTTTTAAAAACGCGGCTTCTTGTCCTGAGGCGTTGACAAGTTGAGTGCCGTTCTCCGGAATACTAACCTCTTTGTATTTTCCAGACTTAGAAGCAAAGAACTTGTCGACGCTGGCACCATTTGCCGTCCATTCTTTTTCGTCTGTATCCAGCGTTAGTCCAAAGGTTTTACCTTCTAAGTCACCCTCGAGTCCGGCTCCAATAACTGTCCAGTAAGCCATAGTGCGCCTCCCTTATAAAGCTAGCGCTTCACCCTAGCTATCTTTGATTACTACGAGAACATTTTTAGCGTCTGATGGTTTAATCTCGTTCCACATATCGATCATCTTTTCACGCTTCAATACTATACAGCCATCGGACCAGCTGGGGTCCTTGCCTTCGTGAATGAAAATGGTATGCTTATCCGTGCCCGGCACAACAGCGTCTGCCAGAAAAATCCCTGGACGTTTCTCACCTGTCACCGAATCTGTCTTCGAATTCATGCGCGTCTTGGAACAGCCTGTATACCGACCCGCGGTAATCTTGACGTTCGGATCCCACCAGCAAGTTTCCTTGAGTGAGACCGATCCGGAAGTGAACTCCAGGATACCGGTGTCGGCGCTATTTCGGGTGACATTGATCGTGTAAGCACTCGCAACCATGGTTTCGGCTTGTGCGCCTGCCTTTGTGAAGTTCTTGCCGAGGTTACCGATGCCACCGCGCAGAACTTCCGCCACTTCGTGAAACAGGGCCGAGCCGCCGGCCATAAGACCGGCCGAGATCAGAACGTCGGCACCAAACCAGATCGCCTTTGCAAAGGCACTGCTACTCGGGTCGAGTACTCCCAGCGTGGAGATCAGGCGCACACCGGCAAGGGCGACGAAAATACTTAGCGTCCCAGCGGCGATCGCCACTGGGACGCTTGCCTGTTTGCCCTGCTTTTCGTTTTGTGGTGCGAAGCGGTCATCGCCGTTCAAGCCGGCGGCGAGCAGATAAACCTCGACGCTGCGCTCAATTAGCACCGCAAAAACAAAAAGGACCTGAAATCTCGACCAGAATGCGTCCTGCCAACCGGATTCGGGTTCAATCTTGACGACGCCGTTGAAGTACTGTGCGGCGAACCCGAGAACCATACCCAGAACCACAATTCCAAGGCAAATGAACAGATTGTTCTTTTTCATTTTTCCCCCCAATTCCGATGCACGTTGTTAGTCGAGCTCGGCAATTTTCCTCTTTCCCAGTCACTAGCCTACAAACCGGGCGCAGGATCTTCTTCCACCGATTTCTCAAAATCCGTCGTGTGCTCCGGCTGTTGCGCACCACCCGCCCGATCCGTCTTGATCAGGGCGATATGCCAGGGCAGATCCGACCCTTGCGAAAAGTCCGTGTGACGCCATTCGAAATAGGCTTGCCGGCGGACGTTCCCCTTTGCCAAGTCCCCGATAAGGTCGTTGAATTCGAACCGCGCCGGGCGCGGTGAAGAAGCGTGCAGGATCACATCCGGCCGTGCCTCATTGTCCAAATCGCCAACCAGGTTTTCGACAGAGTAGACCGCCGCTGGCGTCGGGTTTTCGACACGGTCCGAAATAGTAAAGGAGTAGAAAAGCTTGACTTCCTCACCATCAACATTGCCGTACAAGTCGAGCCGCAAATTCGCGCCCGGAACCATCGGAAGCGGCCTGCCGGGATTTTCCTTGTCCTTCAACATTCCAAGGGGCAGCATGTAAGGCTTGCTGGATTTGAGCTCGACCTCACCGAGGCCGGAAATCATCAGCCCGATTTTTTCCTCTTCGCTTGGTTCGGTATCCCCGGCCGGCGGTGTCAATGTGAGCTCGAGGGTCAGCGCCTGGCCTTCAGCACCGAACGTGTTGTCTTCGTTGAGGGATCCGAAAGCGAAGTAGATCGTACCGCCTGCCTCGTACTGGGTCCGGTCGGTTGCAAGAAGCCACTTCTTGCCCTTGACCGAAGCCAGGTTGGATTGCCCCGCCGGCGTCGAGAGAATTCGATCAAACGCGGCATCGGCGAACAAACAACTCCGTGATTGCACATCCAGCGTTTCGCGGAAGGCCGGTTTGCGTCCCATCGGGAGCGAGATCGCCCGCGGAAGCCCGTGAAGATACCCCTCCAAATCCTGGTTCAACTCGAACTTCATCGGCGGCTTCTCTATCGCGTTCGCGTCACCAAGCATCGTGAAATTGAGGGCGACCATTCTCGAGGGATCATCCGCGGCGAGCTCCTGGAGGATGAAGTCGCCATGCTCTGCGGAAAACTCGAGGTGCATGTCCACGAAGGTCTCGCCTGTTTCCTTCTGTGTTTCAGGTTCCCCGCGTACCAACTCGCTCGCATATACCCGGTCGGGACCGAAAGTCAGCCACGCATTGAGGACAGGCTTCTTGTTCACCAGCCGCAACAACCCCGACCGAACGAGAAGATGAAGCGCCTGGCCGTCGCCCAACTCGGCGCCCTGCAGATCCGGCTGAATGCGCGCCCGAAGGCGCAGCTTGATGTTTCTGCCCACTTCGAGGGTCTCCCCGATTTCATCCTCTTTCAGGACCGGGTCGTGCAATTCCAGGACGATACGCGCGGCCGGCAGGCCATCCCCGGATTTGCCGACACGCCAGAAGGATGCAGGCCAGGGCCGGATCATGTGGGTGCGCAGCCGGTCGCCCGGCACGCCTGCTTCTTTCTCGTCCGCAAGCGAGACATATGTCCTTCTGCGCCGGGTCAGATCGCGGCTTTCATCGCGTGTCTTGCCGACCGGTAACTTGGGAGAGCGCGGAATTCTTGATTGCCGCATGACGACCGATCCGGTCATTCCGGCATCGCCGAACCGCGCTTCCCCGACGTCCAGGTTCGCGGTCGTGGCATCGCCGCCCACGAGCACCGCGTCGACCATGGTTTCGATCGAACCCGGCCGTTCTCCGATCAGGGACCGGTTGTAGGCCAGCGGCATGAGACTGATGGTTTGATCAAGATCGGGAGCCCCGGCCTCCTTCAAGGCCTGGCGGCGAGCCTCTTCGCCAGGGACCCGGAGGCGGCTGGCCAAGGGCATGAGATGACCTGCCGCCGCGCCCGCAAATCGAAATTTCGCCGCCTTGCTTCCATGATGGAAAAGCGCCCGCGCCTGGCTGGCGAGATAGCGCGCGTTCCCGGTCGCGCGCAGCTTGTCGGAACGACCGGACAGGCTGAACAGACTGCTGCGGGCGGAAAGCCCTGCTTCGCCTGACACGATGGGCCGGTCGTCCCTTTCGATCAGCCCGTGCGTGGCGCTGTCGCCGATATCCGCGTCATGTCCCCCGGGAAGACTTGGCCAGCCCAGCGCTGGAGAAGGATAGACATCCTGATCTTCCGGCGTGAGTTCGGTATCCGGTTCGCCGAATTCCTGGAATCCTGCAGCAAGCGTCAGGAATTTCAGGGCAAGGGGTGCCCCGTCACCATCTTCTGCCAGCAAAATGGCCGCATCCGGCGGGACAGTAAAGTTTTCCGCCATTTCCCGCAGGCGTGGCTCGCCAAGATTGTCCATAACGGTCTGCAGCGCACGATCGACCGCATTCAGGAAATCAGTCACATCGGCCTGGGATCCGTAGGACACACCGGTTTCGATACGAAGTTCGGAAACATCAATTTCCCGGCTCCAGTTTCTGCCGTCGCGCCCATGGGTCAGAATGTAATAGGCAACCGCCGGAGTCCTGGGCGGCAACGGAAGCTGTGCGACAATCGGATCCGCCTTGCAGATCACGATCTGCTCGGCGTGCCCCCGCTTCAGCGGATGCACCGTCAGGACCGCCAGACGATCAGGTTCCGCGCTGGTTCTTGCCAGAAACGCACCGAGAGACTGCAAGGCATGGAGGAAGATCGGCACTCGGGACAGGTCGCTCATGGCAGCGGCGTCGACGGCCTCGACGAAGGATTGCTCGACCAGCCGCTCCGCCGCCGACCGAACGGCGTTTCCCTGATCCTGCGCCGCTTGGGTGGCGCCGGCTAGCACCGCCTGGATCTGGTCCTCCGCATAGGCTCCCTCGGGGACATGCACCATTGCTGCCTCCGGGGTCCGGTCGAGCTGCGTCACGGTTGCATCGAACCGGGCCGCCCGCCAGTCAACCGGATCCGGCGAAAACCGCATCAGATTGTCGAATGGCGCCGGCAGAGTCTCGCCGGTGAGCCTGGTTACCCAGGGCAGGACAAAGAGTGTTGCCGGATCGCCCCCGGTTTGACTCAACGAAGGTGCTCCGCCGAGCAGGATCAGCGTTTCATCGCTCCCGAGCAGGTTGCCATCGCGCTGCAGGGCATCGCAGATCAGTGGATCGTCGAATCCGCTCAACATGTCACGGCGCGGGCCGACTCCACCGACAATGACGGAGTGATCAGAGCTGCCCCGGTACCTTGCCGCCGTTTGCATGTAGCGCGGACCGAAAACGGCCGGATCGGCGTTATCGGACCCGAGCATACCCTCAAGCCAGAGTCTCGGACTGGTCAGGACGGCGTATTCAACCGCGTTCCATTCGCGGCGCTCGGCTCCGTCCGCCCGGCTCAGGAGGTGGGTGACCAGCAAGGTGACGGGCAGTTCCTTCACCAGCCGGACCCCTTCCCCGGACTGGGCCAGAAGCCTGGTATCGATCCCGTGGTTACGAAGGACCGTGCGCACCGAATGCGTCCAGCCGTTACCGGACGCCGTCGTCGACAGTGCAACGTGATCGGTCAGTATCGGCGCGGTATCCCCGTTCAGGGTTACCGCATTCGGATCCCAGTGAATGCCGCTTTGCAGGTACCCTTCATCGCCTTCCTTTTTGACTTCCCGGCTTAGACGCAGCTTACTCCGCGTGCGCGACTCGCCGACCGGTTCACCGACAGGATCGTCGGACTCCGGCCTGCCGCGCTCTGTAAAGGCGGTCAGCGTCAGCGGCATGTCGTCATCGTGATCATGGAACCCGGCGTTGACCTGCCCGGACTCAACGGACCAGGCTTTCTCGCCGTCCGGTACAAGAACCAGAGAAGCATCGAGCCGGAGGCTGCAGGTTGACGGATCCGATAGCAGGCCCTGAAACGGTGTTCCGGCCGCAATCGTTCCCGGTTTCTGGGTAAAGGAGAACCCGAGCGCGCCCCGCTCATGATCAAAGACGACGCGGTCCGGAGCGTCGATCTCCAGGCCCAGCCATCGATAGCTGTAGTCCGCCTCCCCGTTTTCGGCATTCCGCTTGACGCCGAAAGAAGCCGGGGCACCGTCGCCGCGGTCATCGACCGGCAGGCCGCCAACCAGCTCGACGTCAAGCATGGCATCGGCAGACCCGGAGGATTCCAGGCGGAGTTGCGCACGGGAAATGACAAATCCATCGGACTTTCCGACCGGGCCCGTGTGATGAAAGACTACCCCGTCCGGCGGCGTGTCAGCGCCTGTCAGCTTCACGTCGTTTCGCAGCAAGCGGAACTCGATTTCGGTGTTCACAAGCGCGCCCGCGGACGACAGTTTACCGGAGAGCACGACGCTGATCGTTTCGGCGCTGCCCGCTTCCCCGCCCGGCAGGAAGGCGCCGATTTTACAGTTGAGCTTTGCCCTCAGGCGGAAGCTCACCCGCATGTCATCGTCCCCCGCATCTTCGAGGGCAAGTTGTTCCGCACCCGTTGAGAGCATCTTGCGGATGGGTGCGGGCTCTCCGGGTGCAGGCTCCGCCACACCGAAGTGCTTCCCGGCCGGGTCATATACCAGGTCGAACTGGACCAGAGGTCCGGTTTCGTAGGGTTTGTCGTCGGTAAAAGGCGTATTGCCGGCATTTTCCTGACGCGGTACCGGTCCGACGCGGCACAGCAGCTTCAAACTCTCGTCGGGTTTGAACTCGATGAGCCTAAGCGGAACATAGCGCAGGTCACCAAGATCGTAGTGGTAGGTTTTTGGCCCGGTCCCTTTGTCGGCCGCCAGCCGCCATTCGTAAAGCGACCTGATGGCATTACCGGCGTCAAATACGTCCGGATTGGGCCCGAGCGCCCCTTCCACCGGGTTACCGGCCGCCGAGAAAACGCCCTCCTCCGACAGCGGCAAATCACGGCACCAGAATTTCAACGCGACCTGACCGCCGGCCGGGTTCTGGAGCACGATGTCAGCGGGCTTGTGCATCGTGTGCAGCCTCATCGCGCTGTCCTTTGTCGCAACACCGCGGTCGGCAGATGTATCCGAAATCTCTGGCGAACCATTCAATCCCGTGCCGAGGGCATCGGTCTTCAGTCCAGAAGCGCCCGTGAAGAGCGCCGCGGCAAAACCCTGTACGTCGATGTCACCCTCTGCGCCCTTGACAACCTTGTCATTCTCGTCGATCGCGAAAGATCCAGAAATCCCCAGAAGCGCCTTGGGCCCGAAAAAGGTAATCGGATCCTCCTCTCCAACCCAATGAACTGAAAAGTTGCCGAGGTTCACGTCGACCGGCGTCACGGTTCCATTGCCGGGCTTTGACAAGATGTAGGAACTGCCGAAACGCAGCGTTGCCGCGGCGTCGTGATTGCCGATGAACTTGAGCGGACCCGGCGTCGAAGTGTCCGCCTCCGGTCTCTGCAAATCCGTCCAACCGCTTGCGCGCGCCCGCTGCGTACGGGTGAAGCCAAGCCTCACGGACTGCTCGGTCCAGAACCGCGTCAGAATATTGGCGTCCCGTACCCCGTCAGACGGGATTGGCGACCCGTTCGCCGCCGTCGCTTCTCCGGGTTTCGCTTCGTCCTCGCCGGACAGACCGGCGAAGAACTCGTCCAGTATCGGCAGGTCGTACCTTAGGGAAACCTTGGGCGTGGCGCCACCGCCGGCTGAAAGGTCGTATTCCAGCCCCGGCGCCGTTGGATTGACGAACGGAACGGAAAGCCTCGCCCAGTCCGTTTTCGACGTGTCCGGCCAGGGCCAGTTTACCCCGTTCGGCGGCGCGTATTCTTCACCGGCCAGTGCCGGCGGCGCTGCGCTGTCATCTCCGGACAACTCCCAGCCCGCAGCCGCGTCGAGGGTCGCGGGGAAGAGGTTGCGCAACGCGCCGGGGTCATTGTCCGAGATTTTCGCGGACAACATTGGCATCGCGGAAATCAGCGGCAAGTCCCGGCTGCGACGCCAGTCGACAGCGGAACCGGAGACCGCCCCGTCCCCGTCAAACGTCTTCAGGTTCCAGGTGAACACCCCCGTTTCCTTGAGCGACAGGGTCAAGCTGGCGTTCGGGCTGCGAGTTCCACCAAAAACGGGCACCAGTTCAAGTGTGTGAGAAGGATCCCGCCGTCCCGTCGGCAACAGGCGCGAGGGTTTGGGCGCTTCGCGCGCGAGCCAGACCGCGCGGCGCAATCCACCGGTCGGGGCTGCGACCTCAATTGTAATCTCCCGCACCTTCTTGCTGGCCCAGGTGACGGAAATCCCGGCGGCCTCGGCATCATCGATTTCGATGACCTTTCCGGATGTATCGGCGTTTTTGCCGCCGGGCGTGCTGGCCCTTGCCGCTTTTTCCCTGGCGGCCCTGTCCGTAATACGGAAAACGAGATTGCCTTCAAACGCGCTTTTCGCATCCAGGTCATCCGGCGCACTGTCCGTATCCGACAGGTCCATCAAGTGCAGCACGCCATCGCGCGTGGGAAGAAAAGCCTGAAGGTCTTCCTGGTCCGTTCCAAGCTTCGCAGCTTCCCGGGACATCGCCTCATGGACCGGCAGATAACTCGACAATTCGTTGGCCTCGATCTTCGAGGTCACAAAATCCGCGTCGTCTGCAGCCCTGGAATAGGTGACCGACAGGTCCGCCTCCCGGGGTTCGCCACTGCTGTACTGCAATTTGACATCGTTTGTGTCGGTCTGGACGAACCGCAGGCTTGCGCCATCCCCGGTCTGGAAACGGGCCACTGCGGCACGCTTGGAAGCCAGCCCCTTGTCGGTTTCGGCACGCAGCGTGGTGACTTTCGGGTCGAGTTCGACCCGCCAGCACCCGTTCCAGAAAAAATGCAGCTGCGAGTTTTCATAGCGCAGATGCCAGAGCAGCGGCGGGAACATCGACCGGTCATCGTAGGCAAGCCGAAGCGGCGATTGCGCCACTTCCAGCGCGTCGAAAACCTTTCCAAGCGCTTTGACCAGCGGGCGGAGACTGTCGTCCTCCTCTCCGGTTGTCGGCCCGACAAGCCTTGCCGTGAAACGCACCGGATCAGTCGATGGCTCAATACGGATCCGCGCCTTGATTGTTTCGTCCTGCCCCTCGATCAGGAGCGCCAGGGGATTGGGCAGAACAACGTCGATTTCGATCCCTTCCGGGACGAGTGTCACGGTTGCGCCCGCCTCCCCGGCCGGAGGGCTGGTCAGTTCAAGCCCTCCGAGGACCCGGGACCTGTCGGCGGTATTGTTCAGGAAGTATCCGAACGCCGATGGAATGCCGTTGAACGGGTCCACCCGTACGTCAACGCCACCGGCGGCAAGGTGGAATGGCGGTACGTAGATCTGACGGAGGCCATGCTCGTCCAGGCGCGACGGTGGCCAGGAACTATACGGCCTTGCAAGGACGTCGATCACACCGCGGTCTTCGGGCGGCAGAAGAACGACCCTTGCGTCCTGGGCGCCCAGGCCACCCCCACCGCCTCCTGCCTGACCGCCGCCTTCCTCGGCCGGTCCGATCACTTCTTGGAGAGGCGGTTGAAGGAAGACATAGCGCCGGTCCGTATCAGGCTCACCGTCGATTCGGGCGCGCAGCAGGACCGACCGCTGCACCAAAACCGAATCGAGATCATCGTGCTGCAGGATGTCGACGTCCTCGATCTCCTGGTCCAGCGCCGTGGTCCGGAGCCCGTGGTTTCGATCGACAAGATCGTCCTGCGGCTGCGGCGTATAGAGCAACTGGCAGGTCAGCAGGTAGAGAGGTTGGTCGCCATGTGCCGGGCTGGCGATCGTGGGTCCGACGAACCGGACTTCTCGGAGACCGGTGGCGCTCATGGTTCGCTCCTCCTCGCTTCAACGGAGACAGAGACGGGTCTTGCATCCCCCTTGAAGAAGCTGAGTTTCAGCCCTCCCTCCGAAAACAGGGCTCTTTCGAGCAACGCGACGAACGGCTCTGCAACGTCGCCGGCAAGCTGTCCGATCTCGGCAAACTCGGGAACCTGGTGGAATCCGTACTGGAAGTCTCCCCTGGGCTGATTGTCGCCGTCCCTGTCTTCTTCCCAGTCTTCGACATCGACAGGCTCGGCGCCGGCCGGGACCGGCACCACGATCGGCGGAAGCGGGTCGTCGGCGCTTTGAGCGCGACCGAAGTACTCGTTGATGGTCCGGTCGATCCGCCAGACAAGAACATCGTCGTTTCGTTCGCCGGCCCTTTCCCGGAGGGCTTCGAAGAGCGCAAGAAGCGCCTTTTCCACCGCTTCGGAACTGTGCTCGCCTTGCAGCGTGTATGCCCTAAGCTGGAAGCCGGTAAACGGAGCGACCCCTGGATGGGGCACTTGACCCTCGGACGGGGCATAGACCGGTCCCACGTAACCAAAACCTGGCTGCAGTGCCTGCCTGCGCGCGTCGAGTTCTGCCTCGAAGATCTCGATCGCGTCTTCCGCCTGCGCACCCGCATAGGCCGCCCGGATGATCGAATGGGTCTTCGCACGCATGGCCAGTGTGACCTGCAGATCCTTGTAAAACACGTCACGCCGCTCGCAGTGGGGTTCTTCGGTGAACAACAGGAACTGCGCATCGGCCGGCAGGCTGACGCCGATCGGCAGAGTCCCGGACAACTCGTACGACCCTTGCATCAGGATCGGATAGGGGAACGTCGGAGCATCGGGATCCAGGAACAGGTCCCATTGCCCTTTCAGGCCCTGAACACCGGGATCGTCAGCAAAGGCCGACAGGTGTGCTTCCGCCTGCTGGATGTTCTGCTGAAGCGTTCCGAGGTTGGTCCGGAAGTCGAACGGAATGTGGGCGACAACTTTCCGCCGAGGCGCCCATGCACCCCAAGCACCGGCGTCGAAATCAAGCCCGACCGGATTGGCAAAATTCAGCAAACCCTGGCACTTCAGTGCAAAATCCGCAACCTCGGTCTTTACTCTCGCCGCCGGTGACTTTGCCGGCATGTCCGCGGAGAAGGAAAGCCGCCAGTTTCTGATGGCATCCCGGTCACCGATATCTACCGGTTGATCGGTTTCGCCGCGTGCGCGCGGTTTCTGCACGGCAGCGATCTGGCTGAACAGCTGGCCCGACCGAGCGACCCCGTAGAGCGCCGCTTCCTGTTCCGATTTTTCCTCAAACACGGTCGGCAGGATCTCGATTTGCCCGGACAGTGTGCTTCCATCGGCGCTTGCCGAGGAGATCCGGTAACTCGCCTTGGCGTCGGGCAGATGATAGACCGGGCCCAGCGCCCTGAAATCACCGCCGGTCAGGGCTTTCAGTTCTCCATCCGGGATCAGATCGAGATTGCGTGTCAGCGGGATGTCGAAATGAATCCGGATGACCTGCTCTCCGCCCTTGGTGTGACGCACTAGAGTCCAGCTAGGCTTCGCCGTTTCGCCCCACGGCGGACGCGGATCGCCGGCTTCCGCATCCACGTCCTTGAGCGGCGGCGGGCGAAGCTTGAACCCGGCTTCGGGCAGGATCATTCCGGTCACGCCGGACACAATCACACCGGCGGACTGGTGCGCCAGGGCTGTCGTGCGCAGGAAGTGGGGCAAGCCGCGCAGGCCGAACCGAATCGCGCCGCGCCAGGTGTCCGGAACACGGCGTTGCATGTCGTAAATCACCTTGCCGTCGACGACCTTCCCTTCAAGGACGTCACCCATTGCATCGCTGGGTGGCTTGAGACCGTCCATCCAGTCGAAACCCGCGCCCATCAAATGGCTCGCCCGCAGGTGGGCAGGGAAGCCAGCGCGCAATTCGACTGCCGACCATCCCGGTTGCAAGGCCCGTTCCGCAGGAATGTTGCCAAGACCGGTCATCTGGTCCTTGCTGCGCGCGACAACCAGCTCGATTTCCTGCTCATCACGGTCGCCGGTTCGGGCGACGGACAGGATTCCCGGGCTTTCCGCTGGGCGGGTCCGCGGCAAGGCCACGTGCCGGAAAGACCGCCGCCAGCGTTCTTTGCCGAGGGCCGAGGCGGTAAGCTCAGCAACGCGCAAGGTCCCGTCTATCTGGGCCTCGACGCCCGCGTACCGGGAGTATGGACGGACGGCAAACAACAGTTCGCGACCCGCTTGCGTTGGTTCTATGAAGAAGGTGCTTAGCACGCCGGTCGCATCCGGTGCACGTGCCAGGCCATCCTCACCCGTCAGCGACGTCAGAGAGAACTCGATCTTGGGCGGCATGCCCGGTACCGTCCTCGCCCGGGCGGTCCCGTGATCGAGGAAGCGCGCGCACCAGGCACTGTGGTTGTTCAACCGGTCTCCCGCTCCCTTTCGCCCAGAAGTGGCCTCGCCCCCGGTTGGCCAGCGCATGTCGGGCGGCGCAAGCCCCGCAGGCAGATGCTGCAGGAATGTTTCATAGGGTGATATGCCGGCAGGCGCGCCTTGCGGCCGTCGTTTTTTACCGAGTTCGAGCATGCCCAGCAGATCGCCGTCCAGCGGCGGGAAGCGGTCGAAGAGATCTTCCGCGAAATCGGGCTGCTCGGACGTGTCTCCAATCGCCTTCGGCGTCTCCGAAAGTGTCAGTGAGACCAGGCCGTCAAACTCCTTGTTCAGCTCTCCTTCGATCGAGCGCCAGAGTTCTTCGCTCACCTGCCCGGGAATGCGGTTTTCGCCGTCACCGCGTGTGCCGATGCCGGTGACCCTCAGGTACCCGACAATATCCTCCGGTCCGGCCGCCGCGATCGCGGCCAGTTCTTCCTCGGAAATGACGCTTGCGATGTCGAAATTCCTGAACACGAAGTCAGTGGGCATTCCCTCCGGTGGATTTTCGAAAATCCATTCGGCGGTCCTTTCGTTGGCCCAGCGGCGCATACCGGTTCTCGGGCTGATCCCTGCCCGCAGCTTCAGATCGACGACATAGCCTTCCCTCAGCTGCAATTTCCCTTGCTGGATGTTGCCCTTCTTTGTCCCCTTGAGCAGGTAATAGCGAACCGGATAAGGGTTGCTTGTGTGCGGGAAATCCCTGGCCCGGACCAACAGCGACTGGGCCGGGCGCGGACGAAGGGAGATCTGGACGATAGCGCTGTTGCCTTCCAGGATCGCTCCCGTGTCATCCGAAGTGCGTTCATTGCGACCGCTGTAGGAACTGATTGACATGAACCTGTCAGCCTGGTCGACAAGGTCAACCATGGGCGCACCCAGGTTATGCCCGCTTGTAAGAGCCCTCTCGAAGTCATCGGGAATACCCGGCAGGTGGTAGATCTCGATCGCTTTCCCGAAGGCCTTGTTGACCCGCTTGAGCAGGGCCTTGCCGGACAGGTACTGGCCCGCATTCATGTCATAAAGACGAAAACCCTCCGCCAGACCGAGTGCGCGCAGGGCGCCCCAGCCATAGGGATCCGTGGCAGGTGCGAACTGATCGGTGAATTTCTCCAGTTTCTTTGCATCTTTCGGCGGCCCGTTTTCCGCTGAAACCTCCACCGGCGTCCTGGCTTCCCGAACAACTTCGTAGGCCCGGTAGATTGCCCCCGGGTGTTCGTCACCCGCCTTCTGCTCCTCGTAGACAAGCTGGGCAAGGGTTTCTTCCAGGACTGGGTGCAGTTCGGAATGGAGATTGACCGTCCGGATCTCGGTTCTTTTTTCTTCATAGCCTTCTGCTGTCGCCGACAACGTGACCTGAAGGTCGAACCCGGCGATTTCCGTATTGATCCGGGACAATGTTCCGCCGGACGGAACCGACAGCTTGTCGGCGGTCAGGGTCCGGCGCCAGTCGGCATAACCCCGATCCGCGGACTGGCGTTCGGCGGTTTTTCCGTCGTTTCCGAACCGGAGTTCGCGCAGGAAAGCACGCAGGTGGCGTGCCCTCAATCCTGTCCTTCTGTCTTCGGCGGAATCCTCTTCCTCCGTGTCCAGACTGATCTGGAATTTGGCAAGGATCGATCCGCCTCCCTCCGACTGGTCCACCACTTTCACGCCGCGAATATTGCCCCATTGCATACCGGCTGGAGCGAGGTACTTAGGGGCATTCGGCGCCTCAATCTGGATGACAATGTCCTTGATGTTCCGCCCGTCGAGCAGGGAGGAAATCAGGGTTTCGTCGGGGGTCGGGAACAGCGAGCGGCGCAGCCGGGCGGCCGGGAACGCCAGGAGCGACTCGGAAGCCGAATACCATGTGCCGCGCTTTCGCTTGCCCTGGCGCAGAGGATCCGTGCGCATTGTGCCGGACGGATAGCGCGCTTCTATGGTCTGGAAGTCGGGAACGGCTTCCGGGAACAGTCCCGCCAGAGACCGCGGCAGGATCTTGACCGACGCCCGGCGGCGAGCCGCCCGGGCCGCATGACCGGCCGCGACTTCGGTGTCGATGGTGTGGGGATGGATCGGTCCATCGAAATCAGGCAGGTCATCGGTCAGTCGCAGCCGGGCCGGATCCAGGGTGAAGATATCGAAGCCGCCAACCAGTGTGGTCGAGGCCTCCGACCCGTCCGTGGTTGCCACCTTCGGCCGGATATTGATGTCGAGCTGAATGGCGGACCGCCGGTCGGGATCCAGGTGCCGGGTGACCGCTACTTTGCTGTTTACCGCATCGGACTTGTCGCCAACCAGAGCCCCGAGGTCGGAGCCGCGTGCAGGATACTGCAGTTCAAGCCGCCCTGCCTTGCGTTGAAGCTGGGTTCTGTTCAACGTCTCGAATTGAAGGTCAAGCGGTTTTTCGTACAATTCGACGACGTTGTTGTAGATCCCCCGCTGATCCGCATCCGTGTCTTCGTCGGGCAACACCCGAAGCTGGGTCTCTACGATGCCCCACGCGCTGTAAACCTGCTCGTCCTGATCCCTCGGATCGGCTTCCTCACGCCTCAGGAATACCCGGCGAGCCTTGCGCGCTGTCATGCCCGCCTCGTTACCGAGCGCTTCCAGCAACCGGTTCAGTGTGTTCCCGGCAAGCGGAGCACCCTCTTCATCGACGGCCTTGAAACTTGGCGGCGTGTCCGGGCCCAGAAGCTCGTCGCCAGCGTAAACGCGGATGGGAATGCCGTTGGTCGGATCGTTGATGAAATGCTTGAGGCGCAGATCGATGTCCCCGACCCGCTTGACGTTGATTTCGGAATTCGACGGACGCGACTTGGCGTCGTCCACGGCATCGACGCCGTAGAGCCCGCCCCCCTTCAGTTCGGAGGAACGGATACGAATCCTGTAGGTCGCGGCAAGCGCGTCCTGCTCCTGGTCCTTGTCCGCAAGATCGATCCGCATGGCCACTTTCGGACTGGTCGTCCGCGTCGGCATCCCGCCGGCAAAGGTCGCCGTCAGGCTCGAGGCCAGGGGCGCCGGCACGACAGCCGCCGGACGGGGCACGTCATATTCCAGGACACGCTGCGAGGTTCGGGTGCCCATTTCGTCGACCGCGGTGATCTTGTAGATGACCTTGACTTTCCGCGTATCGAGCACCGTCGTCTTCCAGACGTCGCGCGCGGTCCGACCAGAGGGGATCGGCGTGCCGAGCAGAAGGGCCCGGAAATCCTCCGTAATCCCGCCTTCGCTCAGGTCATCGCACAGATGCATCGTCGCGCGTTCGCGCTTGACCTGGGCGGTTCCCTTCTCGTCACCGAAGTCCAGGCGCGTGGTCGTGCGGCTTTGGAAGGTATGCGTCCACTTGAAGTCCGTACCTTCGAAGCTTCGTTCGATTTCGTAATAATCGAGATGGGTCTCCGGATCCGCGACAAATTCGAACCCGTCACCCGACGAGGCATTGGCGAAGGCAGGCTCTAGGTCCCAGAACAGGGCCAGGCCGTCGGTTGTGGCAATCGCCCTGGGCTTTTCAAGCCGGGGCTGCCGGTTTTCAAAGCTGGCGTCGGGGTGCCGCAGAAGCTCGATCTTCCCCTCATCGGACCAGTCCCATCCCTGCCCCCCGGAACCGTCTTTGCGCCAGACCCGTTTTTTGATGTTGAATTTTCCTTCGAGCGGCTGCTCCGGCTGATCCTTGTTGAAATCCTCGAAAAGGGAGGCGATTTCGCTTTCCCGGATAACAAAGGTCAGGCCGAAATCTCGGGCGTCGATATCCTGCTTCTCCGAGCGATCCCAGCCTTCTTTATTGAAACCCGGGGTACGGGCTGTATCTCCGAGCTGGCGCAGCGTTTCGCCGACCTTGTTGATCACGGCCGAGCGCCGCTCGTTAACGTCGAAGGAGGCGACCCGCGTTTCCTTGTTGGCGGCATCCGGGCCCAGCGCTCCATCATCGCGTGACCTTTGCGCGTTCAGCGCATCGACCGCCGGAGTTGACGAAGGAGCCGTTGGATTCAGGAACAGGATCGGGTCAGGCTCGCCAAAGGAAATGGCGTTCTTTGCTACCCCAATATGTCCGGGAGGAACTAAACTATCCTCCGGTTTTTCAAGGTTGTTCGGACGACTGTCACCGTCTTGCCCGCCAGGTCCTGCCAGGAAGCAGTCGGCCAGCAGCGCGTTGATATCAACGGCGTCGCCGAGCATCTGACCAAGCTCTGCGCGGATCTTGACGGTGTTTTCGGTGATTGCCTCCAGTCCGTTCTTCTTCAGCCGGTGCTTAGGCAGTGTGCCTCCATTGGCGACGGAGATTTCGTAGTCGGCGAATATGTCGGGACGCTCGTCAGTTCCGAACAGCCGTCCGGGAATGAAATTGAAAGGCTCGGTAAAGAACGTCGATATGTTTTGCGGCGTTTTTTTATCCACATCCCCCGGCTTTAGCTCCGACAGGTCCTTGGGAAGCAGTTGCAGGATATAGAGCTTCTCGGTTCCCCCGCCCATTCCATGCGCGGCAAGATCGTGCTCGCCGGCATCGATCAGCATCGCCCAGAAATCGGATTTTCCGACGAAGTGTCCCGCAACCCTGTCCGATGCGGCCTCGACCGCTTCGTCCTCTTCCGGCAGGGGCGGACGCGGCAGTGGCGTCGACCGGTCCAGACGTTCGTCCGCCAGTTGGGTGCGTGGCCCGCGGGCCGGTTCGGGGGCCGGCGGCGGTGTGTGAAGCGTGTCCCCCTTTGGAATGTCGACACCAAGGCCCAGCGTCATGAACCGGGCAACTCTCGCCCGCGCCCGTTCCAGATGGCCATCGCCGAAGGCAAAGCCGATGCCTATCGCGATCGTACGGCCGAAACCGCGCACGCCGACCGTGGCCTGGACCCGCGCCCCGACGCCTTGGCCGCTCAGCACGACTTCCGCCGCGACCGACACGGTCAGCATGATCGAGAACCCGATGCGCAGGGTTATCCGCTTGCGGAAGATCTTGAATGACAGCCAGACGGATACGCCGAAGTCGATCGAGATGTTGAGGAATATGTCGCCGTAGAACAGCGTTTCCTTGGGATCCAACGGTTCGATGTAGGCAATGAACTTGGCGCCCAGCGCGAAGCTCGCAACGGCCGAGACGGCCGCGCCGAAGCTGCTGCCGCCGGCGCGGCCCTCGAAATACATCCCGCCCGAAGCACGGAATGCGATCCCGAACAGGGCTGTTGCATCCTCGATGCGGACGATCGTGCCGCCCGATACACTCAGCCAGAACTTCTTGCCTGGCTCGCCAAGGTTAAAGCCGATTTCGTACGGCCAGCCCATTTCCATGTGGTAAAGGCCGGGGCGGATGTAGAGGGTCGAGGCAAACCGGCTTGCCTCCAGCGCCTTGACGAGGCTCTTGTCCAGCTCGGGATGCTTGCCGACCACGCCCGAGCCATCGGCAATGGCACGCGCCAGAAACTCCCGGCGGGGAACGGAGAAATAGAGATAGCCCCGAAGGGTCGGCTTTTCCTTCCAGGACGCGGTGGCGGGCGCTGAAAACCAGTCGTGGTAGTTGGTTGTCAGCCAGCCGCGCAGGTTCGCAAAGAAGGTCAGGTCGGTCCGAAGCGCCAGGACGACATCGATCAGGAGCGGGTTCGCGAGATTCTTTTCGGCCTTTTCATTGTAGGCCGATGACGATTGCGATCCGCTTGTCATCGAGATCATGCCGCGCAGCGCAAAGGTCAGGGCGTCCTTGTCGTATTGCGGCGTCCAGGCGTTGAAGTTGCTCAGGTTGCCCTGCAGCTTGGAAATCTCGTCGAGGCTGCGCACCAGTTCTCTCGGAGATTCCGCCTGATCGGCGGCGGCAATCGCGGACAGCGTGTAGTTGACGCCAAGCCCTGCCCCGGCCTCGCGGATCCACAACGGACCAACGGGCGTATCAATACGCTCGGCGAGTTTCTCCGCCTGGACGTAGAGGAACATCGCGTGCTTTCGCCGGGACACGCCTTCCTTCCCCAGTTCCAGGAAACCCATCGCACCGCCGTAGGCGCCAAGGCCCTTGATCTCGACCCGGCCAGCGGCAAGGAACCCGTCCGCGGTGACATCGGCCGGCATTTCCACCGGCGTATAGATGGACGGGAGATTGCCGTCGACGGCCACCGCCGTTGCCTCGACCCGTGCCAGCCCGTTGACCTCCAGCAACACGGACAGGCCATCGGCACGCAGGCGCGGCAGGGCCGAGTTCTTCTCCGGATCGCCATAGGTCAGCAGGAGTTCGTGGCAGTCGATTTCGGAGCGAATGACATCGCCCGCCTTCATGAAGGATATCTGGCCGGCAATCCCGATCGCCGGCGGCTTGTCCCGCCACTTGTCGCTTTGCGGATAAAGCGCGATGCCGCGGATTTCAAAGCCGAACACGTCAAACAGATTTTCCTGGATCGGCGGATCGAGCTCCACCAGGAAACCGATGTGTTTCAGCAGTTCGCTGGCGTCGCCCGTCAGCGGCGCCCCTTCCAGTGTGATGGCGACGGATTTGAGGTTGGTGAGAATGCCGCTCGTGAATTCGTCCGGCCCCGGCTCGAATGCGGCCTTGCCCCAGAGCATGAAGAAGAAATGCTCGCCGCCGCTGTCGACATCCCGGTAGGCCAACTTTATCTGGTCGAGGTCGAACCGGAACCTGGTTCCGGTCGAATAGAGCGGCGCCCCGGCATTGCTCAAGGTTGCATCCGCCGAAATGACCTTCAGCCGGCCGTTCTGGTTGCCGAAGGTCAGGTCGATCTCCGCAACCGCCTCGCCCACCAGCGCAGGCGGCAACGGGCCGGATCCGGACAGCGTCCCGCCGATCAGCGTGCCACCTTCGATCCTGATCGACCCGCTCTTGAAACGGAACGACTGGTCGACACCGGCAAGCCGGACCGGTTCATCTGTAAAAACGGCCGTCAGGTCGAGACCGCCATGCCCGATTCCGAACCGTTCCGCCTTCAGGACCAGCCCGCGTCCGGACGTCGATAGACGGTCGTAGATGACCTCCATCCGCGCCTTTTCGGCAAGGTCCAGGCGCAGGTTCCCGTCTCCGAAATTCAGAACGAAAATGGCTTTGTTGTCATTCCTCCAGATTTTGAGTTTTAGGCCGAAGGCGTTGTATTCCTTGAAGGCCTCAGCGATTTTTATCTCGACCTCGTCGCCATCGAGACGCGCCTGCAGCGTTCGCGTATCGATCTGCACCACGAGATCGGCTTCCACCTTGAATTCGTCTTCCGCGCCGGAGCCATTCGTACCGCCCGGCAACGTGACGGTAATCTCGATCTGGAACGGGATGCACAGGACCCCGTCCTTGAACTCGGGATCACCCTCGCCCTTCTTAAGCTTGACCTTTTGCGAAAGGCTGTCGAGAAATCCGCCGCCGCCGCTCGCTGGCGCACTGGGCAGAAGCGACAGGACCTTGTCCTGGAGGCCGTCGTAGTCAACGGTCAGTGTAATATCCTCGGCCGAAAGATCGGCGAGGCCCGATGGCTTCGTTAGAAGGCGAACGATGGTGCCACCCACATTTGCCGTCCTGGCCGCCCCTTCGGTTTTCTGGAAGAAGCTGCCCTGGCCGTTTTTCAGCGCGGCGAGCACGATGTCCGGCTGCTTGGCTATGGCCTGGGCTGTGATTGACAGAAGCGGGTCCGCCTTGTCGTCGTCGGACAGGTTGCCGACCGACTGCGTCGTACTTCCCTTGGGCGACAGCCAGAGATCCGTTTCCAGCGTCGCGCGCGACGGCTGCGCCTTGTCGTGCAGCAGAACAAGCCCAACCCAGTCGTTGCGCAGGTCATAAACCAACGCCGGACGCGGTTTGCCGGCAAGCTTCAGCTTGAAGAACGAGCCGTCGAAAGCCTGTTCCTCCGGCTCGTCAGCCGCCTTGTGTGCCGTCGTCAGGGCGATTTGCACCGGTTTGAAGCTGCGCGCTTCAAGAGAGATCGCAAGCACGACATGGCCCCTGGCCTTTTGCACCATGTCCGCCAGGGCTTCGATCAGCCGTGCCAGCACCTCGGCTGTCGCCTCCGCGAGTTTCGACAGAAGGGTACCAACCGCCTCTGCTCCCTTGGCGAGATACCGAAGGACCGCGCCCAGCATCCGCTGCAGGCGCCTTAGGAATTCCTTCATGTCATCCAGCGCATGCGGATCGAACCGGATGACGAATGGCACCAGGTTTGGAAACCGGAAGCCCGGCGCCTCGAGATCGACAGCCGCGGACAGGTTCAGCAATTGAAAATCGAAAAAGTCGACTTCCGTCCGCTCGTTCACGTATCTGGTCTTCAGGTTCAGCCGGAAATCGATCCGATTGGCCGGGTCTTCCTTCAATTCAATGCTGATCTTCTTGAAGATCCAGGTCGCCTCGAAGGCTTTCGAGGCCGAGTCCCAGGACACATCCTTCACACCGCCGAACGTCAGGGTAATCTTCAGGGGGAACGCGTCCGGACTGACTATGATTTCCCTGTCCGCTTCGGCATCTGCAACAGCAACGGTCACCTCGCCCGCCATCTTGACGGCGCCTTTGCCCGTTATGTCCATCGCGAAATTGTCGACCGTGACCTTTAGCAGTTCGGTTCCGTCATAACGGACCGTTGAAACCACCGACGACGCCTTAAGGGAGAGCGCTAGGGCACCGGAGCCAATCGTAACGGTCACCTGCGGATCGGTGATCGCCGACGTGACTTCGATATCCTTCAGAACTTCCGGCACAGGCAGAGACGCTGGAAGGAACTTCTTGAACGCCTCGTTGAAATCCGGCAGCAACAGACCATCTAGGGACAGGCTCGAGAAATCTATGTCCGGGAGGTCGGCGATGACCCCGTCAAGCTCATCCGACAGGGCACGAAAGTCGAGTTTGAAATCCTGCAGCACCGCATTCGGGTCGGCAGTAATGTGAACTTCGAACTCGATCTCCGCATCGGCGTTCGTCTTGACCGCAAAGTCCTTCAGATCCGCATCCAGTTTGGCCTTGATCTGTAGTTTGGCGGAAAATCGTGCAGGCCGGTCAGCTCCCTCTGGTTCCAGAAATGGCAAGTGGAACGACAATTCCGAGACGCTGTCGTTGTTGACTTCGAATTCGTTCCCGCCAGAAAAGAAGGAAATCCTGCGGTCGTCTTCGATCCGGACCGTGCGCCGGCTAAGGTCCTCGCGCAGGTCGGCGAGCCTTGCAAGCGCAGTGCTATTGGCATCCCGCTTAATAGCTTCGAAAGTCTTCAGCCTTGTGCCGTCAAACAAGACCTTCGCCACGTCTGCATCAATGGATATTGGTTCAGACAACTTAAGAGCGGAAGTTACCACGTCTTTTTTGATGACAACGCTATCAAAGACGAAGGGCTGGCTGTCATTTTCGCGATCCCGCCCCTGAATATCTATACGACCATTGCCCTGACCGATTACCGTTATGAAGGCCATTTGGGGCCCCACTTTGAACCAAACTGCTTGATATATATTTGTTTAATCATGCCCCTACCCCAAAACATGATCTAGCAATACTGGCTATCATTAGGGGAACTGACGCTAAGATAGTCAATTAAAAATTGTATTTTTTGCTAAGTTAGTGGTTTTTCTTGATGAATTGGCGCCGCATAAACGCGAGTTTAATTAGCGCGTTTTCGGTTTTGTCTTTTGTCCGGCGAAGACTAAGAAAACTTCCAGCCAACTTCGCTATTGACGAAAAAGAAGTTTAATTTGAGCGAGCATTAAACAATTCAAAAAACGAAAAATTTCTCATTTTCCGATACTTTTTTAAGCAAAAATTATAGCTAACTTGCAGATTTTACGTCTATTTTACCTGTTCAAACGTCTGAGCTAATCGGAATCGGAAATGGATTTTTCATTTGACAAAATGTGCTGAAATACTGCGCTGATTCCGCCCCGCGGTGGGCGGAGCGTCAGAAAGAACCTAAGGGTGGAGGGAGGAAGTGCGAAGAAAAATTGGCGTAAGTCGGTTCGTCGTTGACGGGCTCTTTTGCTCGCTTGGCTTCTACAACTAGTCTGCTCTCTCAGCAATAAATGATTGTTCTCAAAATTGAAGGACTTTATTTAGGGTTCTTTTGAAAAAATAAGCCCAACAAAATATGCATAAATATTTATAAAATTATTAATTACTATTATCTTTTCTTTTTCTTCTATCAAATTTTTTATAAAGCTCTAAATATATTTATTTATTTACTTGTCTGTTGGTGGGGTCGTTGTTTTGGGTATAGAACGAGCAAAGCCCCACCGGAGAGGCTTTGTCTCTATACATAGCGTAATTCCGGCGGCCACTCTCCTGAGCCTATGATGCGGGGTCGTAGCACACGCCCCAAGAGGCATAAAAGGAGAGTGA
>NZ_JBSWYH010000049.1:0-22497 GCF_056161025.1 Roseibium sp. AWQ4_254
GTCTGCGATAGACGCAGTCACGCCCTCAGAGGCAAGAAACTACTTCGCTGCCGCAGGATATGAGCCGGAGTAAGCGGGAAACGCTCTAGAAACCCTGATCTGAAGTTCGGCTCGTTTTTCAGCGTGTTCCGAACGAACTTCAGCTTCATGAGTGTGACTAGCAAGTCCATATTTCTAGTGTGGATTTCGGAACTGGAATCCGCTCAGGCGCGCGCTGCACAAATGAAGCGTATTTCAATTCCACCACGCTAGCGCGCCGGCAGAATATTGTGCTCCGGACCATACGGAAAGCCAGTGATATTGTCCGCACCGGTCTCGTTCACGATCAGAATGTCATGCTCCCGGTAGCCGCCTGCGCCCGGCTGGCCCTCTGGGATCATGATCATCGGCTCCATGGATACCACCATGCCCGGCGCCAGGACCGTTTCCACATCCTCGCGCAGTTCAACGGACGCCTCGCGGCCATAATAATGGCTGAGCACCCCGAAGGAATGGCCATATCCGAAGCTGCGGAAAGACAGGAGATCGTGGCTGCGATAGATCTCGTTCAGCTCCGCAGCGATGTCGCAGCAACGGGCCCCTGGACGGATCAGCTCAAGGCCCTTTTCATGGACATGGCAATTGATTTCCCACAGGTGCAAATGCTCTTCAGACGCGTATTCACAGAACAGCGTGCGCTCCAGTGCCGTGTAATAGCCGAAGATCATCGGGAAACAATTGAGGCTGAGAATGTCCCCCGCCTCGACCAGCTTGTTGGTGACCGGGTTGTGGGCCCCGTCCGTATTGATGCCGGACTGGAACCAGGTCCAGGTGTCCATCAGCTCCACGAACGGAAATGACTTGGCGATCTCCCGGATCATGGCATTGGTTGAGGCAATGGCCACCTCATGTTCCGGCACTCCGGCCCCGACGGCATCCACCAGCGCTGCGCCGCCCACATCGCAGATCCGGGCGCCTTCCCGGATAAGGACGTGCTCCTCTGCGCTTTTGATCGTGCGCTGCACCATGGCGTCTGCGGCCACATCCACAAACTCCACCCCGGGAAACACGCCTTCCAGAGCTTTCAGAAGATCCAGTGAGACATGGTCGAACTCCAGACCGATCCTGCGGATCCGGGAACTTGGCCAGCCCAGCAGGCTCTGCACCGCGTGGAAAAAATTGTCCCGCTGCCAGTCGGTATAGATCACGGTGTCCCCATGGGTGCGGCGCCAGGGCTGGCCGCCGTCAATCCCGGCAGCAACGGTGCTTGCGGTATCCTGGGTGACGACAAAGCCGTATTTCCGGCCGAAGGAGCAATAGAGAAAACCCGAATAATAGCAAATGTTGTGATAGGAGGTGAACAGACAGGCCTCAATCTGGCGGGACTCCATCAACTCGCGCAGATTTGCCTGCCGCCGGTCCATCTCATGCGGTGAAAACGGCGAAAAGGCCTTTTCACCATTGTTCATTTCATAAATGCGGATCATGTCTTTGCTCATGGTACAGCTCCTTTCCACTGTCTCTTGTCTGCTCTGCAAACTCCGATTTCAGACCGGGCTATCGTCCAGCCATTAATCCGCCGGTGTGTGCAGCCAGGTTTCTGTCTGGGCCTCAAACGCAAAGCGGGCCGGTTTCTCTCAAAAGAAACCGGCCCGCCAGGCCCAAATTCAAATTGTCATGCTGCCGGGAAGACCTGTCTGCGCCTTCCACCCGGTGACTGGCGTTCCGCCACCGGCATCCTGTGAGCAGCGAGGCGGACGCATCATGCGTTCCCCTGAACGCAAAAAGTGTCCACCCTTTAAGAATATGGTCAACCGGAACCGGTTAACCACCCAGGCCAGGTTAGCCGGGTGTCAGCCCCCGCAACCGTTCGGAGCGCCTGCGCAGCAGTTCCAGCACCGTCAGCAGGGCGACGGAGATCACCACCATGAGGGAGGCCACCGCCAGAATGGTCGGCGAGATCTGCTCCCTGAGCCCGGTGAACATCTGCCACGGCAGGGTCTTCTGACCGGCAGACCCGAGGAACAGCACAACCACCACTTCGTCAAAGGAGGTGATGAAGGCAAACAGCGCTCCGGACACAACACCCGGCACAATCAGCGGCATCTGCACCTTGAAGAAGGTCCGAACCGGATCGGCCCCCATGCTGGCCGCCGCCCGGACAAGGCTCTTGTCGAAGCCGACCAGGGTCGCCGTCACCGTGATGATGACAAAGGGCGTTCCAAGAACCGCATGCGCAAGCACCACACCGAAATAGGTGCCTTGCAGGCCAATGGACGAATAGAAGAAATACATGCCCGCCGCAGAAATGATCAGCGGCACGATCATCGGCGAAATCAGCATGGCCATGATCGCCGAGCGGAACGGGACATGGGACTGGGACAGGCCAATGGCCGCAAGGGTTCCCAGAACCGTGGCCATGAGCGTGGCCACGGGTGCAATCATGACCGAATTCTTCAGCGCCTGCTGCCAGTCCGGATTGGTGAAAAAGTCTTCATAATGCTTCAGGGAATACCCGGCCGGGTCAAGGGCCAGCATTTCCTTGGTGAAGGTGAAGAAGTCCTGAGCATTGAAGCTCAACGGCAGGATCACCAGGATCGGAAAGATCAGGAAGAAGAAGATCACACCGCACAGAAACCGGAACGAATAGAACCAGGTTTTCTGCAGCGGGGAGGCGTATGGTGGAAGTGCGCTCATATCGTCCTCCTATCCGAGTTTCACGTTATCGATGCCGACGATCTTGTCGTAGACCACAAAGAGGATCAGCACCGCCACCAGAAGCAAGGACCCCAGGGCAGCTGCCAGCCCCCAGTTCAGCGACGAGGAGATGTGATAGGCAATCCGGTTGGAAATGAAAATGCCAGAGGTGCCGCCAACCAGTTCCGGTGTGATGTAGTAGCCGATAGACAGGATGAACACCAAGACGGCACCGGCGCCGATCCCCGGAACCGACTGCGGGAAATAGACCCGCCAGAACGCTGTCCAGTCATTGGCGCCAAGGCTTTTCGCAGCACGCACATAGGAGGGCGAAATCGTCTTCATCACAGAGTAGAGCGGCAGGATCATGAAGGGCAGAAGGATATGCGTCATCGCGATAATGGTGCCGGTCTGGTTGTTGATCATCACCAGACGGCCTGCGTCGCTGATGATCCCGGTCCAGACAAGGAAGTCGTTGATCACTCCCTGTTGCTGCAACAGCACTTTCCAGGCGGAGGTGCGCACCAGAAGACTGGTCCAGAAGGGCAGAAGCACCAGGATCATGAGCAGGTTTGACGTCCGCAGCGGCAGCGCGGCCAGCAGAAAGGCGATCGGGTAGCCAAGCAGCAGACAGGACACCGTAATGACAATGGACAAAAACAGCGTGCGGCCGAACAGGAACAGATAGATCCGTTCGTCTTCCGGCTTCATTTCAATGCCGTTTTCGGTCTGTTTGGCGTCAAAGGCGTTCAGAAAATATCCCGGCGTATAGGCGGGCGAAAAGCGCTGCAGGACCTGCCAGGTCTGCACATCGCCCCATTTTTTGTCCGCCTGCAGGAATTGCTCCTTGAACGGTCCGGCCTCATCCATGCGATTGATGCGTCTGCCGGTCTTTCGGAAGAGGCTCGAAATGCCGCTTTGCTCATAGTTCAGCCGGGAGCCGAGACGGGTATGTTTTTTCTCCGCCACCGCGACCACCATGTCGTCATACAGTGCGGCAAACACGGCTTCATCCGGCACCTGGTCCGAAGCCGGGTCCCAGGCGGACAACGAAACAACCGTTTTTGGAAGGGTGTCGGAGACGATACCGTTTTCCACCGACCTGTAGAGCATGTCCATGATTGGAAAGAGGAAAGTGATCAGGACAAAAATCAGCAGGGGTGCAATCAGCAACAGGGCGCGCATCTTTTCGCGCCGCAAGGCTTGTCGAAGGGCCGCTTTTAACGGCAGGCCATCCTGCGTTGTCAGCACCTGTCCATCGTGAGTGGTATCGCTCATATAGGGTCTTCCGCAAATCTCAACAGAAAATCCGGGCGGGGGTTCCCGCCCGGATCAAAGCCATCAGGCGTTACTGCGACAGCCAAGCCTGGAATTTGGCGTCGATGTCATCGCGGTAATCCGCCCACCACTCGTAGTTATAGAGGAAGGTGTTCTTGGCGTTGTTCGGGTCTGTCGGCATGTGCGGGGCCATGTCGATACCGAGGGTTGCGTGTTTGCCGACCAGCGGTGCGGACGACTTGCGCGCCGGGCCGTAGGAAATGTACTTGGCCTGATCAGCAAGGCGCTGGGTGTCGGTTGCGAAGTAGACAAGCTTCTTCACTTCAGCAAGACGGTCCTCCGGAAGACCGGCCGGGATGATCCAGCCGTCCAGATCAAAGACCTGTGCGTCCCAAAGCATTTTCACCGGCTGCTTCTGCTCTTCGATCAGAGCAAACAGACGGCCGTTATAGGTGGAGCCCATCACGACTTCCTTGTCGGCGAGCAGCTGCGGGGTTTCCGCACCCGCGGACCACCAGACAACGCTGTCCTTGATGGAGTCGAGTTTCTTGAATGCGCGTTCCTGGCCTTCTTCGGTCTCCAGAACGTTGTAGACATCTTCCTTCGGCACACCGTCACACAGAAGAGCCCATTCCATGTTGTTGATCGGACGCTTTTCCAGGGACCGCTTGCCCGGGAAGGTTTCCAGATCGAACACGTCACAAATGCTGGTCGGCTCCTTGCCGCCCCATTCTGCAACGTCGGACCGGTAGCCGAATGTGGTGGAGTAGACAATCTGCGGGATGAAACACTCGGAGACCAAAAGGTCACCGAAATCGTCCGATGCAGAGGTTCCGTCCGGAGCCGGAGCCAGATCCTTGTCCGGATCGATTTCCATCGCAAGACCTTCGTCACACAGGCGGATCGCGTCGGACGCAACCACGTCGACCAGATCCCAGGTGACATTGCCAGCTTCGTTCATGGCGCGAAGTTTGGCGACCGCTTCTGCAGATGATTCATCCCAGATGATGTTAATGTCCGGATGATCCTTCATATAAGGGTCGGTGTAGGCAGCCTTTTGGGAAGCCTGGTAGGCACCACCCCAGGAAACGACCGTGAGGTCTTTCGCGCTTGCTGCGCTCGCGGCAAATGCCAGGGCCGTGCCGGCCAGAATAATAGTCTTGAGCTTCATGTATTTAGCTCCCTCTTTTAGGATTGAACGGATCAATGTCCGTCGTTGTCGCAGGCGGCCTGAAACGGCCGCCGGGCGAATTCAGGCAACCACGTCGAGCGCTTTGCAGTCATTCAAGGCCCAGCCGACCTGGACCGTCTCGCCGACATGCAGCGTGCGCTTCTCTCCGCGGTTACGGACCTTGACGATGAACTCGTCATTTCCAGCCACATTCATGCGAACGCGGATGTGATCCCCAAGGTAAATCAATTCTTCGATCCTGCCATTGACAAGATTGTCCATTGCATCATGCGTATCGAACTCGACCCGCTCTGGACGCAAGGACAGGGTAGTCAAATCCCCGACCTCGGACACATTGACCTTGTCGGCCTTCAGCCGAGTGCCGTCGTCAAGTTCAACCAGGCATTCTTCGCCCTGGATACTGACCACTTTGCCGTTCAACTTGTTGTTTTCACCAATGAACTGCGCCACAAAGGAATTTTGCGGATCTTCATAGAGATCATCCGGGGTCGACAGCTGCTGGATGACACCATCATTAAACACGGCCACCCTGTCGGACATGGTCAATGCTTCGGTCTGGTCATGGGTCACATAGACGACCGTGACACCCAAATTCTCGTGGATGTGCTTGATTTCATACTGCATTTGCTCACGCAACTGCTTGTCAAGCGCTCCGAGAGGCTCGTCCATCAGCACCAGTTCCGGGTCGAACACAAGCGCACGGGCCACTGCAACGCGCTGCTGCTGGCCGCCGGACAACTGCGCCGGACGCCGGTTGCCAAAACTGCCAAGCTCGACCATGTCGAGCGCGCGCTGAACCTTCTCGGCCTGTTCCGCCTTGCCCACATTGCGAACCTGAAGCGGAAAGGCGAGGTTCTCTGCCACTGTCATGTGGGGAAACAACGCATAGTTTTGAAACACCATGCCAATACCGCGCTTGTGCGGAGGCACATTGTTGATCGGCCGGTCATTCAGGTAGATTTCCCCGTGGGTCGCCGGTTCAAATCCTGCAAGCATCATCAGGCAGGTTGTTTTTCCGGACCCGGACGGGCCGAGCATCGTCAGAAATTCACCAGGAGGAATGTCTAGATTGAGGTTCTTTACGACCAGGGTTTCCCCGTCATAGCTCTTTTGAACGCTGTCATACTTAACAGCAGCGCCCCTCGTATTCGCCATATTGTCCCCAAATCCAATTCTATTGTTAATGGGCACCACAGATAAACCCGCAGGCCAAAGCTCTGCCAGACAGATATCGCTCCGTGCTGCCGAAGCTAGAAAAACAAAAAAGCAGGTTCATTGAAAGGGGCTTGTGAAAAAAAATGTATATTTTTTGATCAGCGCCCGACTTAATATTTTGCATTGTGGCAGAAAGAAGGAAAATCTACTCACAAGGAAATCGGCGGGAGACTCGTACGTCTTTCTCCCATAACACACATATTTTTTGCGCGCTGACTTAGACAACAGAATGTCCTTGTGATGGTTCCGTGACGTTTGATCTTGAACCTGCCTAAATGCGACGCAATTCGATCAAAAATCGCCGTCTTCCATCGTCGAACGTTGCGGTCTCAAATGGTTGCCAGGCTGGCGGATGGCCCGTCCATCGGGCAAGTCTCTTGAAGCCGGACCGCTGTCTCAGTTACGGTCCGCAAAACGCAGGAATCACCGTGCCCGATCCAAGCTCCCAGACGCCGCTCTTTCTGACCACAAAAGAGGTTGCCGACCTTCTACGGGTGAAAGAACGCAAGGTTTATGATCTGGCAGCCGCCAATGAAATCCCCCACCGCCGGATCACCGGCAAGTTGCTGTTTCCGGCGGAGGCCTTGAAGCGCTGGATCGACGGGCCTGATGAAGACGCGAACGCGGACCGGCCGACCGTTCTGGCCGGTTCCCATGACCCCCTGCTCGACTGGGCCATCCGGGCCTCCGGCTGCGGATTTGCAACCCTTTGCAACGGCAGCCGGGACGGGCTGGACCAGTTTCAGTCCCGGCAGGCCGCCGCCGCCGGCCTGCATCTGCCTCAAGAGACCGGCTGGAACACCGACGCAGTGCAGGAAGCCGGTGTCACCGGCGCGGTTCTGATCCACTGGGCCGTCCGCACACGCGGGCTGCTCGTGTCGGAAGACGCAGCACCAGATATCAAGACGCTCGCCAACCTGAAAGGCAAACGCATTGCCATGCGCCAGCCCGGTGCCGGGGCTGCGATCCTGTTTACGAAGCTTCTGACAGAGGCCGGGCTGAGCGAAACGGATATTCTCCCCGCAGCGCATCCGGCCCACACGGAAAGTGATGCGGCAGCAGCCGTTGCGGCCCAGGAGGCTGATGCCGCGCTTGGCCTAAAGGCCATGGCCAGGCAATTCAAGCTGCCGTTCCTGCCGCTTGTCGCGGAGCAGTTCGATCTTCTGATCGACCGCAAGTCCTATTTCACCCCCGCCGTGCAGACCTTGCTGGCCTTTGCCCGGACCAGCGCGTTTCAGGAAAAGGCGGTCACCCTTGGCGGCTACGATCTTGACGGCCTTGGCTCTGTCCGCTGGATTTCTCCCTGACCCGCCCCTTCCTTTCTCTGACAACAGGTCCGGCCTTTCATGAGCGATCTCCGTCCCCACGAAATCATGGTTCCCACCTCCGCCCCCGATGATGCCAGGCTGCATTTCATCGGGCAGATCAGCACACCCTGGACGGAGCGCAAAGACTGCCCCCGCCAGGGCCGGCAGGACGGCCCAGAATGCCGGATCGACGTGTTCGAGCCCTGGGTGCCGGCCCTGAAAGGCTTGGAAGCCTATGAGCAGATCGAAGTGCTGTATTGGCTCGACAAGTCCCGGCGGGATCTGGTGGTTCAAAATCCGGGCCACAGTGAAGGCAACGCCACATTCGGCACCTTCGCCCTGCGGTCCCCGGTACGCCCCAACCCGATCGGTACGGCCAGCGTTCGGCTGGTCAAGGTGGAGGGCGCCAGCCTGACCGTTAAGGGGCTCGACTGCCTTTCCGGAACCCCCTTGATTGACCTCAAGCCGGACCGCTGTGCTTTTACGCCTAAAGCCGCCCCGAAGGACTGAGTTGTTGCTGAAAGGAACAGGGCCTCGACCTGCGGCTTGCTTGACAAGCCTGCAAGGCGGATGGCACTCCGCCAGACAAAAACCCGCCCCAGCGGCATCCGGAGGACTTCATGCAGCCCCTTTCCAAGACCCACCCAACCAGCATCAACGGCGTTGTCCGTGTGGAACTGGACGGCCCTGTTGGCCTGATCGCGCTCAACAACCCACCGGTCAATGCGGCCTCCCATGCGCTGCGGACGGGCATATGGCAGGCCGTTGAGGCTCTGGCCGCCGAGCCCGGCATCAAGGTCATCGTCCTTTATGGCGAAGGCCGCACCTTCATTGCCGGAGCCGATATTCGCGAATTTGGTAAGCCCCCTGCGGATCCCTGGCTGACGGAGCTGTGCAGCTTCCTGGAAGACTGCGCAACGCCTGTTGTCTGCATTCTCCACGGTACAACCCTTGGCGGAGGCCTGGAAGTCGCCCTTGCCAGCCATGCCCGGGTGGCCCTTGAAGGCACAAAGATCGGCCTGCCTGAAGTTACGCTTGGCATTTTGCCCGGTGCAGGCGGCACCCAGCGCGCGCCCCGCCTTGCGGGCATCAAGACGGCACTGGACCTGATCACCAGCGGCAAGCCCGTGTCTGCAGACGCCGCCCTTGAGAGTGGCCTGATTGACCGGATCAGCAGCGGCCAGCCCCGCGAGGTTGCTCTGCAGACGGCACAAGATGTACTGAGCGGAGCCCTCAAGACCCGCCGGACCTGCGACCTGGAAGTGGTTCCTGACCCTGTTGCGCTCGCCGCCATGCGTGACACACTGGCCCGAACCCAGCCGCTGCTGTTTTCACCCCTGAAATGCGTGGATGCGGTGGAAGCCAGCCAGCTGCCGCGTGACGCTGGCCTGAAAGAAGAACGGCGCCTTTTTGAAGCCTGTATCGACAGTCCCCAGCGCGCCGGGCTGATCCATGCGTTTTTTGCCGAACGGGCCGTTGCCAAGGTCCCTGAAGCTGCCGCTACGCCGCGCCCGCTCAGCCGGATCGGCGTGATTGGCGGCGGCACCATGGGGTCCGGCATTGCGACGGCCGCGCTGCTCGCCGGATTTGACGTCACCTTGAGCGAACGGGATCAGGATGGCCTTGACCGGGGCACGGCCACCATTGCGGCCAATCTGGACGGGGCAGTGAAACGGGGCAAGCTGAAACAGGCGGAGCGGGACGCCATTCTCGCGTCCAGACTCACCACCGCCACGGATCTGGAGACGCTTTCTGAGTGCAGCCTCATCATCGAAGCCGTGTTTGAGGACATGGCGGTGAAGAAAGAGATCTTCACAACGCTCGGCAAGACCGCGAAGGACGGCGCGATCCTCGCCTCCAACACCTCGTATCTGGACATTGACCAGATCGCCGCCGTCACCGGTCGCCCGGAAGACGTGATCGGCCTGCATTTCTTCTCCCCTGCCCATCTGATGCGGCTGATGGAAGTGGTGGTGGCCGAAAAGACCGGGGCTGATGTGGCTGCGACCGGGTTTGCCCTTGCCAGGAAACTGAAAAAGATCGCCGTCCGCTCCGGCGTCTGCGACGGGTTCATCGGCAACCGCATCATGACGTTCTACAAAAAGTCCGCCGATTATATGATGATGGATGGGGCAAGCCCTGAAGAGATTGACCGGGCCATGACCGGGTTCGGCTTCGCCATGGGCCCCTATCAGGTGGCCGATCTTGCCGGGCTGGACATTAGCTGGGCGGCCAACAAGCGCCGCGCAGCCACCCGCCCGGCGGAAGAACGTTATGTCCCGATCGCCGACAGGCTGTGCGAACAGGGCTGGTTTGGCCGCAAAACCGGTCAAGGCTTCTATCTTTACGGCGATGAGGGCCAGGGCGCCAACCCTCAGGCGCTCGCCATCCTTGAAGAAGAACGGGCAAAGGCAGGCGTGACGGCCCGCAGCTTCTCGGAAGAGGACATCGTTAGCCGGTTTGTGACCGCAATGATCCTCGAGGCCTGCCGCGTCCTGGAAGAAGGCATTGCGTTGAGGCCGGTCGATATCGATGCGGTGTTCCTGTTCGGCTACGGTTTCCCGCGCTTCCGCGGCGGTCCGATGCACACGGCCGACCAGATCGGCGCAGCGGAGCTGGTGCGGCGGATCGAAACCTATGCCAAAGAGGACAGCTATTATTGGCAGGTTCCTGCGCTGTTGAGGCAAATGGCAGAAACCGGCGGCACCTTCGCCGCCCGCAACGAGGCCACCTGACCATCGTTTTCCCACACCCCTGCCGCCCCGGCCCTGCGCCGGGGGCCGATGCGCCTGTGCCGTTCAAGACCAGATCCCGGCACGGCCGGGAAGACGCTCTTGGTGAGGATGATATTATCTGAGTTTGGCCAGCAAAGCTGAAAGCAGCTCAAAGAAGCCATCCGCGTTGGCGCCAAGCGCCACATCGGTATTGGCGTCTTTTCCACTGAGTTTCAAAAGGTCATGCACAGTTCGCCCAAAGCTGAGACCGCTGTTGGTTTCGACGTCCACGCGCATGGACTTTGTCTCAAAAAGCCCGGGCTGCAACAACCAGGCGACCGTACAGGGATCATGGAGCGCCGGCCCGTCAAAGCCGTGGCGGTCGCGGTAGGCCTTGTCAAAGAACACGGCAAGATCAGCGAACACCCGGCCAGCATCATTGCCCAGATCCCTCAAGGCCTTGACCCGCTGCGGTGTCGCAATAACCTGGTGGGTGACATTGAGACCGAACATGGTTTTAGGCACGTCAGCGTCCAGAACAATCTGCGCGGCATGGGGATCGCAATGCATGTTGAATTCGGCCGCTGGAGTGTCGTTGCCGTAATCCGTCGAGCCCCCCATGAAGACGATCCGCTCGATCTTGGACATCACATCCGGCGCCAGCCGCAGCAGGACCGCCAGATTGGTCAGCGGCCCGGAGGCAACCAGGGTGATCTTGTCCGGGGAGGCGCGCAACGTGTCGGTCAGGAACGCGATGGCCGCCTTGTCCTGGGCGCGGCTGACAGGCGGTCCGATCTCGGGCGCTTCCAGCCCCGATGTTCCGTGGATGCTGGACGCCTCAATCGCAGGCCCCAGCAACGCCCGGTCGATGCCCCGGTAGACGAGAATATCCGCGCCCAGCCAGTCAAGCACGCGCAGCGCATTGTTGGTGGTCTGGTCGAGCCCGACATTGCCATAGGTGGTTGTGATGCCGAGCACCTGAAGCTCGTCAGAGGCCACCGCCATAGCGATGGAAAAGGCGTCATCAATCCCGGGATCGCAATCAAGAATGATCTTTGTCGTCATACGCCTTGGCTAGCCGAACACCCGCGGCTTGGCAAGGGATCAACGGCCTCCAAACGCAAGTCTGCGGACCGCCGGCACAACGGGCTCAGATCTGTTTTGCCGCCTGCAATCCGCCGCGTGCATAGTCCGGCACGCTGGCCCCGAGCCGCAGCGCCTGGTCCGGATTGGACGCATTGCCCTCCAGCGCCCGCTTTTTCACCCCTTGCAGGATTGCGCCCATCTTGAAAAACGCAAAGGCGAGATAAAAGCCGAAATCGCCAATGCCGCCGAGCCCCATGCGCCGGCAATAATCCGCGATGAAGGCTTCATCCTCCGGCAGGCCCAGGGCCTTGCGCTTCACCCCCGCAAGGCCCCGGCCTTCCGGTCCTGGCGGCCTTTGCCATTGCATGACAAGCGCGGCCAGGTCCGCGAAGGGATGACCGGCCGTGGACAGCTCCCAGTCCAGCACCGCCACACAGTCAGGCCCCTCTTCGGCAAAGATCAGATTGTCGATGCGGTAATCCCCATGCACCAGCGTGCGCTGGCCGTCGTCCTCGGGAATATTGTCCGCCAGCCAGCCGATCAGGGCGTCCATGGCGGCAATCGTCTCCGTTTCGCTCGCCCGGTATTGCTTCGTCCAGCGGGCAATCTGGCGCTCGAAATAATTGCCCTGTGGCCCGAAATCCGACAGACCGAACGCGTCCAGATCCACCTTGTGAATGGCCGCCAGCACCTTGTTCATCTGATCGTAGATCCCGGTGCGCAGGCCAGCGCTGAGCCCCGGCAGCCTCGGATCATCGAACGTCCGGCCCCGTACCCGGTCCATCACATAGAAGGTGGAGCCGATGACACTGTCATCCTCGCACAGTACATGCATTCTGGCCACCGGAACGCCGGACCCGGCAAGCGCCTGCTGCACCTGGAACTCCCGATCAACCGCATGTGCCGACTTCAAAAGAACACCGGGCGGTTTGCGGCGCAGCACATAGTCACCGGACGCGGCCACCAGATGGAAGGTGGGGTTGGACTGGCCGCGGTTGAATTTTTCTGCCCGGACTGGGCCTTTGAAGCCTGCAATGCGTCCTTCCAGCCATGTGCCCAAGCGCTCCAGATCAAGATCGGCCGTGCCCTCTGTCATGTGTTCTCAGACCTTGCCGTTGCCGTATTTTCTCAGTTCCGCGCGGGCGACCTGACGCCGGTGGACGGCATCCGGACCGTCGGCAAAGCGCAAGGTCCTAAGATGGGTCCACATGGCGGCCAGCGGAAAGTCCTGGCTGATCCCGGCCGCTCCGTGCACCTGCATGGCCTCATCCACCACCTTGAGCGCCATCAGCGGGGCGACGACCTTGATCTTGCTGATCCAGGGCTGAGCCGCCCGCGTGCCTTGCGTGTCCATGACCCAGGCCGCCTTGAGGCACAGGAGACGGGCCATCTCGATCTCCATCCGGGCATCGGCAATGATGTCGTGATTGGCGCCGAGATCGCTTAAGGGCTTTCCGAATGCCTGCCTTTGCAGGGCCCGCCGGCACAAAAGCTCCAGAGCCTTTTCCGCCTGGCCGATGGCCCGCATGCAATGGTGGATACGGCCCGGCCCAAGGCGCCCCTGGGCAACCTCAAATCCCCGCCCTTCCCCCAGAACCAGGTCCTCTTCCGGCACCCGCACATTGGCAAAGCGGATATGCATGTGGCCATGCGGGGCATCATCTGCCCCAAACACCTGCATGGGTCGCAGCACCTCGATGCCCGCGGCCCCGCTTGGTACCAGAAACATGGAATGGCGGCTGTGCTTGTGGGCGCCGGGGCTGGTGCAGGCCAGGACGATATAGAGTTTGCAGCGCGGGTCCCCGGCGCCGGTGGCCCACCATTTTTCGCCGTTGAGAACCCAGTCCGCACCGTCGCGTTCGGCGGTCAGGGCCATGCTGGTCGCATCCGAAGACGCAACAGCCGGTTCGCTCATCAGATAGGCGGAGCGGATCTGCCCGTCCAGCAGCGGTTCCAGCCAGCGGCGCTTGTGGTCCTGGGTGCCATAGCGCTCCAGCACTTCCATATTTCCCGTGTCCGGCGCATTGCAATTGAAGACTTCCGCCGCGATACTGACCTTGCCCATTTCCTCGGCGAGATAAGCATATTCCACCGTGGTCAGGCCGAAGCCCCTCTCGCTGTCCGTCAGCCAGAAATTCCAAAGGCCTCGCTCCTTCGCCTTCGCCTTGAGGCCTTCGAGAATTTCAAGCTGGCGCGGGGTGTGCTGAAAGCGGTCACCGGAAGGATGCCCGCCAACTTCATGATGAAATTCGATGTCCAGCGGCGCGATCTCGGTTTCAACCATCTGCCGGACCTGCTCGATCAGTGGCTGCACCCGCCCGGTAATGCCCAGATCCATGACGTCTCCCTAAATGATGTCCCGCGCGCGCCTGCACGCATCCAGATATTCCTGTTCCAGCCGGTCCACAACCGCCGAGACCGGCCCAACCGACTTGATCGCGCCAATCCCCTGTCCCGCCCCCCAGAGCTCCCGCCAGGCCTTCGGCAGCGGACTGTCGCCGGGCATGACGCTCGCGTTCCACTCCGCCGGCAGGTTTTCGGGATCAAGACCGGCTCGCGACAGAGACCCTTTCAGATAATTGGCCGGATGTCCGGTGAAGAGCGACGAGGTCATGATGTCCTCCGCCGCCCCGGTCACCATCATTTCCTTGTAGACTTGGTCGGCGTTGGCTTCGTTCGTCGCGACGAAGGGCGATCCGACATAGCCGAGATCGGCACCCAGCACGCGCGCGGCCAGAAGCGCTTCGCCCGTCGATACCGCTCCGGCAAGGAGCAATGGACCGCCGAACCATTCCCGGATTTCACGAACGAGCGCAAACGGCGACTGCGGACCGCCGTGGCCTCCTGCACCGGCCGCAACGGCGATCAGTCCGTCGGCCCCCTTTTCGATCGCCTTTCTGGCGTATGTGTTATTGATGACGTCGTGAAGAGCGATGCCTCCACAGGAATGCGCCGCCTCATTCACCTCGACGCGCGCACCCATGGACGTGATCCAGACCGGCACCTTCCAGCGGGCGCAAATCTCGACATCCCGCTCCAGCCGGCCGTTGGACCGGTGCACGATCTGGTTGACCGCAAAGGGCGCTGCGGGCTTATCCGGATGGGCTTGGTTGTGCCGGTCGAGCGCTTCGGTGATCTGCTGCAGCCAGATCTCCAGCATAACCGGACCATCCGCCGTATCCCGGGCGTTGAGCGCCGGAAAGCTGCCAATGATCCCCGCCTTGCACTGGGCAATGACGAGATCCGGGCAGGAGACGATGAACAGCGGCGCGGCGACGGCGGGCAGCCGCAGTCCGCTCAGGGCCGCCGGCAAGCGGCGCAGCCTCAACATACTGCCTGCTCCGGCCCGGGGGAGGTCAAATAGAACCGGTTGAGCCAGTCCGCCTTGAGCGCCGGGCGCTCCGCGCCCTCGATCTCTACCGTGGCATGCCACAAAATATCGGTCTCGCCGGGCCGCTTTTGGCGCAGGCTTCCCAAGGCAAAGTGCCCGCGTACCCGGCTGCCAGCCCGCACCGGCGACAGGAACCGGACCCTGTCGAACCCGTAATTGACCCCCATCTGTGCGCCCTCTATCTCCGGCTGGGCTTCCTGCCCCATGGCGGACAGGAGAGAGAGCGTCAGGAACCCGTGGGCAATCGCTCCGCCGAACGACGTGCCGGCGGCCCGCAGCGGGTCCACATGGATAAACTGGTGATCGCCGGTCACAGCGGCAAAGGCATCGATGCGCGCCTGGTCGATCAGATGCCAGGACGACACCCCAACGTCCTCGCCCACACGCTGCGCCAGCCTCTCCAGCGGGAGCCGCCCCCGCCGCACCGGGTCCTTGTCCAATGTCACGTATAGGCCTCCTGAAACAGGTCCGGTCCGGTTTCCACATTGATCCCGCCACTCAGCGGCAGAACCGCCCCGGTGACATAGGCACCGCCCGGCCCGCACAGGAACTGCATGGCAGCGGCGATATCCTCCTTTCGCCCGACCCGGCCGAGGGGCACCTGCGCCCCGACCCGCGCGCGGACCGTCTCGTCCTGCGTGGCAAAGGCGGTCATCTTGCTGACAAAAGGCCCGGGGGCCAGCGCATTGACGGTGATCCTGCGTCCGGCCAGTTCCTTGGCGAGGATCCGCGTCAGATGGTGCACGGCCGCCTTGGATGCCGCATAGCTGTAGGCCCTGTCCCCATGGGGCACCTCGCCCATGACCGAGCCGACATTGACGACCCGGGCCGGATCCGGGCCACTGGCCGCCGCACCCAGCAGCGGCAGAAGCGTCTGGGTCAGGTGAAAGAGCCCTGTGACGTTCACCTGCATGACCCGCTCCCAGGCCCCATAGGGAAAGGCCCCGAGCGGCGCGCCCCAGCTGGTGCCTGCATTGTTCATCAGAATATCGAGCCGGTCCGTGCGCCCGCCAACTCCGGTGCACAGCGCGTCAATGCCCTCCTCGCTGGCCACGTCGCCGCCGAAGCCCTCCGCGGTTCCGGTCAGGCCCAGAGCATTGAGGGCGTCTGCCGCGTCCCGGCAGGCCTCTGCCTTGCGGCTGGCAATCAGGACCCTTGCCCCTGCAGCCATCAGGCCTTCCGCTGCCATCAGGCCGATGCCCGTTGCCCCGCCAGTGACCAGTGCGGTCTTGCCCTCAAGGCTGAACAATGCGTCTGGGGTCATAGCCCGCCCTCGAAAAATTGCTGACGCAGCATACGTTTGGACACTTTTCCGGTCGCAGTCAGCGGCAGCTGGTCCAAAAACACTACGCTCTCAGGCACCTGCCATTTGGCAAGCTTTGCCTTTAGCAGCGCCAGAATATCCTCTTCCTGCGGCCGCGCGTCCTCCCGCGCAACCACCACCAGCAAGGGCCGCTCGTCCCATTTCGGGTCTGGCACCGCGATTACCGCACAATTGGCGACCTCCGGATGGGACATGACGATGTTTTCCAGATCAATGGAGCTGATCCATTCCCCCCCGGACTTGATCAGATCCTTGGACCGGTCCGTGATCTGCAGGAACCCATCGGGATCGATCGTTGCGATATCACCGGTCGAAAACCAGCCCTCTGCATCAAAGGCCGGTGCCGAGGCCTCCGGATCGTTGAAATAGCCGGAGGTGACCGTGTTGCCGCGCACATAAAGGTGGCCCGGCGACACCCCGTCCTGGGGCACCAGGGCGCCTTGATCGTCGACCAGTTTCATCTCCACACCAAAAACGGCCCGGCCCTGGGACTGTTTCCGGTCGATCCGCTCCTCCAGCGGACAATCCGCCATGGCGGGCGGCAGATTGCCCTGGGTGCCGACCGGGCTCATTTCGGTCATGCCCCAGGCATGGCAGACATTGACGCCCCGGGTCTCGAAGGCCTCGATCATGGCACGCGGGGCCGCCGAACCGCCGATAACCACATCGGCAAAGCCCTTGGGCAAGGCTCCGCGCCGGCCGATCTCGTTCATCAGGCCCAGCCAGACCGTGGGCACCCCCCAGGCGGAATAGACCTCTTCCCGGTCCATCAGGTCGAACAGACTGGTCCCGTCGAGCGCAGCGCCCGGAAAAATGAGGCTCGCCCCGCAAAGCAGTGCCGCATAGGGCAGGCCCCAGGCATTGACATGAAAGAGCGGAACCACCGGCAGAATGCGTCTGCCCTCCTGCAGCACCTTCGGCAGGCTGAGGCACAGGGTAAAAGCATGCAGAACCGTCGAGCGGTGGGAAAAGAGCGTGCCCTTCGGATTGCCCGTGGTGCCGGATGTGTAGCAGAGCCCGGCCGCCTCTGTCTCCTCGATCTCCGGCCAGTCAATCACCCGGCTGCGGCCCTTGAGCAGATCCTCATAGCACAAGACGCCGGGAAGCGAGCTGTCCGGCATATGCTCGCGGCCGGCCAGGATCACGATCTGCAGTCCCGCAGGCAAATGCGGGCGCAGCTTTTCCAGGATTGGCACAAAGGTGGTGTCAACGAAGAGAAGCCGGTCCTCCGCATGGGTGATGATGTAAATCATCTGCTCGGCGGACAGGCGCGGGTTGATGGTGTGGCAGACCGCGCCGATGCCCGAAATGGCGTAATAAAGCTCCAGATGCCGGTAGCCGTTCCAGGCAAGGGTGGCAACCCGGTCGCCCTGTTGCACCCCAAGGGCTGCCAGCCCATGGGCCAGCTGTGCCGCCCGTTCCGCTGTTTCCTGGAACGTGGTTCGGTGAAGATCCCCTTCCGTGCGCACGGACACGATCTCCGCCTGCGGATAAGTTGCCGCCGCAAAGGTCAGGATGTCCGCCACCTTCAGCGGACGGTGCATCATCAGTCCCTTCATGCCGTGTCCTCCCAAACACTGTTGCGTTTTCGCAATCTTTGAAAAAAGGGAACGGCAACCGTAGCGCGTGGCCCCCGATCTGGAAAGGCTGTGCTGCGCGAAAACCTTTGACAGCACGCGCCACTTGGGCCAAACCCCTGCGCGGACCCGCAGCTCCGGTGGCCCCGCTGCGCCAGATGAACTGGCGGCACCTGACGGCACCGGGGACATCCGCAGGAAGGATCGATTTTCCGACATGACCCAGACTTTGGTCATTGCCGTTTGTACCGCGCAGCGCCCCCAGATGCTGACAGCATGCCTCGACAGCCTTGACAAGCTGGTGCACCCGGACGGGGTCGCCCTTGCCGCCGTGGTCGTGGAAAACGATCCGCAGCCAGGATTTTCCGGCGAGGCCGGAGCCGCGCTTGCTGCCCGCCTGTCCCTGCCCGTCACGTTCCACCATGAGCCGCGCAAAGGCATCCCCTTCGCCCGCAACCGGGCGCTGGAGGCGGCTCTGGAGCAAGACCCGGACTGGATCGCCCTGATCGATGATGATGAACGGGCCGAACCGGACTGGATCGAGAAGCTGCTGGGCGCCTGCCGGACCTTCGGCGCGGAAGTGGCCAACGGGCCCGTGCGCCGGATCTATGAGAAGCCTGCGCCCCACTGGTGGAAATCGCAGTTGCTCAAACCCCGGCCGACCGGAACGCAGATCACCGAAGCGCCCACCAACAATGTGCTGGTGAGCGCGCGCCTGGTGCGCCCGGACGGGCTGGGCCTGCGCTTTGACGAGCGCCTGACCTTTGGCAGCGAGGATATCGACTTTTTCCGCCGCGCCCACGGGGCAGGTGCCAAGATGATCTGGGTGGACGATGCCTTTGTCGAAGAAGACATTCCCGCCTCACGCGTCACCACCAAACGCCTTTTGAGCCGCATGCATATGGCTGCCACCTCCGGCGCCTTCAACATTGTGCTGCGCGAAGGCCGTGCCAGCGCGGCCCTGCATTTTATCCCCAAATGCACCCGGCGGATGTTTTTCGGCTTTCTGGCCACCTGTCTCGGATTCTGCCTCAAACCCTTCGCCCGCCAGCGAGGGGAAAAGCTCTTCTACTATGGCCTGATCCGGCTGATGAAAGGCTCGGGCAATCTGCGCGGTCTGTTCGGCCGGGCCCACAATTATTATGACGTGATCGATGGCAACTGAGCAGGCGGATACTTCAGGCAAGCTGGCCCATATCCATCTGGGTGTAGACGGCGGCGCGGAGAAATTCTTCGTGCGCCTGTCTCGCGCGCTTGCCAAACGCGGCGTGAAACAGATCGCCTTCATCCGGCACGACAGGCCCTGGCGCGACGAGCTGGCCGAACATTGCGAGGTGCACGAGCTGAAATTCAGCCGTTCGCATCTGAAGCGCCACTTTGTCCGCTGGGGCATTTCGCGGCAGATCCGCCGCTTCGGAGCCAGGGCAACCCTGGGCTGGATGAGCCCGGCCAGCAAGTGGCTGCCCAAACCTGGGCGGGACATGCGCACCTTTTTGCGCCTCGGCGATTTTCCCGACGGCTTTCACACCTATGGCAATGTTCAGGATCTGATCGGCAATACCCCGGAAATCATCCGCCAGGCAGTCGAGATGGGCTGGCCTGCAGAGCGGGCCCACATGATCAGCAATTTCGTTGAGCCCCTGCCGGACGGTCTCAAACCCGTTACCCGTGCGGACCATGCCACGCCGCAGGACGCAACCGTTCTGATCGCCCTTGGCCGGTTCGTGGAGCGCAAGCGCTTTGACCTGCTGCTGAAGGCGCTTGCCCAGCTTCCGGAGACCGTGCATGCTTGGCTCATCGGGGATGGAGAGCTGATGGACGAGATGAAAACCTTGGCAACGGATCTGGGCGTGGAGACCCGCGCGCACTTCCTGGGCTGGCAAAAGGACCCGTCCCCCTTCCTCCTCGCCGCCGACATTCTCGTGTGCCCGGCCGATGACGAACCCCTTGGCAACGTGGTGCTTGAAGGCTGGAACGCCGGCCTGCCCGTCGTCGCAACAGCCTCTCCCGGGCCAAGCTGGCTGATCGAGCACGGCAAGACGGGGCTTTTATCACCGTGCGGGGATGTGGAGGGGTTGGTGGGAAATATCCAAGCCCTCATTTCAAGCGTCATATGTCGGGAAAAGTTCCAAACAAACGGTCATGCGCGTCAGCAGGAACAGCACTCCGAAGACGCAATCTGCGAGTTCTACGCAAAGCGGCTCGGACTGAAACTCGTCCGCGCTACCTGAGTTTGCGTCGCCAATTGCTTCGTAGGATCGACAGCAACCTAAGAGTCTGTAGCGACGTTCAATTGAAACGGCACCATTCGAATATACCGGGCAACGAGGCACAGAGTTTCTTAATCGGCCTTCTTGAAAAGTGCTGTCTTCCCAAGTCTCTCTATCTCTGCAAAACCGCGTTCGCTGAGATAGGCTCGCAATTCGCTGATCGCCGTTGCACCAACGATATGAGGGTGCATTTCAACCACGATGGTCGAAACGTTCGCAAGATCGCAGTTCGGAAGTAGGTCGATTTCCGCTCCCTCGGCATCAATGATTATCGCAGTGGGACGAAACTCATCGACAACACCAGAAATAGCGTCCGCTTCTACGAGGGTCGGTGTTCCCAGTTTTCGATCAACGAGCGATGAAGACAGAACATGTTCTGAGAAAAAAAACTCGAGTTCACCACTGGTTACCGCAACAACCCTGCTTCTCAGATTGGGACGCATTCCGTTCAAAGAATAATTTGCCTCAATTACAGGCTTCATCTTCGGGTTCGGTTCATAAGACAAAATGTTGTCCTGGCCGCAGATTTTTGCACAAGCAATGCCGATAAAACCGATACCGGCACCAACCTCCAGAACGCGGTCCTGCGCTGTTATTCCCAGCCGGACCGACTTAAGCTCAGGGGTCTCGTAGTCCCTTTGCAGCAATTGCTTGCGTATTCCCTTTGGGACAAATTCCGGATCGGTGTTGAGAACGACCCCGCCAATAGAAATTGTCTTGTAGTTGAGTTTTCGCCTTATTTTATAGGCAATCCTCTTGGTGATTTTCCCAAGCATGCAGAAACCTTTTTCTACCCGTCGATCCACTCCCCAAGCAGACCGAGAACCCGCTTGTATAAAGCTGCCAAGCTGAGTCAAGTGGAATGAGATTGGTCCACCCAGATACGGGACGTCTATCGGTCCGATCCGTTCACGTTTCTTTCTGATGGGTTGCATAGGGTCAAAACCTGCTAAGCGCAGCCATTGTGTAGCACATGCCATCAAGCTATGATGGCGACTTGATATCATGCCAATACGGGCGTGAGACGTAAATTCTGTCTCGCGGCTTGTATGCGCAATAGGGACGAGTACGAAAGAAACTGAATTGTCCGTCGTCAGGTATTTTGAGACTGATGGCTTCCTGACTTAAGGAGGGGCTGGCGCATCTGGATTTCAATTATCCAGCGGAGTTTTCGTGTTGCAAGCGTCGTTATTCCATGGTCCTCCGTTTGATCTTTTCCCGTTCGAGGAGGATGGTCTGGCCGCGCCCGGTATAGACGTCGGCCGGGGTGAGATTGTTCAGGCTCTCGTGCCTCTCGGCGTTGCAAGCAACGCCTGCTGGCCAGCGGATAGCGCCGGTGGTTGTAGTATCCAATAAAGGCGTCAACCTGTGCTGCCAGGTCATCTGGCATAAAGTAGTTTTCCAAGAGGATCCGGTTCTTCTGGGTCTGGTGCCAGCGTTCAATCTTGCCCTGGGTTTGGGGATGGTAAGGCGCGCCGCGCGTATGTGCCATGCCCTTTCCAGCTAGGTATTCGGCCAGATCTCCGGAGATGTAAGACGGCCCGTTGTCTGAGAGAAGTCTCGGGCGATGAACGAGGTTGACTTCATCGAGCCCGGAGGCCTCCAGTGCCAGATCGAGAGTGTCCTGAACATCGCTCGCGGCCATGCCGGAGCATAGTTTCCAGGCGATGATGTATCGGGAGAAGTCGTCTAGCACGGTGGACAGATAGAACCATTCCCAGCCGATCACCTTCAGATACGTAAAATCGGTCTTCCAGAGCTGGTTGGGTGCCGTGGTTTTCTCCTGGAACTCATCAGCGGCTTTCATCACGATAAAGGCTGGGCTGGTGATGAGGTCGCAGGCCTTCAGAAGCCTGTAAACACTGGCTTTCGAGATGAGATAGCGGCGTTCGTCAGTGAACTTGATGGCCAGCTCTCTGGGAGACAGTTCAGGCTCGTCGAGCGCTATTTCGAGCACCTGCTTGCGAACGGAATTCGGGATGCGGCTCCAGACGCGGCCCGAGCCGCCACGCCGGACTGCCAGCGCGGCCTCGCCAAAGCGGCGGTAAAGGTCATACCAGCCGACATTACTGTCCGGGAAAATTCTGATTTAGGATAAAAAAGGCCCGTTTTGTAAGGAGATCGTCTAGAATCGTGGTTGCAACGCCTGATTCAGAACCTCTCCCAAAAACGGACCCAGAAATGACCCTAAGCGTTTTTCATCAGATCATAAAGCATCTTCCCCGCCGCCAGATCAATTCCCTCACCGCAGCCTATGCGAGTGACAAATGGTGTAAGCGATTTTCCACTTTCGAGCACCTTGTGACGATGATTTATGCTCAACTGTCCGGCCAGGTTAGCCTTCGTGATCTTGAAGCATTGAACCGCCCCGGGTTTGCCGGAGACCCCAACTCGTGAGAAGTAGGGTCTATGACAAGCAAGACAACGAACAAATTTTCCCCTGAAGTCCGTGCCCGCGCCGTTCGGA